>CALVMF010000011.1 GCA_944342125.1 uncultured Bacilli bacterium | reverse complement strand
TGAAAAGCAGCATCTAAAAGTGTCGTTATACATGGTTTAAAATTAAACTTAGTTAATTTAACACAACCATCGAAACAGGATTTAGAAACTGTTGTACAAATATCGTTCCAGTTAACGCTTTCAAGTTCCACGCAATCCTGAAAACAATAATCACCTAAAGTTTCACATTCTTTTGGTAATGTAAAATTCTTAATTTTTGTATTATCGAAAGCATATTTACCAATAGATGAAACCTTGTCAGGTAAAGCAATTTCACTTAAACTCTCACAGTCTCTAAAAGCATATTCACCAACTCTAGCTACATTTGCAGGAATATTTACTGTAGTTAAAGATGTACATCCGTTAAAGGTATCATCAGGAATTTCTCTTAAACTATCTGGCAAAGTTACTTTGACTAAATTTGTGCAATCTTCAAAAACGCCCGTTCCAAATTCATAAACCGAGGAAGGAATTACAATTTCTTCAAGAGTCGCTAAACGTTTAAATGCGCCATCGCTTATTACACCAATCGAGTTAGATAAAGTAACTTTTTTAATTTCCGCCATTTCAAAGGCGGAAGAGTCTATTGCTGTAACTGGTAGATTGTTATATGTATCAGGTATAGTAATCTCAGTTTCTTTACCTAAATAATAATAAAGGCGATAAGAGTTTTCTCCGCTATTTCTTACAAATATATAGTCAGAAATATCTCTTGTTTCATATTGAACAGTGATAGTTAAATCAGAGCTAACGTTTTTAGCTTCTTGATCCCAGCCTTTAAAAACGTAAGCGTTTTTATAATCAGCGCTTCGTTTAGGATCTTGACCAACAAAAGGAGCATCCTCTCCAAAGTTTACGAAAGTTTCGTAAAGTAAAGTTCCATCGTAATCGACATATTTTACTCTAAATACTTGCTCTTCTTTTGCAATAGATGTTACTTTAAATTCGGTTTTTGCTTCGACGCTATTTTCGTCTTTTCCTAAAGAAACACTAATAGTGGCTTCTCCTCCATCAAAAGCACTAATAAATCCTTTTTCATCGACCTTAATTACGTCAGGATTTGAACTTGTCCGTGTGAGAACTCCATCTTTAAAATTGCTAATTTTTGCAATTAACTGCGCAGATTCGCCTTCTTTTATTGTATTTGGACCGCTAACTTCTATAGTTGCGTTTGTTTCAGAATCTTTTGCATCTATTAATTCTTTAGCTTCGTACACTTTCATAGTTTCATTATTAGAACATGAAACTAATCCAAATAAACTTGAGGAGGCTAAAGTTAAAATTACACCTAAACCAACTTTCTTTTTCATATTCTTTTCTCCTCGCTACTTACCATAAGCTCCATCGCTACATTCCACTGTCCGTGTCTTTTGAGCTTCGTCATTTCCGCTTTCAAGTTCGATAATTACTTTCGACCATTCTTCCTTAGTACCAGTAAAATGAATATTTAGATTTTCAATACCTCTAAAGCATCCTTTACCAAGTACCATCATTGTTTGTGGAAGATAAATTTCTTTAAGTGCGCTTCCGTCAAAGCACCAATTACCGAGTTGTTCAAAGCCTTCTGGAACTGTAAAAGTTGTTAAGGCGCTTCCTCTAAATGTTGAAAATGGTAATTGAATATAACCATCATCTTCAACGCTTGGGACTGGTATTTCACCAGTTACCTCACTTAACTTTGTGCAACCATCAAATAAGGCACCACTCCACTCCGTAAGCTTTATTCCTGGTTCAAAATTAACCTTTGTAAGTTCAGTACAATCAGAAAATACACTCGAATCAATATAATTGACTGTTTTAGGAATATTTATTTCTTTTATCTTGCTTTTTGCAAAGGAATAATAAGATAAAGTTTGAATGTATTCAGGCATCTTTAATTCACTAATTTGAGTACCATAAAATGCAAAATCAAGAATCTGTTGAATGGAATCAACTAAAGTAACTGAGCTAAGTTCATTACAATCATAAAACATGTATTTGTTGACTGCGGTTACCCCTTCTGGGAATGCAAATTCTTTTAAAGTAGTATTTGCAAAGGTATACCAACCAAACGTTACATCGCTACTTCCTTCTTCAAATTTAACATGTTCAATATCGGAAACATAAAAAGCATAATCTTGTAGCTCTTTAACCGATTTTGGTAAATCTATTTCAGAAAGTTCTGTAAGTAAAACACAAGAGAAATCTCCAATAGTCGTAACTGTATCTGGTACATTAAAGATTCCATTATTACCTTTAAACATAGGTGGAACTTGAAGGAGAGTAGTCATCTCTTTATCATATAAAACACCATCTTTAGAAGCATATAATTGGTTATCTTCATCGACCGTAATACTTTCTAAAGTCGTTATAGCATAATATGGGCAAACATCAAATTCGTTAGCAACTGTGGCAGGGATGTTACCACTAGTTAAACTAGTGTTAGTAAATACACTATCGCCTAAATAAGTTACCGAATCAGGAATAATCATTTCTCCACTAATTAATTTGTCCCCTGAAAAGGCACTTTCGCCGATTAAAGTTAAACCTTCTGGGAACGGATCGATAGTTAAGCTTGTACAATTAAAGAAAGCTTGAGATTGTATTTGAAGTAAATTTTTAGGCCAATTAATGCTTTCAAGAGCTGAACAATATTCAAATGCACCAGGTCCAATAGCCATACAAGTATCTGGAAGATTAACTTCAACTAAGCTTGTGCATCTATCAAATGCTTGTTGATCTATAAGTTCTAATGAATCTCCAAAATTTATTTCTTTTAAATTAGTACAGCCATAAAAGGCGCCTAGACCTATATAAGTACACTTATCACCAAGAGTTACGCTTTCAATATTTGTATTTCCATAAAACCCTTGACCCGTAACACCAACTACTGGACGATAGTTATAACTTGTAGGAAGGACAACATCTTTCTCACTACCCCTATAACCAACATAGTATTCACCTTTTGTGGTCAAATAAAACGACCAAGACCCAAAATCAATATCACTCTCGTAATATTCAGCGGTAAAAACCGTATCTTCTTTAATTCCTAAGGAAGGGTCTTTGTCCCATCCTTTAAAAGAGTAATTGCATAAATCAGAACTCACTCTATAAGGAATTTCACCCTGGTAATCTAATGCTACATTTTCTTCAACACTAGTTTCCCATAATACCGTCCCATCATAATTCACAAAGGTTGCTTTATATACATTTGCTTCATTTGATAAAACTCTGATATTAACAGAATCTTGTGCAACTCTATCCTCTCCATTTTCATCTTTAAAATGAACAAGAGCTCTAATAGTTGCTTCCCCTTCATTAACACCTTTTACATAGCCAATCGAATCAACGCTAGCCACATTTTCATCACTAGAACTCCATTGCACGCCACCTTCAAATCCACTAACTGAAACATTTAATTGAAACGATTCTCCAACCTCAATATCATGTGAATTATTTATTAAAAGGGCTGGTAATGGTTTATTTAATGGAATTGTATCACAAGAGGTAAGTGAAAATGTAGAAAACACCGCAAAAGTTAAACATGTTAAACATAATAATTTATTTTTCTTCATAATATTTCCCTCACTTTGTAGATATAGAACTATCGTTTCCTAAGAAATCTTCCATAACAGGAACGGTTGCTTTTCCAAAGTCTTTAAACTCTCTTACGTAGAAACCAATTTGAGAAGAACTGGCTTTAAAAGCATAAAATATCATGAATGAGTTAATGTCACCTTTTGCATCACGTTTAACATTCAATACACCCGTTGAATATGGGTCATACGTATCGTTAGGATCAAACTGCAAAGCATCATTTACATCTGTACATAAGCTCTTATAGTAAGCAAGATAGCCAGAATAACCAGCATTTAAACTACCTTCTTCGAAGTAATCCAAATTATCTTCGTTAAAGATATCTAAAGTTCCAATGTATTGACAAAACTCTGGGATTGTTTTTGTAGTGTTTGAAGGTTCAGAAGCTAAGATTATTTCGTTTGTTCCACCAGAAAATGGTGCCGTAAATTCATAAATTCCATCATCCATCATGACGCAACCATAATCAACTAATGGATCTGAAGTAGGATTTAAACTACTCATTAAAGAAATAAAGTCTTCTGTGTAATCAAAATATAAATAGTTTTCGGTGTAATATGCTTTGCCTATATCAACTGTCATAAGTCCAGCATCATATTCACCAAAGTCGACAACATAATTGTTAAGCAAAGCTACTTCGCCAACTTCTTTCATCTCTTCAGGTCCATCTGCTCCGCCAAGACCAGAATCTAGATATTCTTCGATAGCTGGAATTGTAGTTTCACCAATATTTGAAAAATCATAACTAATTGTTCCAATATCATTAACAAAAGTTAAGACAACTTCAAAATTATTTTCAGACTTAACAAAAGCCTTTGCACTTTCGATTAAGTTGGAGTTAGATTCAGCTAAACCTAGATGCATCAATAAATTACTAATATATTCGGCATCAGTAACATTAAAGTAGGTATCGTCAATAAGTCTTCTAGAAGCTAAATCTGGATCTAAAGCTTCAATTTGAGATATTACTCCTAAAGAAGAAGCGTAAATATTAGGCGAGGAATGATTGTAATATACGCCTGGCACAACTTGATTATTTTCATCAATTGTATATTTAAAAACGCCTCGTTTATGTAAAGTATTGCCGTTTTCGTCTTTAACATCCTTCCCTTCGGCAAATCCGTAAGAATAAGTTGAATCGTTGACCTTTTCGGTATAGTAATAGGCTCTATCAGTATACTGTTCTTTGATATTTAATTGAGTTCTACCACTTGTTAACATCAAGTCTAAACTTGTATCAAGAGTATAATTATCATCATTTGAATCGATTAAATCCAAAACGTTAGCAAAACTTTCGTCGCTTATTGCTTCAATGACCTCGTATTCAAAACTTGTGCTCTTACATCCTGGAGAAGAGACAACGATTGAAAATTTTCCAATATTGCTTAGATAAGTACCATCTGGAGGATTGGTGGTATAATCAGTAACCTCTTCTGCAATATCTTCTACTTCATCACCAACTTTTATCTTAACAACTTTTAGCCCAGTTAAATCTAAATAAGTACCTTGGGTATAAGTTAACTTGGTTGGTAAAGATTGTATCTTAAGTTCGAATTGAGCATCATCATTTTCTGCATCATTTTTATTGACAACAAAGATTTCTAAAGTAGCTCTAACATTGAGATCAGTTTTTAAAGCTGCTGTAATAGTAACTTTGCCTTCTTTAAGACCCTTAACGCCCCCATTCGAGTCAACCGAAGCTACAGAAGAATTTGAGCTTGTCCAAACAAGCGTTTTATCTTCTACTTTCTCTCCTTTTATAAAAGCAACTTCAAGCTGACTAGTTTCTCCGACGAATACTGTTTGACTTGGAGCACTTAATCTAATTTCGATGTCTTCTTCTTTTTCCTTAATTGGCTCTGTTTCATTACAAGCTGTAATGCCAAAAGAGCAAATAATTGAAAAAGCAAGGAGACAGCATTTTTTAATTTTTGCCATATTTTTCCTCCAATTAACAGATAAAATTTTTGTTCCTCAATTAATGCAAGTTAATATTTTTGATTTATCTCTTAATATTATCTTAATTTCGTTCGAAAGTTTTGTTTTAAACTGGTGTTAATCTTTTATTGGCGCTAAGTAAATATTTCTACCATCGAAAATTGTTAAAAATCTTTGCAAAACTAAACTATTTTTTAATTTTTCATCGCAATAAAATAAAAGTTATTTACTCTTTCGCTGTTTATAAATTGCTTATAAATTTCTAATAAAAGGATCTCTCATCGAGAATTCCCTTTCTTTCATAATGGAAAGTTAACTATTTTTGATACACAAACATTTAATCAAATCACAATTTTTGCTTATTTTAGTGTATCATTTATATATCTAAGGAACGAAAAAGGGGAAATTATGGCTAAAAAGACTCTTCAAGACAAAGTTTATGGTCGAAAAATTCATAAGCCAAATAAATTTTTATATTGGTTAATCTATACTTTGGGTAAACTCGTTTATAAAAAGAAATACGGAATGAGATTCAATTTTGTAGATGATCCTAGAAAGGAAGAAGGTCCTGTAATAGTTATTGCAAACCACGCTTCAAGAAACGATTATCTTTTTGTTGGAATTCCTTTATATCCAATAAGATTTAATTTCGTTGCTGGATACAATGAATTTTTTAGAATTAACCTTTCACTTCTTTTTAGAACGATGCAACTTATTCCAAAAAGACAATATTATGAAGACTCCTACACAGTAATGGAAATTTTAAGGGCAATTCGACAAAACAAGAATAGTGTCTGCTTTTATCCTGAAGGATTATCTTCAATAAGCGGAGCGAATCAGCCAAGTGTCCCAGGGACGGGCAAGCTATTAAAGCTTCTTAAAGTACCTGTTTATTCTGTTGTGACTAAAGGTTCTTATTTAATAATGCCAAAATATAAATTTGGGCATAAAGAACGCTATGCTCATACTGAAACTACAATTAAGAAAGCTTTTAGTGTTGAAGATTTAAAAAATATGTCCGTTGAGGAAATTGAAAGTAAAGTCGATGAAATTCTTTATCAAGATGATTATGAATGGGCAAAGGATAATCATATAGTCTATAAAGATAATAAAGAAGGCATCGCTGAAGGCTTAGAAGGTCTACTTTTTAGATGCCCTAAATGTGGCCACGACTTTGAAATGGTAACTAAAGGCAATACTATAAAATGCAAGCACTGTGGAAATGAAGCTTACATCAATAACGATTACACCATTCATCCGAAGTCAAAGGAAGACAAAATACCTACTACTCAAAAGAAATGGTTTGATCTTGAACGTATCGAAATTCGCAAAGAAATCGATAATAATCCTGATTATGTCTTTGAAGTTGAAACAACTCTTGGAGTATTTCCTAAAAATAAATTGCTTAAATTTGGTAAAACAGCTTTAATAGCTGGAAAAGGTAAGCTCATTCTTTCTAAGAAAGATGGTTTTTCTTATATTGGCACAATGAACGGCAAACCTTATGAAATGCATGTACCAAATTTAAATATGTACACTTTTGTAATGTGCTATGGCCCTAAAATTATTCACTTCTTCTATCAAGGTGAATTGCGTCAATTTACTTTTGCTCAATATGGTATGGCGGCTAAAGTTTTACTTATTCAAAACGAAATCCATCGTTCGGTTGGCGGAAAATGGCAAATGCTTAAAAACTTTAAATACGATGAAAGTGAATGCTTTAAGTGATAGACTTTTTATAAATGTGAGGTGAAAATATGCTTTTTACAATCTATAAAATGCAAATGAAGAAAGTTTGGAAGGAAGTCGGCAAAAGCGACCGCAAAATCAAGGAAAAGGAAATAAAACCTGAAGGTATAATTAAGAAGGACTTTGAAATACCTTTAAAAGATACGCGCTATAAAACTAAATTTAAATCTAAATCTCTTCAATTTAATCTTTACTACGATAAAGAAGAGAAAACGCGTCCAGTCATTCTTGATATCCATGGCGGAGCTTGGATATATGGCGATAAAGACCTTAATGACAATTTCTGTTACCACCTTGCTAAAGAAGGTTTTAATGTAGTTTCTTTATCTTATACTCTTGGTTTTAAAGCCAAAAATATCAATCAAATTCAAGAAATTCATTTTTTAATGAATTACCTATATGAAAATAAGGATAGATATCATCTCGATTTTGACAATCTTTTTGTAACTGGCGATAGCGCTGGCGGACAATTAACTTTCGTTTACGCTTTAATCATCTCAAATAATGATTTATTTAAAGATATTTTTAAATGCTACAATTACAATAATTTAAAAATAAACGCTATAGCAGTTAATCATGGTGCACCATATCTTAAATTTGATAAACTTCCACCAAACTACTCGAAATTCACTGCTTGGCTCTCTCGCACTTCTAAATTAAAAACCGCTTATGGTCATTTTTATAAATTTAAGAAGGTTTATAGAGCAACCGATCCTAACGAAACATTAAGAGCTATTACTCACTTCGTTCCTACAATCATTCTTTCTTCTAGAGGAGACACCTTATCATATCAATCTTCTTTACTTGATGAAGAAATGACTCGTTGTCGTTTTGACCATACTTATTACTTCTATAATGATGAAAGTAAAGGACATGTTTTCAATGTTCTCTTCCCACAAAGTGAAGAAGGAAAAGAATTTAATTCGCAAATAATTAACTACTTTCGCACTTATATAAAGTAACCTTTATTAATTACTGATTGTCTATTAATCTATTTGCTCAACTAACTTCTTATAAGTTTATTTTAGAATTCTCTTTTTAATTCAAATAAATGATAGCTTTTTCTATCGAGCCACATTTAATAGACACAACATAATTAATAATTTTCTCTGCAAAAGTTCAATTTTTTAAATAATACCAGATATTGTTAATAAATAAGCTACTCTCTTAAATTATTAATGAGTTAAATAAATATTCATTTACTTAACAATTTTGGAACTCTAAATTTCTAGTCCGCAATAACAATATCTTTAATATTTGCCCCTAAAATACTTAAAATTAACTAAATTTTTAATTTCCCAGCTAAATTTTAATCAGTTAATTAAGTTTTTAATGAATCTTTTCAGTTTGCTCATACATCAAATATAAATCGAATTTCCGCCACAATTTGTTTATAAATTGATGCATCAAACTTCGGTCACTCTCTCGCTTGTCCTTTACTTTACAAAATTAATACCGCAAAAGTCAACTATTTGTTTGAAAATTTTTATTTTTTGTCATGGTAAGTTTTTAAAGTAAGAAAATTTATTTTTAATGTAGCCACTAATAAGCCGTTTTCACCTCCTCATAATTTAGAGGGTGATTACTTTTAAAATTTTTAAAAAAACATGGAAAGAATTTTAAAAAACTAAAAAGTGCCAGTTATTTTGCGCTTTTAAATAAACTCAATCACTGCTCTAAGTCTTTCTATCAATAGATAAATAAATTGCCCTTTAAAGTTTTGAATCTAGAGATAAAGTTTCTTAAAAAGCATTGCCAACCACCGCTCATAATGTTGAGCTAAATTTCGATAAATTACCTCCTCATAAAATAAGAAGGCGAATACCTTTTATTATTTTTAAAAAATCGGTAAACTTTTTTACAAATTTTTTGTCACTGTCAAAATATCCAAAAATAAAGCATTCTCAAAAAAATTCTTAAATTAAACTCTTCGAGTGAATAACTAAATCATTAAAACTAAAAATAAATATAATTTTTTTGAAGACTAACTCAGAATCACTACTTGCAGAGCTTAACTAAGCCATCATAAAAATCTTCATTTTTAAATTTAAAACCTAACTCTTCAATCTTGGTTGTATCTAAAGCGTAACGAAGATCATGTCCTAAACGATCTATAGTAAAAGACAATAAACTTTCGTCTTTCTTTAAAATATCTAAAATCATTTTCGCAACTTTTGAATTGCTATACTCGTTATGAGTTGATACGTTATAAATTTCACCACTCTTCCCGCTATCAATAATAAAATCAATCGCTCGAATGTGCTCATTAACATCTATCCAATCGCGCACATTTTTTCCTTCCCCATATATTTTTATAGCTTCATTATTTTTAGCGCTTTTAATGGCTTTAGGAATAAACTTTTCTTCATATTGATATTTTCCATAATTATTTGAACATCTAGAAATAGTTACATCCATTCCATAAGTTTTGTGATAGCTTAAAACTAATAAATCCTGACTAGCTTTAGATGCGCTATATGGGTTAGTTGGATTTAATGCATCGCTTTCTTTATAGCGATAAGAAGAATCTAAACTAGTTGAGCCATACACTTCATCAGTTGAAACTTGATGAAATCTTTTCACCTTATATTTAAGTCCAAGATCTAATAAGTTCAAGGTTAAAAGGGTGTTATTTTTATAAGTATCTAGAGGCGAAGCGATTGAATAATCAACATGAGTTAAAGAAGCCATGTTGATAATATAATCTATTTTAAATTTACTAAAGATCTTATTAACTGCTTCATAATTTAATAAATCTTCTTTAATAACTATTAAGCGTTTATCTTTTATAGTCTTAACTAAATTATTTGAACAATAAGAAAACTTATCGATAATTAATAAAGTGTCGCTTTTATGTTTATCATTCTTTAAAAAGTTAATCGTGTAGTTAGTTCCAATAAATCCAGCTCCACCACTAAGAAGATATAAGCTCATAATTTTCTCCTTTTTTCATACTTAATAAGGTTTAGATGTAGGCAAGTAGTTACTTATAGAGTTTGAGAATCTCAGCAAATTTCTATGAAATTTGCGCAGAAGTCGTGTTTTTTTAATCATTTCCTTTTGTTACAGTAATAAATATCACCTTTCATTAACTATGAATCTTATTTATTTTACCATAAATTATAATGCTATTTAGGAGGCTAATTTTTATTGTATCAATTTCGTAAGATGTGCAAATTTTAAGTGTCTTAATCATTTTATGCGAAAGTTTAAGTTTGATCGAGTAGAGATGGGCATATTATTTTCTTATGGTTGTTCAAGTTTTTAAGAATAATTAATAAGTATTTTGTACGGGTTATCTTGACTATTTCAAATACCCGCTATTTTTCTATCCCTATTCTAATTTCATTCCCGCTACTTTCAATAACTCTTTGGACAGTTTTTTAAATTTTCCAATATAATTAACCAATTCATCAAGCGAAATTTCTGGGTTAATCTTAATGGTATTGATAATCTTAGTTGTGTCATCTGGTATTGAAATATCATGAACATCGTGGACATTATCGTGGACATTATCGTGCACATATCATGAACATCATGGACATTATCGTGGACATATCGTGGACATGTAAAGCATTTAAGACTGATTTTTTTATTTCATAATCGTAAATGATTTCGCTTGATCACGTTTTAAACGCCATAATCAAAATGTCGGTTTTCGCCAGTTGAAAATGTCGGATATCACACTTGTTTCACCAGGTTAAGTTTCCTATATAAATGTATTTTGTTAAAAAGAAATGATTAATCAAATGTAATATCTTCTTGTGCTTCTTCATAGATTTGAAGTTGGTTATCAATTTTAACTTCGTTAACTATGTAACCTCTTAATAAACAAGCGTGTATAAAATCGTTGATTCTATTTTCACCTTTTATATTTTTTAAGGTAATCACAACTCCAAAATTTAAATCTTCTTGTTTTGCTATCGTTCTTCTTTCTTTAGAAGTAAGCGCTAATCCCCAATATCCTTCGTTATATGCTTTAAAGCTTTTAGCCTTCTCTTTTAATACGTTTGAGATAAATTTCGTGTTTTCCCACTTTCTGAAATCATTGCGTGCTTTTCGCTCACTATTAAATGAGTCATTGTCATCTTGTGTGTTTTCGTTGATGTCTTTTATTCCCTTTTTTGTCATTCTTCCAAATTTAATTGAAAGTTCTCTTTGCGTATAATCAACTCCTTGTAATCTAGAGCATTCTGGAAAATAGCATAAAGTTGCTCGAGCAATATAATTCGTTTTGTCAGCATCTTTTGGAACTGGAATCGCATAATTAGAAGTTGTATATGTGTTTGAAATGCCTTGAATAGCAAATCTTATTTCCGAATTATTGGTTTTAAGTATTTTTTCGATTCTAATTGGAACCACGCCATATCCAATTACATTTCTAGTTCTTCTATCGCTTTTAGCAAACTCCCATCCAGCAGCCGAATCGATAATTAGAGCTTTAGCGATTTCTCTAGAAAAACCCATTACATCGATAAGATAGGAAAGTTTTCTAGTAATCCATGGAGCTGCAAAAGATGTTCCATATTGACCTTCAATCCCATTATTTGTAAAAACGTTTATTCTTTCATCGAAATCGCCACCATAATAAGAAACATCTGGCTTATTAAAAAACGATAATATTTTGCCTTCTCTTGAATATATTGCAGGTTTTCCGTTTTTACGTACGGAGTTAACCACAATCGAATTAAGCGAATCAGCAGGAGAACCTACCCTTTTATATAGCTCATTTACTCTACTTCTGTCGTTGTCATTTGTTCCTGCAATAACAAAAATAACGTTTTTCTTTTTTTGAATGTCATCTAAAATAGCTGCATCAAAAGAAATAAAGTTTTTTGAAACTTCTTCTTCCGTGCCTAGACTAAGATTCCAAACTCGAATATCTCTATTCTCATTCACTATTTTTTCAATTTTTCTAATTAAACGTGAAGGAGTTATTCTTCCTGGACAAACTCCAAAGTGTCTAACCTTGAATCTCCCACACCCATCATCAAGTTCTGGATTTAAGGATGGTCCATCAACAATAATTGAGGAAACAGCGGTTCCGTGATTGTAATGCTCCTCTTTTAAAAAGTATCTTTCTACTTCCTCTAGCTCTTCTTTATATTCAACCCATCTAGAAAAATAAACTTTTGTATCAAACATTGTGTCGATAACACCAATTGTTGGTTCGTTTTTAGGATCAGGGACACTTGGGTATGATGCTGATAGTTCATTAATTTCATAAGGGGTTATGCTGGATAAATCTGATGTTGCCATAGATATTAAGTAAGGAACGTTTCTTAATAAAATGTTATAAACATCCTTACTTACGGATAATGTGTTCTTATCGACATAATAAAAAATATATTTTTCGTTAGTAATCCCTAAAGTTTGCAAGAGGTTATTTATATCGAGTTGAGTTTGGAAAAAAGTGACAATTATCTGTTCTTTATCGATTTCAGAAACCGCATTAGGAACATCAAATTTTTCAATTGCGGAGCAATCAATGATCACATCTCTTAACTTTGATTTAGAAGTTTCATACTTTGAATAATTGATAGTTTTATCTGCTGAATCGAAATTTAAAGCGGTTGCTTCTCCGTTTAGTTGATCATCAATTAAAGATTTAGCATCTTTAAGCTTCTTAATTGCCGAATTTATATCCTCTTTTTTGATGTAATAAGTGATTATGTGTTTAGCTTTTTCTGATTCATCGTCTGAAAACCTAGCACCAACTATATAATTGCTACAATCACCTGACTTTGTTAATACTGAGCGGATTCTTCCAGATTTTGAAATAATATCGTTATAATATGCATCAACTAAAATTTTGTTGATAAATTTATTGCCTTCAAAAAAATCCTTTATTTTCAAAAGATTATCAATCAAATTAGAAATAGTGGAGGATCTTGTTGCTCTTGTCTTATTAAGATTCCTAGCTCCACTCTTACGATGATTTTTTTCATTGTTAAAAGTAAGTTTGATTCTTAAAAGATTATTCATTCTAATCCCCCTTAAGCTTTCTTGAAACACTGCTTTTTGAAATGCTCGTTATTATTTCGATTTCTCTTGTGGTATAGCCTTCATCCGTCAATTTTTGAATGCTTGGACTAACATTGTCATTTAGTTCTAAATATATTCTTCTTAAATAGTTATATTCGTTTGATATATCTGAAAAAGCAATTGAAGTTTTAATTAATTGAATCATTTCTCCAGGTAAAGGCAATGTTTTTGATGTATTCAATATTTTTTTAAATAATCTCATATCTGCTTTAACGTTGTCTGATTGTTTAATATAGCTTTGTAAAATAGAGCAATAAATTTCAATTAAATCATCTCGAGAATAACGATCAAAAGAAATCTTTGCATCAAATCTTCTTAAAAGCGCTTTGTCAAATGCATTAACCAGATTTGTTGTTGCTATAACTAAAACATCTGAAGATAAATAGTCTAGTTCTTTAAGGAATGTTGAGGTTACTCTGCCCATTTCTCTTAAATCGTTGTTATTAATCCTGTTCATTACAAGAGAATCTAATTCATCAAATAAAATTACAACATTTTGGCTTACAAGGTGCTTAATTTCATCAAAAAGAGCAACGATATTTTTTGATGTTTGCCCAAGTCGACTATCTATTAACTCTTCCATATTAACAGAAAGTAGATCCCTATTTAGTAATCTAGCGACTTGGTAAGCAGATTCAGTTTTACCAGTTCCTGGCGCTCCATAAAATAAAACTTTAGAAATAGCAATCTTCCCATTAGCTGCTTTAACTATTCCAATAATATCTTCTTTAATTGAATCAGGTAGTAATAAAGTTTTGTTTTTAAGCTCAACTTTCTTTAAAAAAACAAGATTGTCGTAACTATTTTGTGGGACATAATAATTTGTTGTTGAAATCAAGTCCATTAAATATTCGCCAAAATTTTTATCCCCATTACTTTCAAATTCTCTAGCAATTTGTGCAACTTCACTTCTAAAAGCATAATCATTTTTTTCAATGTAAGATTTTACTAAATTCAAAATGCTCATTTTCTTCATAAGTATCCCTCTGAAATAAGTATATAATTTTAAGGGACAAAAATAAACTATTTTGGGACAAAAATTGTTATTTTTTCGAAATTTAGGCGGCGTGATTTTCGAATATGAATAAGGATTGCACAAATTTATAGTCACTTAAAGATTTCCTTAACCAGCTAATTTTTACTGACTTTCTTGGCCAACACAATGATACGCAATGACTTCTGTTGCTATTGAATTCCTTCAAATTATCCCGCTTTCAAATTTCTTTATTAATATTAATTTAAAATTTATTCCCGCAAAAGTTAACTATTACGTAAATTATACCATTTCAAATGGCCCGTTAATAGCTCTAATTTCCTTTTCTTTTTCACCTTCTCATTATTAAGGGGGTGATTACTTTCTAAATTTTTAAAAAAACGTTAAACTTTTTGAAAAGATTTTAAAATCATAAATCATACTCATTTTTAAATGGGCACATTTGACGCTTTTAAACCTTGTTTCTATGAATAAATAATTTTATAAAGTTTTGACTCTAAAAATAAAAAATCATAAAGAGCGTTTGAAACACTACTTAAAAAGATAAATCAAACTTTCGATTAAATACCTCCTCATAATATAGAAGGTGGTTAGTATCAGGAATTTTAAAAAAATATAAAAGTTTTTTAAAAACGGATAAATTATTTAATTGATGTGTTTCAACTTGGATTCTAAGACGATAAATTCATAAGTTCCAAGTTTATAATCAAATAGAAATTCTAAATCTTTTCTCCGTTTAGCAAGGGCATCGTCAAAATTAATATCTCCACGTGAACTAAAGTTTTTGATATTGAACTTTAAAAAACTAATAAGTCTTTCGCGTTTAAGAATCCCTTTTTCGAGAATAAAAGCAAGTATTCTTTGTCTTTGGTTGCTTGTTAAACCACCTTTTTTGGAAACGTTATATCCAAATTGTTTTAAAGTTGATTCCTCGTTATAATCATCAAACTTACTTCCTTTATAACTTCTTCTGCTATCTTTAACTCTATCATCAATAATTGAACATAAAGGCGTTCCATATCTTTTTAAACGATATAGCTCAGTTTCTGCAATAAAATATGTATCGCAGTCTTCACAATAGCCAATTTCAACATCATGAATAACGGATGAACCATCACTTTTAATTAAAACAATTGGAAGATTAAATTTATCTAATTTTTTAAAACAATTTTCACAATACCCATCTAAACCATTAACATATAGCTCATCATTATATGAGATACCTTTATTTGGTTTTTCTGTTTTTGTTTTTTCTTTTTCGATTATTTTATTAGCTCTTTCATTTGCTTTATTCAAAAGAAAAGTAGTAAGTTCAATGAGATTTTTTTTACTTATAAAAGTAAATTCATTAGGATTTTGAAGTCCGATATCGTATGTTTCAATTTTTAATGGGTCAGATTTGTTTTCCTTTTCATCTTCTGCATTCTCACTTTTAGGCATTAGCCAAGAAAAACATTCATAAAAAATAAAGTCATCGTATTCATCAGATAAGTTCTGCAAGACAGTAAGAAGACAGCCAACCAAAAGGAAAAGACAATCATCACGAATATAGAATGAAAAAAATGGTTTTCCTAAGCAAAACTCAATCGCATAAAACTTTTTCTCTTCTTCGCTTTCTTCTCGATAAACTTTAATAGATACAAATGATTCTTCTTTTAAAGTTAACAATAATTCACTTTTAACAATATCTGATGGCATTTCTATGATCCTTTATTTTCTTCATCAATGCTTTCTTTTTCTGCTTCACTACTTTTCTTCTTCTTAATTATAGAAATAAATTTATTTTTAAGACCAAGCACAATCCCTGTTGTTAATGGTTCTTTGAGTATTAATAATAAAACGCCATAAACAACCACTCCTATGACAACTAGTATTACTGCCGTAACAAAATAAATAATTCTTTCGCTATCAATATTCATAAGTGGTAATAAGTAACCAATTCCATCATGCATAATAAACTTAAGTCCGAATGTTACACCAAACATGACTAACGCCGCTATTAAAGTTCTCCAAATATCTTTAAAAAATGCAGTATAATCAATATCTTTTCTTGAACCCCAAACATATAAAAAGGAAACAAGTATTTCGGTTAAAACGATGCCGATTGAAGCACCAATTGAAGAGAAGAAATAGACGAGGATGGTGTTGATTAATATATTAAAAATCGCACCTGAACATAAATAGATCGTTCTCTTCCAATATAAATTACAAGGAATGTAATAAATTGAACCAATAATGTTAGAAATAGGTACAATTAAAATTTTTATAGCTAATATATAAATTAAAATTACTGAGCCTTCATAATTTGGACCTAAAAAACCCAGCGTTAAATAGTCGTTAATTGCGATAAGACCAAAGAAACAAGGTGGCGCAATAACCGAATAAAGTTGCATTGTTTTATCAGTTTTTCTTTTGATTTCTTCTTCTTGATGAGTTGCATATAAATAAGCCATTCTCGCCATTAAAATTGTATTAATTGAATTAACTAATGAAACAATAATATCGATTATTTTATTGGCTTGTTCGTAGTATCCGCTTTGAAAACTGTCGCCTTGAATTGCACCTAATATCGATTTTGATGCAATTGTATAAATCGTTGTTGCTAAACTTGGCAAAAAGAAAATAAAAGACTGTTTAAAATGTTCACCAAGTTCTTTAAAAGACACTTTTACAGGTTTAGAGACCATAAAAGGTGTATTTATTAAAGTTATAAAACCGCTAAAGAAATAAGAGCAAGATAAAATCAAAACGTAAATCCGATAATCCGCCTCAACTTTAACAAAGATAAAAATAAGAATTGTTGAAACGACCTTTACAATTAAGTTTCGAATACATAAATTAACAAACTTTTCTTTTCCTTGAAAAAGGAAAGTTGTATCAAAAAGTGAAGCAAAAATATTTAAACTAAAAATTAGATAAATATTGTTATCATTTAAAGGGAAGGCACCATTGTATAAAATCCCTGAATATAAGATTCCAAAGAAGATGCCAATTACCACAACATCGAGGATTGTTTTACAATACATTAATCCCCAAAACTTTTTATTTTCTTCTACTTTATCATTCCTATATTTAGCAATAATTGTTGTTCCATAAATTGTAAAACCAAAATTAGCCGCTAAAACAAAATATTGAACAAGCGAAAACCCATAAGAATAAGAACCAATTACATCGGAAGCGAAAATTGTTGAAATGTAAGGCGTTGTAATTAAAGGAACAATTAAAATTAATACTTGATATATAGCATTAAAAATTGCGTTAACTTTAATATTTGAGGTTTTCTCTTTCTTTTTTAATAACATAGTTCGTCTAAGTCTTTCTAATGAAAAGATTTTAATCTTTTTCGAATCATCTTTTAACACTTATTATAATGTTTTCTCTTAAAATATTGCTTATAATAGTTTTCAAGGCGGAAATGTAAATGAATTTAGATTTTGTTGTAACAGAAAAACGCAAAGAAATTTGGAATGTCGAATTAGATTTATTAAATAAATTATTAGAAGTTTGCTCTAAATATAATTTAAAAGTTTTTGCAATTGGTGGAACTCTTTTAGGCGCAGTAAGACATCATGGTTTTATCCCTTGGGATGATGATATTGATCTTATAATGTTAAGAGAAGATTATATAAAATTGTGCCAAATTGCGGGAAAAGAATTCAAAAACCCATATTTTTTTCAAAATACATATAGCGATAAAATCTATAGAGTTCATAGTCAACTGAGAAATTCTAACACCACAGCTTTATTGAAAAATGAATACGCTTCTTCTTATAATCATGGTATCTTTATTGATATTTTTGTTTTGGATAATTTGCCAGAAGATATAAAGAAAGTAAATAAAATTAAAAAAGTAAATAAAAAATATACTAGGATTGTAAAATACATAAATGTAAATAGATTTTCTTCGCCTAGTTTTATCAAAAGGACAATCGGAAATATCTTGTTACCTTTTTATAAGTTGGTGATTTTACTTCTTGGTGGTCGCAAAAAAATATTTAAACGCTACGAAAAGAAAATTGCTTCTTTATGTAACGCTTCTTCAAGCAAATTATGTAACGTCACATTTGATAATATTGATAAAGATGTTTTCGATAAAAAATGGTTTGAGGAAGTTACTTATTTAGATTTTGAAGATCTTAAAATGCCTTGTCCAAAAAATTATGATGAGGTCTTGCGCGTTGAATATGGAGCAAATTATATGACTCCAATTATGGCTTCTAGTAAACACGGCGAAACATATTTTGATGTTAATAATTCCTACACTAAATATAAGGATTTAAAGTTAAAAGAATACCTAAATCTATTTAATGATTTAGATTATTAAGGAGAAATAAAAAATTATGATTTATGCAATTATAACAGCAGGCGGTGTTGGTCAAAGAATGAATCAAAGCGTTCCTAAACAATTTATGACCATCTATGATAAGCCTTTAATCATCTATACTCTTGAACAATTTGAAAAGCATCCAATGATTGATAAAATTGTTGTTTCTTGTTTAGAAGGATGGTCTGAAGTTCTACTTTCTTATGCAAAACAATATAAAATCAGCAAACTTTATAAAGTTGTTACTGGTGGTGTTAATGGTCAACAATCTATCTTTAATGGGCTTAATGCAATAAAAGATGAAGCCACTAAAGATGATATTGTGCTAATCCACGATGGAAATAGACCAAACGTAGGAATGGATATAATTAGCGATGCGATTAATGTTTGTAAAAAGCACGGAAATGCAATTCCAGTTATCCCTTGTCAAGAAGTCATGATTGAAATTGAAAATCCAAATGATCAATCTTCAAGCAAGCAAATCGAAAGATCTCTTATGAAAAGAACTCAAACACCTCACGCGATTTATTTTAATGAACTTTATAATATGCATTTAAAGGCCTTAGAAAAAGGCATTACAAATAGCGTTGCAACATGTTCTTTAATTATGGAAATGGGTAAAAAAGTCTATTTATCAATTGGTAGCGAAAAGAATTTAAAAATAACAACTCAAGACGATTTAGATATTTTTAAAGCTCTGCTTAAACTTAAAGAATCAAGTAAACTATAAACTTTATTTATAAATTTCGTTGAGGATTTGCAAGGTTTCTCTTAAAGAATCGAGGACTTTGTACTCATTTTCAAAGCCTAGACCTTCTAATTTTGAAATATTCATTATTGCGTTTTTAGCAACGCTATAACCTTTTCCTTGAAAGTCGTCATTAAAATCAAAAACGACTTTTTTATTAGCTAAACTTGCAATATATTCAGCTAACTCTTTTAAAGAATGCTCCTCGTTGTTAGTGCAGTTATAAACTTCGTTATCTTTTCCTCTTAATAAAACATATGCGATACCTCTAATGGTATCAGCAACATATTGGTAATTAAAAATTTGTTCGCCTTTGGATTTTAAGACTATGTCTTCTTTATTTAGCGCTTTATTTATAAACTGAGTCATGGCTTTGGTATCTGTCAGTTTAACTGTTGGACCAAAAATTCTAGATAACCTTATAGCGTTAAATTTCACGCCATATTCTCCTGCATAAGCTAAACAGAGATTCTCACAAGTTGCTTTAGCTAGGTTATAGCAACTTCTTTGTGCTCTAACGTTGTAAGTGCATAAATCACTTTCATTTAAAATTAAATTATTTGTAATTCCATATACTTCATCGCTTGAAATATATAAAAATTTACATTTTTTGTCTTTAGCGATATTAAGTAAATATTTAGTTCCTTCGATATTATCTAAAATAATTGATGTTGGATAATTAGCATAGGAATATGGGTCGCACTTACTAGCTCCTCCTATAATATAATCTATTCTTTCATTAGGAGCATTAAAACCATCTAGTTCTCCTTCTATAAAAATTAATCTTTTGTCCTTACAAAATTTAGAAAATCTTTCCTTAGCTCTTGATAAACTTCTTGTCACAAGAAATAGTTTTCCATTAAAATCAGAGGTTAAAAGAACGTCAACAAAGTAAGATAAAATCAGCCCAGTTCCGCCTGTTAACAGGATGTTTTTATCTTTAAAATCATTAAAAATCGATTCTAAAGATACATTTTTAATCTCTGCTAAGTATTCGTTTGACTTATAAATATTTACATTATTTTCCATATTTTCTTTGCAAAACCTCATTTTTTTCTATAAATTTTAACTGTATTTATAATATTTTGTCGAAGAATATTACTATCAGTAAAAACAAAAGGATAATAAGCAATCTTCAAATTTGAATTATATAACACCCAGACATTAAATAATCGTTCAGCTAAAAATCCAAATACTCTTTTTTGATAGTTATCGTAAGATGAAAGATTAATTCTTTTTTCAAGTTCAAACAAAATGTCGAAGAGCCATTTACAATAAGAGTCTACAATTGTTTTTTTACCAATAAACATATTAAACATAAACATCTTGTTCGATTTTGTGACAATATCAAAGCTATTTAAATATTCTGGATAAATATCAGAAATAACTTCTCTTGCTGCAATGAGATCTTTTTCAAAATGAGTTTTACAATAATGTTCCAAAACCGTAAGTTTTTTATCCTTATCTTTTAATTTAATAACTCTAGGTAAGATCAAATCATGATTTTTTAATATAGTTGAAATCTTTTTCTCTTTTAAAATCGTTAAAAAAGGTGAAATATTAAATTTTGAAGTAAAAAATCTTCTATAATGAACTAATCCTATGTTTTCAGAATTTACATTTTTCCATATCCAAAATAGTCCAGTCAATTCACAAAAAGTTTGGTTTTTAGAAGCGATATTATCACCAGTATCATCCGAAAAATCAGTCCTAAAATCTTTATTACTGCCTACCTTAAGTATGGAATATTTTTTAGGCAATCTAACATTAACTGGCTTATGTGAAATGACAAAAATAGTTGTTTTATCCATATTTTAATTTAGTCCTCTATAGATTTTTTCTAATAAATCAGCGGATTTATAAGAATCATACCCTGACTCATCAATAATATTTGCATATTTTGATCTGTTTAAGTCGTTTAATTTATTTGAGTACTCAGCTATTTTATTTGCCCATAATTTTGCATCAGTAATGTCTAAAAATTCAACAATATCAGTTAATTTTGTTTCATCAGTAATGTTGGTTGAACATAATGTTAATAAGCCAGTACATTGAGCTTCAATCGAAGTAACAGCTAATCCCTCGTATAAGGATGGTAATAGAAAAATATCTGAAGCCATCATAATTTTTTCAATATCATCTCTTTTTTCTAATAAGATGAACTTATCAGTTAAACTATTATTTTTGATATAAGAAACGATGTCTTCTTTAAGTTCTCCTTCTCCAACCAAAAAGACTTTAAAATTAATTTTTTTATCTAGAAGAATTTTGCAAACATCAATAATAAATTTTTGATTTTTTTGTTCGGAAAGTCTGCCAACGTTACATAAAGTTAAATAATCATCGAGTAAAAATTTCTCTCTATATTCTTTTCTAATTTGTGGAGAAAAAGTAAATTTTTTCGTATCAATACCATTTTTAATAATTGTATACTTTTTCTCAGCTATTATTCTCTGCGGGAATTTCCAAATAGCCGCTAAATCTGAACAGGCTAAATATACATCGACTAATTTATCTATTTTTTTATCGGAAAGAAACTTAATTATCTTATATTTCAAATTAATCTCACCCGCACAATGTGAATGAATTATAACTTTTTTAATATTATGTTTTTTTGCTAATGAAGATATTTTTAAAAGCACATAAGTGCTTCCACTTTGAATATGTAGAACATCAATTTTCTCTTTCTTTATTAATAGTTTAAAAGCTTTTACTATATTTCTTTTTCTAAGTAAAGAATCAAATTTAAAATTATAGGTTAATAAATGAATTTTATCAGATTTTAGAAAAAAATTATTCGTGGCGCTAAATGGGGTGGCAACAATGTAATTCATATTAGCATCATTAAAAGCATTAATCATATTAATCATAAACGCTTCTTGCCCGCCGTATGCAACAGGTTCACCAAAAAAAGTACAAACATTTATCTTAGTTTTTGGTGAAAATACAAACTCAGGTTTCGGGTTAAATGTCTTAGCCGCTTTAACACCTCTTTTTATAATATTCAACTTTTCTTTCTTTTTTTGATCTTTCGACAATACGAGTTTTAAACGGTGAAAATTTACTTTTAAAAAAGAATACAGCGCGCCATTCAATCCATTTTGCCTATAAAAAAATGTTTCATTTCTATAAGCATAAAAGTAGCGATCTAATCTTTCTTTTTCATCGATAATATTTACACCACCATTAATTTTGCATTTATGTAAAACAACACTATTTGGTACATAGTAACAATCAAATTTTTTTGAAATTCTGGAGCTATATTCCCAATCATCTCCCCAAATAAAAAACTCTTTGAAAGGCAATCCAACATCAATCACTGCTTTTGAATTCAAAAACATAGAAACAAAGCTTGCTAGTTTTATTTTCTTAATCGAATCATTGCTGTTAATCTCTTTTTTTAAATTCGTTCTTTGAATATTCATTTTGCAAAGTGAACCATCAGTCCGAAGTACCTTGCTAGATAAAAATCCAAAGTCAGGGTTGTGATTAGCAAAATTTAGTAACTCTTTCAGTGAATCTTGATTAGGGATACAATCATCATCCATAATCCGAATATAATCGGCATTGTTTCTTAATGCTTCTTTTATGCCAAAACTAAATCCGCCAGCGTCACCAAGATTTTTTCCTGTATTTAAATAGAAAAATTTGTTATCGATGAGAATATCGGATATAAAATCATATGTGTTATCGGTACTAGCGTTATCAATTATTAGCACATTAAAGTTTGTGTATTGAATTTTTGATAAAGCAACTAAGTTTTCTTTTAAAAGTTCTTTTCTATTAAAAGTGACAACAACTGCTGTTACTTTAGGTTGGTCAATTGACATTAGTGATTCTTTTTCCAATTT
>CALVMF010000010.1 GCA_944342125.1 uncultured Bacilli bacterium | reverse complement strand
ACGAAAAAGCCGAATTCCTTTCAGAAGCTTGGACAAATAGCGAAGATTTCGAAATCAAAGCTAAAAACTAGTTTATTTAAAAGCAATATCAAATCCCTATAGTAGATTTACTGCTATAGGGATTTTTTTAATTTCTAAATTATTTAGTGTATAAGCTAAAAAAGAATCAGTAAAAATATTATTAGCAATATTTTTTAATCAAAATATAAGTAAGGCTACTTTGTAAGTTTATTATCTTGTAATTTAGCGTAAGTTTCTAAAACAACTCTAGGAACAAGGGAAGAAATATCAACTCCACTTCTATATAATTCATCAATTGCTGAAGAAGAAATAAATGATAATTCTTTATGAGACATTAAAAAGACCATTTCTATATCTTTGTCAATATATTCATTAGCTGCTGAATAAGCCCATTCGTATTCAAAATCACTTACAACTCTTAAGCCACGAATTAAAACGCTTGCTCCGTGTTTTCTAGCATATTCAATAGTTAAGCCATTATAAGAATCAACTTCAACATTTTTCATGCCTTTTGTAACTTCACAAAGCATATTTAAGCGATCTTCTTTACTAAAACGATATGATTTTTCAGGGTTAATCGCTAAAAGAACGATTACCTTATCAAATAGTTTACTTGCTCGTTTAATGATGTCTAGGTGTCCGTTAGTGATTGGATCAAAACTACCAGGATAAATTGCTATTTTCATTCTATATTCCTCAAAAAATTAATTTTGCTTCTACCATATTTTAGTATTTTAACTTTAAAATTTTCAAATATTTTGTCATCAAGCTCATAGTCAGTTTCGACTATTAAGATGGTCTTTTTATGAGTAATATTAAAAGATAAAACTTTAGATATAAAATCGTTGTCGATAGTCATTTTATATGGTGGATCTAAAAAGATAATGTCAAAAGTTATTCCTTTTTTTGAATAATAGTTAAGGCAATCTAGATAATCCATATTTGTTAAATTAATATCAGTAATTTTAAGAGTTTCTAGATTTTCCTTAATTATTTTTAAAGGGACTATATTTTTTTCGTTGATGTAAACTGGATTAGCACCACGAGAATAGGCTTCAATTCCTATGCTTCCACTTCCACCAAATAAATCTAAAAAAGATAAATCATAGATATTACCTAAAGAATTAAACATTCCTTCTTTACAAACATCTTTTGTAGAGCGCGTAATTTCTAATGGAGGTTGTTTAAGCTGCCTATGCAAATATTTTCCACCGCGTATTTTAATCATATATTTCACCAAAAAGTTCTTTATCAACTTCCTTTAATAAGGCGTTTAATAAACTAAGTTTTGTATTGTATTCTTTTACTAAAGGATGATTATTTAGTTTATAGATTGCTTCGCTCATATTTTTAGAAGCTTTTAAAGTTTCCTCACTATTTTTCCCATAATGATTTAAAGCATCTTCATATTCCATAATAGCTAAATCTTTTTTATAAGATAAAATTTTAATCTCATCACTATTTTCTACTTTATCACTAATTTCTTTAAAATTAATGTAGATTTGCGTGCTTTTTATATCATTTCCAAGTTTATTTATAAGTTCTAAAGTTTCTAATTCCACAAAAAAATTATAGCAAATTTCTTAATTTCTGACCAAATATGTGTTAATATCTTTCGCGATGGAAATTTTTAAAATTGTTAAAGATACAAAACCTAGTTTAAGAAAAAGATGCGAGAATATCGACTTCCCTTTAGAACAAAGATACGTCGATACTTTAATGAACATGCTCGAATATTTAAGAGCGAGTCAAGATGAGAAATTTTTAGAAAAGCATCATAATGTGCGTAGTGGCGTTGGTCTTGCTGCTCCTCAAATTGGAATCAACAAAAACATGCTTGCTATTTCTTTTATTGATGAAAAAGGAAAAAGACAAGAATACGCTTTTATTAACCCTCGAATTATTTCTGAATCAGTAAAAGAATGCTATCTACAAAACGGAGAAGGCTGTTTAAGCGTTGATAAACCACACGATGGATATGTTTATCGTCACTATAAAGTTACAGTAAAGACTTACGACTTATTAAAGCAAGGTTTAGTGACTTATACTTTCACTGGCTACCCTGCCATTATTGTGCAACATGAAATTGATCATCTTAAAGGTATACTTTTTTATGATCACATCAATAAAGAAAACCCTTTCATAAAAAAACCAGGCGCAATTGAGATTTAAATATAGTTTTTTTAAGAAAGTTTTACTATAATAATCTCGATTTTGAGATATATTTTTAATTGTAAATAACAAAGGAGATATAATGGCTTATACTTTCAATAATCCTATTAAGATTTATGCTTTAGGCGGTCTTGGTGAAGTTGGTAAAAACACGTATTGTATTGAATCTGAAGATGACTTAATTATTTTAGATGCTGGCGTTAAATTCCCTGAAGACGATTATGTTGGTGTCGATTATGTTATCCCTAACTACCAGCATTTAAAAGACAATCAAAGCAAAATAAGAGCTTTATTTATTACCCATGGACACGAAGATCATATTGGCGCCATACCTTTTTTAATTAAATCCGTTAAAATTCCTGTAATTTATGCACCAAAATTAGCTTGTGCTCTTATTAGACAAAAACTAGAAGATCAAAAGATTAAAGAAAAAGTAAAACTTGTCGAATATGATCAAAATAGCAAAATTACTGCTGGATGTTTTAAGGTAACCTTTATTCGAGTAACTCACTCTATTCCAGATAGTTTTGGAATTTGTGTCGATACTCCAGAAGGAAGAATTGTTAATACTGGCGATTTTAAGCTCGATATGACCCCTGTTGGTCCAGATTTTGAGCTTCATAAAATGTCACGAATCGGTGAAGAAGGCGTTGATTTACTCCTTGCAGATTCAACTAATGCTGAAAAAGAAGGCTGGACTCCTAGCGAAAAGAACGTTTTAGATTCAATTAACGAAATTTTCGATAAAGCTATTGGAAGACTTATCATTTCAACTTTCTCTAGTAATATTTCTAGAATTCAACAAATCGTCGATTGCACTATTGCTCATAACCGTAAAATAGTAATTGTTGGAAGAAGCATGCTAAATACAATCGATATTGCTTTACGCTTTGGCTATATAAAAATACCTAGCTCAATGATTCGTGATGTTGAAAATATGAAAGACCTTAAAGAAAGCGAAACCGTAATTCTTTGTACGGGTAGCCAAGGTGAACCAATGGCAGCTTTAAGTAGAATAGCTAATGGAATGTTTAAAAATTTAAAGATTGTTCCAGGCGACACCGTTGTTTTCTCTTCAAGCCCTATCCCAGGAAACGGAGCTTCAATCTCTAAAATTGTTAACCAACTTACTCGACAAGGAGCTAATGTTATAACTAACTCAATCTTTGTTGATTTACACTCTTCAGGTCACCCTTCAAGGCAAGAGCTTCGTATGAACTTAAAGTTATACAATCCAAAATATTTCATGCCTGCTCATGGTGAATATCACATGTTAAAACTTCATGGCGATATTGCTAAATCTTTAGGCATGCCAAAAGAAAACATATTTATCTTAGGAAATGGCGATACCTTACTTTTAAAAGATCACCAAATTATTGATGGAGAAAGAATTAGCGCCGAAGACGTTTTTATCGATGGTTATGATATTAATGGTGTATCAACCGCTGTTATTAGAGACCGTAAAATTCTTCAAGATGATGGTATGGTTAGCGTTATGCTAGTTATCGATTCGAAACAATCAAAACTTCTTTGCCCACCTAGAGTTACTACCGTTGGTTTTGTAAGTTATGGAACATATGAAGAGCATTTAACTCGTCATGCTGCTTATTATTTAACAGAAGCTTTAGCTGAATTATTTAAATCTAGAAAAGTCACTTTTAACGACATTAAAAATACTGCTAGAAGCGTTATTTCTAAATATTTCTTTAGAAAAACCCAACGTAATCCAATGATTATTCCTCTCGTTTTGAATAAGATTTAATATGTTAATTCTTGGATCTTCTTCACCTCGAAGAATAGAACTTTTAAAAACTTTAACAAGCAATTTTAAAATTGTAAAACCTGATTTTGATGAATCTCTAGTTGATGCTCCAGCGGATTTATACGCTTTAACTGAAGCAGAAAACAAGTATTTTTCAATAAAAAACTCCGCAAAACCTGAAGATTTTATAATTACTTGCGATACCGCTGTCATATTAGGCGATGCAATTTTTGGTAAACCTAAAGACCGCGAAGATGCTTTTAAAATACTAAAAACACTTAGTGGAAAAACTCATAAAGTTATTACAGGTTATGTAATTGCTAACGCCAAAAAGGGAATACTAATCAAAAAATTAGTTGTAACTGAAGTTATTTTTAATGCGTTGAGTGATGAAGAAATCTATAACTATATCGATACTATAAACGTATATGACAAAGCTGGCGCTTACGCTATTCAAGGCGATGAAAAATATCATCTTATTAACAAAATAAAAGGAAGCTACTATAACGTTATGGGCTTCCCTTTAGAAGAAATCAAAAAAGATTTAGTTAGTCTTAGTCTTATTTAAAATATCGTTTAGTGGACTTAAGTTATTACCAACTAAAATAACTTTTTCACTCATCTCTAAAAAACGATCAATATAAAACTTTTTAAGCTCTTCCTTATTGAGTTTAGAATAATCTTTCAAAGTCAAAACTAGTCGACTTTTTCCTTTTAGTTCGTAAGAAATGATGTTTTCACTTCCGCCAAGTGCTTCAATAAACTTGTCATCGCTATGTTCAAAGATTATTTTTTCTTCTTTCTCTTTAGCTTTTTTACCTTTTAAGCTTTGATTAATAAAATAATAGGCACCAATTCCTATCATTAATAAACCAGCTACACCAAAAACGACCGCTAAAATAATGGTCGTTGTATCCAAGGTTAAAATGTTAATTTGATCGATCATAAATAAATGCCTCATGTGTTTTTTTAATATAATTATTTCTAATATTTTTTAAAATACGAACTTTTTTATCACCGAGTTTAATGATGATATCGCCATGATATGATTTAACAAAATCGCTTTTAGAATCGTAATAAACGTAAAATTCATCATTTTTTATGTTTTTAATCTTAATGACTTTATCTTTTTGTAAAACAAAAGGGGTTCTTATAGATTCATAGGTTCTATTTTGAATAGGTGCTTTTTCAACAAATTGAATCATTTCAATTTCATTATCAACTAAAGCTCCGCCTAATGATCTAGCCATTGCACTACTTCCAATTGAAGTTGAGATAAGGCAACCATCGGCTTTTAAAGTTTCTAGATACGTATCATTAATATAAACATCAAAAATAAGAGTGTCACCTCTAGAAGTTTCGATTCTAAATTCATTTAAAGCGTAATTCTTTTTATTATCGTATTCAGCTTCTAAAAGAGTAATTTCTTTTTCAACATACTTATTTAAAAGATCATCTAAAAATTCGTTCACTTCTTCGCTAGTATATTCACAAAGATAACCTAAATTCCCAAAATTGATGTTTGCAAAAAGTGGATTTAATAAAAAATACTTTTGAATCGCTCTTAAAAAAGTACCATCTCCACCAATTGAGACAACAAGCTCAGGGCTTTTTTCATCATATTTAAAATTTTTATTAACTAAAAAATCTTTAATATAATTAGCAACTTCTTCGCTTCCATTACCATTTCTAGATGTTATACAGAATCGCATTTAAATACCTTTTAAAATCAGCCTTTTTATTGTATCATATTTCAAAAGGAAGTAGATAAAAATGGCAACTAATATTGAAATTGAAGCTAAGGTTCTTATCAACCAAGATGAATATAAAAGAATCGTTAGAAAACTACAAAAAAATATTTTAAAAGATAAAACTCAAGTCAATTATTATATTGATACCAAAGATTATTTACTTAAAAAATCTGGCATCGGTTTAAGAGTCAGAGCTTTAAATAATGAATATATTATGACTTTAAAGGTTCCAATGAGTGAAGGTTTACTCGAAAAGAACACCGCGTTAAAGGATGATGAGTTTATTAACTTAACATTTAATGGAAAAATTCCAGAAAATGATACTACTGAATTTGTTAGAATGCTCGGATTTGAACCAAATGATATGAGCGTTGTCGCTAAATTAAAAACCCATCGTTTAGAAACAAATTATGGCGAAGAAGGTTATGAATTTTCAATCGATGAAAATGAATATAACAATATTACTGATTACGAGCTTGAAATGGCTGGCAATTCTCTTTTAAAAGCCAAGACCCAACTTCAAAGAATTTGTAACGAAAACGGAATCGAATATAAAGATAATCCACGCAGCAAGCAAACTCGTGCAATGGAATCTTTATTAAAAGTTGAAAATACTGCAGATTAATAACTTTCCATATCCATTTCTTCCAATAAAAAACGGCCTCTTGGCCGCTTTTTAATTGTTCGTGTTTTATTTATGTTCTTCTCTTGCTTTTAAGAATTCCTCAAATTCTTTTGCACTATTACAATTTTCACAATCTTCAGGTTGTGGGCAAGCGCTCATCGCAACTCTTCTCGCTGCTGGAATAAAAGATCTTATTTCTTCGGCGTTATATCCGACTTGAATTTTTCTTGTATCAACAACGATTGGTCGCTTTAAAACGCTAGGATTTTTCTTGATAAAAGCAATAAGTTCATTGATTGACATATCATCAACATTAACATTTCCGTTTTTAATAATGTTGCTTCTTGTTGAAATAATATCTTCAGTGCCGTTTTCAGTTTTTGATAAAATGTCTTTTAATTCTTTTGGATCTAAAACACTTGAGAAGATATTTTTCTCAACGTAAGGAATGTTTTGTTCATCGAACCACTTTTTTACTTTTTTACAACTTGAACAACTAGGTGAGGTATAAATCGTTATCATGAGTTTAGTTTACACTTTTTCACAATTTTTTTATAGAATAAAATCGCAATTTTTATCGATTTTTACAGTATTTCACTAGAAATTTACATATAATTTTGTTATGCAAAACACGATATCTCTTAAAGATGCTATTAAACTCTTAAAAAATGGTTATGTATTGACCTCTATATCAAACGATTTGACTTATATTTTTGTTTTCGAAAAAGAAACAATCGAAGTTAGAACTAAAACTTATCGAGTCAAAGTTTCTTTAGAAGATTTTAAAAAGCTTTATTCTGATTTTAATTTTACACTCATAAGAGATGAAGATGAGCCCCAAGAAAATCTCTTAAAGGATGAAGAATACTATTCAAGCATCCAGAAGAAACAATAATTAGAATTTTGCTCTCTTGCCAGCTTTAGCAAATTTTATAATGAAAACTAGAAAATTAATAAGAACACATTTGTGATTTGCTGCTCTAATAATTGGTTTAAATAACTTTTCATCAAATGAAGTGCCAAATGTACAAAGTGCTCTAAATGGCATTTCTGTAATTGCAGCATAAACTAATTTATTGCTTTTTAACTCATCTCTACTCGTAACAAGCTTATAAAACATTCTTCCAGCCCGTGTGCATTTAATATCTGTAAAAGTTGAATTCATATCGAATTTTTCAGGCTTTTTAAATGAGCGAAGAAGCTTATCGTTATTAAACAATTTTGCAAATTCTTCAAATGTTAAGAAGCGTACATCACACTTGAAATACTTTTTAAGTGTTTCTTTATCATAACCAAGAATTTCTTGTTCATTCTTTACTTCAAATTGGTATTCAAAAAGATGCTCGTGTGAGTTTTTAGAGATATAAATCTTATAAGTTCCATTTTGAACATTCCATTTGTTTAAGTTAACATCAAAATATTCTAAAGCATGTCTATCAAGCTCAAATTCAATAGTCTTTGTTTCATGTGCTTTAACTAGAACTTTTTTAAAGTCTACTAACTCATATTTTGCATTAAAAATCTTATCGTTAGGTTTAGAAATATAAACTTGAATAACGTCTTTTCCATCGATATCGCTATCATTACTAACCTTGCAGGTTAATTTAATATTATAGTCGTTTTTAGAAGAATTCTCCGCAAAAGTGCCATTAAATTCAGAATAACTGAATTTAGAATATGATAAACCATAGCCAAATGGGAATAAAACTGGAATGTTTTTTGTTTCAAAATATCGATATCCAACATAAATTGATTCACGATAAGTTGCAGCACAAGGGTTACTATGAAAATAAGTAAAGTTAGGTAAAGTATTATTCTCCAAAGGGAATGTTTCAGCAAGTCTTCCGCTTGGATTTGTTTCTCCGTATAAAACAGACATAATTGCTTCCCCTACCCCTTCTCCTGCTAAATAAAGCTCAACAATGCCCTTAGTTTTGTTAACAAAAGGCATTTCAACAGGAGCACCGTTTTGTAAAACTACAACTATATTTTTATTAACTTCATAAATTTTGTTAAGTAATGAAATTTGATTTGCGAATAGGTCTAAATTTTTACGGTCATAATTTTCACTTTCAATGTCATTATTAGTGCCCATAAATAAGACAACTTTGTCTGATTTTTTAGCAAGATCAAGCGCTTCATCTTCTAAATCTAAATCAACTTCATCTTTAATAGCGCTAAATCCTTTTACAAAAGTGACATTATAATCACCATTTTCAACGACTTCGATTGGCGTAACAAGTTTATAAGGAGTAACATTACTGCTTCCTCCGCCTTTATAATGTGGCGTTAAAGCGTACTCACCTATAAAAGCAACTTTCTCTCTTTTCTTTAAAGGAAGAATCTTATCTTCATTTTTTAATAAAACAATTGATTCTTTTGCAATATCAACAGCAATATCATGACCTTTTTCAATATCAAAGTCGCATGGCTTCGTGTCTTGATATTTTTTAATGAAATCAAAAGTATAATTTAAACTTTCATCAACTGCTTTTTGAAGTTCTTCATCCTTATCATAGGCTTCGCTAATCTTTTTATATTGATTTGTGGTTGCTATAGGCATAATTTCATTTAGGCCACTTTTAATAGCTTTTACAGGGTCATTTACTGCTCCCCAATCTGAAATAACCAGACCTTTATAACCCCACTCATCGCGTAAAACATCTTTTAAAAGGTATTTATTTTCACAAGCATAATCACCATTTACTCTATTATAACTAGCCATAATAGTGCCAGGATTTCCCTTTTTAATGGCAATTTCAAAACCCTTTAAATAAATTTCACGCATTGCTCTAATGTCGCAAATCGAATTAATCGTCATTCTAAAAGATTCTTGATTATTTAAAGCGAAGTGTTTTAAAGAAGTAGCTACTCCTTCTTCTTCCATGCCTTTAATATAACTAGCGGCAAGTTCACCAGTTAATAAAGGATCTTCGCTCATATATTCAAAATTTCTTCCGCAAAGTGGACTTCTTTTTATATTAATTGCTGGTCCTAAAACGCAATGAATATTTCTATTTCTCGCTTCTTGACCTAGAGTTTTACCAAGTTTATATAAAAGTTCTCGATCAAAACTAGCTGCCGTTAAAGAAGAAGTTGGAAAGCAAATTGAATCAACTCCTTTTCCAAATAAAGTTTCTGAAGATAAATCTTCTCTTAAGCCATATGGGCCATCTGAAAAATGAACTCTTTTTAAGCCATACTCTTCAAGAGGAAATAAATACCAACTACTATCCCCACCTAATTCTTTAATTTTTTCTTCTTTAGATAATTTAGAAATGATTTCTTTATTTTCCATTGTTAGAACCTTTCCACCTATTTAATAATTTCATTTGCAAAATTGGAAACTCATTTAAAATTAGATTATGTAAACCAACATAATCAACCCCTTCTTCGTTTATAAATTCTCTTTTATAATTAGCGATCCTTTTAAAATCTATATCAGGATTATTAAGAAGTATGTTTTCATTTTTTAATATTTCTTGACCGATATATTCAATCATATAAAAAGCAAAACAAGTCGCGTCAAAAGAAACTTCATCTTTAATAAATTCGCTTTCATTTTTGCTTCCAACATAGCGACTCGCCTTATTTATATAGCGATATAATCCAAATAGTAGCTCTTGTTCTTTTGTCATAAAATTTCCAATATTTCCTTAAAATCATCCAAATAATAATCAGGTTTATTGGCTTTAATTTCTTCCTTATTACCATAGCCATATGAAAGAATAGCAACTTTCATATTTATATTTCTTGCTGTATCTATATCAACAATGCTGTCGCCAACATAAAGTCCATCTTCAGGCTTTAAATTAAACTTATTAAGGATGCTTTTTAATAATGTCACATCTGGTTTTGGTGGATAATTATTATCCTGCCCTTGAACATGTAAAAACTTGATTTTATTAAGTTTATTTTCAACTAACTTGTTCAAAATATTATTAGGTTTATTTGAATAAATTATTAAGCTTATATTTCTTTTTCCTAATTCTTTAAGCGTTTCTAAAACATGCTCATAAGGTTCGCTAATATATTGATTCTTTTCATAGTTTTTTAAAAATAAGGCGAATTCTGCAGGATTATTTTCGTTTTTAGTGGCTAAATTAAAAAGTCTTTTAGCTCCTCGACCAATAAAAGTCATAACTTCATCTCTTTTATATGAATAAGGTAAGTTAAGCTCTTTAAGTGTTTCATTTACCGCTTCAGTTAATCCAGTTAAGGTATCAATTAATGTACCATCTAAATCAAATACAACAAAGTTTTTCATATGCTTAAATCATGCAATATAGTATCAAAGTTTAATTAGTTTATAAAGATAATAAACTCTAAAATTTCACTAAAATATGAAAAAAGCAACCCGAACGAGCGAGTTGCTTAACTTAGTCAATTTAAAGATTAATCAGCGTAGGTAAGTAAACGCATTGGAGCGTTATCGCCTCTTCTATTTTGAAGCTTATAAACTTTAAGATAGCCACCATTTCTATCAGCAAACTTTTTGCTTAATTCAGCAAATAATTTTGTTAATGCTTCTGGTTTATCTTCAACTTTATAATTCTTTAAAATGCTAGCTGCTTGTCTTCTTGAATGTAAATCACCTTTTTTAGCAAGAGTAACGAGGTGATCAAATGTTTTAACAACATCTTTAACCATACCTCTTGTAATGGTAACTTTTTCAAAAAGGACTAATTCAGTAACAAGATTTCTAACTTGAGCTTTTTTCTTGCTTGAGGTATAAGGGGTCTTAAATCTGACGCCACCTTTACCATGTACATTTTTTCTTCCGATTTGCATAGTTATACTCCTTATTCATCTTTGCCATCTCTGAAGTATAAGCCTTTTTCTGCAAGCTTATTTTTGACTTCGAGAAGGGATTTTTTACCAAGATTTCTAACTTTCATCATTTCTGCTTCGCTCTTTTGAGTTAATTCTTGAACGTTAGCAATGCCAGCTCTCTTTAAGCAGTTATAACTACGGACGCTAAGGTCTAAATCTTCAATAGTTAAATTTTCATAAGTTTCTTCTTGATGTACAACTGGATCTTTTTGAAGCATAACTTCATCAAAATCATCATCAAGATGTAAGAAGTTTTCGAAATGGAACATGAGCATTTTTGCACTTAATGCAACAGCATCAACTGGTTTAATGCTTCCATTTGTCCAAACTTCGAGAATAAGTTTGTCAAATCTTGGATCGTGTCCAACACGTGTCTGTTCAACTTTATAGTTAACTCTAGTAACAGGTGAATAGTTACTATCAGTTGCAATTGAATTGCTTGTAAGACCTAAGGTCTTATTTTCTTCGCTAGTGGCATAACCTCTTCCATTTCTAATATGAAGAGTCATATTTAAGTGTCCACCTTGAGCGATGTGAGCGATAACTAAATCTGGATTGACAACTTCAACGCCAGTAGGAAGCTCTAAATCGCCAGCTTTAAATTCTCCTTCTCCTCTTGAAATGGAGACTTCATAATCAGCTTTGCCAATTGTGTCACTTCTTAACACTAGTTCTTTAAGGTTGAGGATGATTTGTGTTAAATCTTCTTCCACGCCTTGGAGTGCGGTGAATTCATGGACAGCTCCTTCAACTTCGATAGCGTAAACACTAGTTCCAGGTAAGGAAGCAAGAAGAACTCTTCTTAAAGCGTTTCCTAAGGTTAAACCATAACCCCTTTCAAGTGGTTCAACAACGATTTTACAATAGTTTTCTTCTGCGCTAGCAACTTCAATTTTGTATTCAGCTTCTTCGAAAGGGTGTGCAATCTTTAATTCATTTTCAGCCATTTAAGCATCCTCCTAATATATTATTAACCGTGTGTTCTTTTTGGTGGACGGCAACCGTTATGAGGGATTGGAGTTGTATCAACAATAGATGTGATTTGGAGTCCAGCATTTCCTAAAGCTCTAATTGCGCTTTCTCTACCAGCTCCTGGGCCTTTAACATCAACATCGACTGTTCTAATACCTTGATCGTAAGCAGCTTTACCAGCAGCTTCTGCAGCACTTTGAGCAGCGAATGGAGTTGATTTTTTAGCACCTTTAAATCCTAATACACCGCTACTTGACCAAGCGATTGCATTACCATTTTCATCAGTAATTGTAACGATTGTATTATTGAAGGTTGCGTGAATATGAGCAACACCTTTTGTAAAAGATCTTTTAACTTTCTTTTTACGGGTAGTTTGTTTCTTAGCCATTTCTTTCTACCTCCTACTACTTAACAGCTTCTTTCTTATTAGCAATTGTCTTACGTGGACCTTTGCGTGTACGAGCGTTAGTTTTTGTTCTTTGACCTCTAACTGGAAGACCTCTTCTGTGTCTAATTCCACGATAGCAGCCAATTTCTTGAAGTCTCTTAATATTAAGCATGACTTCTCTTCTTAAATCACCTTCAACTTTGTAGTGGGCGATTTCTTGTCTTAAACGAGCAATTTCATCTTCACTGAGATCTTTAACTCTTTTAAGTGGATCAATTTTTGCGGCTTCAACAATCTTTTGAGCGGTTGCAAGCCCTATTCCATAGATGTAGGTAATGCTAACAACGACTACCTTTTCACTTGGGATGTCAACACCAACAATACGTGCCATAAATAAATCTTACCTCTCTTATCCTTGTCTTTGCTTGTGCTTTGGATTGGAACAAATCACCATGACTTTTCCATGTCTTTTAATGACTTTGCACTTGTCACAAATTGGTTTTACGGATGGTCTAACTTTCATAACTTCCTCCAACTTTTAGACTATTTGTGTCTAAATACAATTCTGCCATTGTTTAGATCGTAAGGCGATAATTCGACGGTAACTTTATCTCCCGGTAAAATGCGAATGTAATGCATACGGATTTTACCAGAAACAGTGGCATGGATAATTACGTCGTTTTCAAGTTTTACCTTAAAATTACAATTAGGTAAGGCTTCGGTTACTATCGCCTCTACGGATATTACATCTTGCTTGGCCATAACTCTTCTCCTTTTTCTAAAGTTAAAATTTCATAACCAGTTTTGGTGATCGCTACAGTATTTTCATAGTGAGCGCTTAATTTTCCATCGACTGTTTTAACAGTCCATCCATCGTTTTGGATATAAAGATCGACTTTTCCTTCATTTAGCATCGGTTCAATTGCTATAACCATGCCTTCTTTTAGAATTACGCCAGTTCCTTTTTCTCCAAAATTTGGGACACTTGGATCTTCGTGCATTTCTCTTCCAACTCCATGACCAGTAAACTCTTCAGTTAATGTGTAACCTGCTTCAGTACCGATTTCATGGATTTTACTTGAAATGTCACCTAGATGTACACCCGGTTTGATTAACTTCACCGCTTCAAAGAAACAATTTTTAGCGGTATCGATTAATCGCTTTGCCTCAGTTGATATTTCTCCAACTGGGAAGGTTCGACAAGCATCAGCAATATATCCTTCATAAGTTACGCAGATGTCATAACTTACAATATCGCCTTCTTTTAAAATAATCTTTCTAGAAGGGATACCATGAAGTAAAGTATCGTTAACGCTTATGCAAATTGCGCCTGGAAATCCTTCATAGCCTTTACAAGTAGGAATTCCACCCTTATTACGGATAAATCTTTCAGCAAGTTTATCGAGTTCTAAAGTAGAAATCCCACTTTTAGTATGTACCTTTAAGTAATCAAAGGTATCGGCTAAGATACTTCCAGCTTTTTTAATTAGGGCAATTTCTCTAGGACTTTTAATGATAATTTTCATCTTAATCCTTTAAAATTGTTTTGATGTCTTCTAAGAGCAAATCTAAGTCCTTAGTTCCATCAACGTCGGTTACGACGCCTAATTTATTGTAGTATGCGATGAGTGGTTCAGTTTGTTTATGATACTCTTCAAGACGGGATTTAAGTGTCTCTTCGTTATCATCTTTTCTTTGAACGAGCTCTCCGCCACATAAATCGCAGACACCTTCAACTTTAGGTTTAAGGTTTCTAACGTGATATGGGGCACCACATACCTTACAAACACGTCTTCCGCAGATTCTATCGATTAAGATATCTTCTGGGACGATGATGTTTATAACACTTGTAATTGGTCTATTGATTTCTTCGCTTAACTTAGTTAAGGCTTCAGCTTGAACAAGAGTTCTTGGGAAACCATCAAGTAAGTAGCCATCTTTACAATCATCTTTTGATAATCTTTCTTTTACTAGACCAATAGTAACTTCATCAGGGACAAGTAAGCCCTTAGACATATAAGAATTTGCAAGTTCACCAAGTGGTGTTTTGTTTTTAATAGCTTCTCTAAACATATCTCCTGTTGAAATATGTGGAATCTTATAAAACGACGTAATGCGCTTTGCATTAGTTCCTTTTCCAGCCCCAGGTGGACCCATTAAAATAATATTCTTCATAGTCTAAGTTACATACCTCCGATGACTTCATCATAGCTCTTTCCAGCGATAAGACCATTGATTTGGTTGTTAAGCTCAAGAGCAACGCCAACAACAATGATAAGACCAGTTCCGCCAAGGGCTAATGATTGATCGCCTCCAAATACGCCAGATAAAGTTAAGACAACTGGTAAAGCACTAATAAAGGATAAAGATAATGCACCAATTAAAGTAACTCTATTTAAAACCTTTCTAACGTATTTTTCAGTTTCAATTCCTGGACGGATGCCTGGAATATAGCTTCCATTTCTTTGGAAGTTTTCCGCTAGTTGAGCAGGGTTTATTTGTAAATTTGCGTAGAAGAAAGTAAACGCAAATACAAGAACAATATAGATAATTAATCCCCATGGCATCATCACTCCACCCGTATCAACAAGTTGATTGTATTGGAAGATTTTAAGCCATTCGGCATTAGCTGCATCGCTAGAAATAAAGGTAGCGATTACGCTAGGAGCCATTAAAATGGAGCTAGCGAATATGACAGGAATAACTCCTGCCGAATTGACTTTTATTGGTAAAAAGCTGGCTTTTGCGAGCTTTTCACTGGTTCCAGTACGGGTTGCATGTTGTACTGGAATCTTTCTTCTTGATAATTCAATAAAGACAACAAAAGCAATAATTGCAACAAATGCTAGGATATAAAGAATAAACTGGAATACACCCTTGGTCGCTTCGATATTTCCATGATTCCATGATTGAAGCACCCATCTTTGGAAGGCGGTTCCAATTTGACTTGGAAGAGAGCAAACAATACCAGCAAAGATGATGACGGAAATTCCGTTTCCGATACCTTTAGTAGTAATTTGGTCACCAAGCCACATAACTAACATCGCTCCTGCTACCATGACGGTAACAATATAAGCGTAAGTTAAGAAGTTTTCTTCCATGGTGAATGTAATCCAGGAAGTATTTAAGGCTGTTTGGATAATTCCATAAGCTTGAACAGCCGCAAGCATTAAGGTTAGATAACGCGTAGCCATCTCGATCTTACGTCTACCATATTGACCCTGACGGTTTAATTCCGTTAAGGCTGGCAAAACATCCATACTTAGAAGTTGAATGATGATTTGCGCGGTAATGTAAGGCGAGACGCCTAGGGCAAATATCGAAAAGTTCTGTAAGGCTCCCCCACCCAACAAATTCATAAGCGCTAAGACGTTATTTGAATTTGTATTTAATTGGCTAGTAAGTTCACTAGCATCAATGCCTGGAGTTGGGATAGCGCAACCAATTCTAAAGACAAAAAGAATCATTATCGTAAAAAATATACGATTAACGACTTCTTTATTTTTGAAAATTTCGACAAACTTTTTCATGTGAATCCTTAGTAAAAAAATATCAACTTATATATTATTTACTAAAAATTGCTTTTGCGCCACACTTTTCTATCTTTTCTAAAGCAGATTTTGAAAATTTGACAGCGGTAATGTTAACCTTTTTAGTAAGTTCACCTTCTCCTAAGACTTTTAAGCCAGAAAATTCTTTGCTAACAAGTCCAAGGGAGATGAGTTTTGTTAAATCAACATCTTCACCATCATTAAATCTATTAAAGAGTGAAACATTTACAGTTGCATATTCTTTACGGCAGTGATTTTTAAATCCTCTTTTTGGAAGACGTCTGAAGAGTGGAAGTTGACCACCTTCAAATCCGAGTCTTACTCCGCCACCAGTTCTAGAATTTTGTCCTTTTGAACCGCTTCCGCCGTTTTTACCAAGACCGCTTCCTGCACCTCTGCAGCGTCTGGTCTTGCTTTTTCTACTTCCTTCGGTAGGTTTAAGATTATTTAACATCGCTTAATCCTCCTTTACGTAAACTCATTGTGCTCTTGAAATCTTTTTGATTTTTTAAAGCACTTGCGGTAGCTCTAATGATGTTGATCTTGGTTCTACTTCCATAAACTTTGGAGTAGATGTTTTTAACACCAGCTAATTCAAGAATTGCTCTAACTGGTCCACCAGCGATAATTCCAGTACCTTCTGGAGCTGGTTTTAAGAAGACGTTGGTTGCACCAAATTTTCCGATTGTATCGTGAGCTAAGGTACCACCATTGACGATTTCAACATCAATTAAATTCTTTTTAGCTTTATCGACTGCTTTTTTAATTGCATCTGGGACTTCGCCACTTTTTCCTGTAGCAAATCCAAATTTGCCTTTTCCATTTCCAACGACGACAAGAGCGGAGAATTTCATTCTTTTACCACCCTTAACGACCTTGGTGACACGGTTAATAGCAACAACTCTTTCTTCGTATTCTTTAACAACTTCTTTACGAGGTCCTTTTGTAAATCTCTTATTTTTGTTAAATCTCTTCTTTTCAGGAGCTTTTTGAGCTACATCTTGGGAAGCGTTATTTTCTTCGTTTTTAACTTCTTCTACGGTTGGGTTTTCAACAACTTTATTTTCTTCCATAACCTATCTCCTTAGAATTTTAAGCCGCCTTCTCTTGCGCTTTCAGCAAGAGCTTTAACACGACCATGGTAGATATATCCACCTCTATCAAAAACGACTTTTTCAATGCCTTTTGCTAAGCATTTTTTAGCAATATCGTTTCCTACAGCTTTAGCGCCTTCAATGTTATTTCCATTAGTTAACTTAAGTTCAACGGATGAAGAGCTAAGAAGTGTTACACCTTTTGTATCATCGATTACTTGAACAGCGATGTTCTTGTTTGATCTAAATACGCAAAGTCTAGGAGTAGAAGCTGTTCCACTGATCTTTTTACGAACTCTGAGGTGTTTTCTTTTTCTTGCAGTGTTCTTATCAATTTTACTAATCATACATCAACTCCTATTATTTCTTACCAGCACGTTTTCCTTCTTTACGGAGGATAACTTCATCAACATATCTGATACCTTTACCAAGATATGGTTCTGGTTTACGTTTTTCTCTAATTTGAGCAGCGACTTGTCCGACTTTGAATTTGTCAGAACCGCTGACTTCAACATAAGCGTTGACATCTTTAGATTTGGATTCAATAACTTTGATTGTAACTCCTTCTAAAGGTGTAATAGTAACGGCGTGAGAATAGCCAATATGCATTACAAGGTCTTTGCCCTTCATTTCAGCACGGTAACCGATACCAACAAGAGCAAGTTTTTTAGTGAAACCTTCGTGGCAACCGATGCAAGCGTTATTAATTAAAGCACGAATTGTACCATGCATTTCTTTAACTGGCTTAGTATCGTTTGCTCTTTTAACAGTTAAGACACCATCTTTAAGTTCAACTGAGATAGCGTTTTTGTCAAAAGCGATCTTATCTTCACCAAATTTACCTTTAATATCGACAAGTCCTTCGCTTAATGTAACTGTAAGACCTTCTGGTATAGTGATAATTTTATTTCCAATACGTGACATAATCTTACCCTCCTATTACCAAACGTAACAAATAACTTCGCCACCGACGTTATTTTGTCTACATCCCTTATCAGTTAATAAGCCTTTGCTTGTTGAGATGATAGCGATTCCAAGTCCTCTTAAAACGTAAGGAATGTGTTTGCTATCAGCAGTAACTCTTAAACCTGGCTTTGAAATTCTCTTTAATCCAGAAATGACTTTTTCGCCATTTGGACCATATTTTAAGACTACTTCGATGTTTTTGTGTCCTTCTTCGGTCACAACTTCTTTATAGGAAGTGATAAAGCCTTCATCGAGTAAAATTTTAACTATATTTAATTTGATTTTACTAGAAGGGATAGAAACGGATTCATGATGTAAAGCATTTGCGTTTCTGATTCTAGTAAGCATATCTGCTATTGGATCTTGATGCATCGTCTATTCCTCCTAATTACCATGAAGATTTCTTCATTCCTGGAATCTCACCTTTATAGGCAAGTTCTCTTAAACAAATTCTGCAAAGACCGAACTTTGAATAAACAGAGTGAGGTCTTCCACATCTTTTGCAACGTGTATATTCTCTGACCTTGAATTTTTGAGGTCTAGATTGTTTAACCTTTAAACTAGTTTTTGCCATATTTTCACCTCTTATTTATTGAATGGCATTCCAAGTGCCTTAAGAAGGGCGTAAGCTTCTTCATCACTGTTAGCGGTTGTAACCATAATGATGTCCATACCTCTAACTTTTTGAACTTTATCATAATTGATTTCAGGGAAGATTAATTGTTCTTTAACACCAAGTGTATAATTTCCTCTGCCATCAAATGCGTTTTTACTTACACCACGGAAGTCTCTAACTCTTGGAAGAGCGATTGATACGAGTTTATCGAAGAACTCATACATTCTGATTCCTCTTAAAGTTACTTTACAACCGATTGGTTCACCTTCTCTTAATTTAAAGGTTGCGATTGATTTTTTAGCTTTAGTGATGATTGGCTTTTGACCTGTAATTAAAGCGAGTTCTTCAACTGCTTCTTCAAGTCTTTTCTTATCTTGTGTAGCATCGCCAACACCGATATTGACAACAATCTTATTTAAAGCTGGGACTTGCATTACTGATTTATATTCGAATTCTTTCATTAAATTAGCTTTAATTTCAGAATTGTATAATTCAAGTAATCTTGTAGTTTTGTTAGGAGCTTTATGTCCTTTAGAAGTTGCAGCTTCTTTAACAACCTTAGTTGCTTCTTTTTTAGGAGCAGCAGTTTTAGTTGTCTTTTTTGCTGTAGCTGTAGTTTTCTTTGTTTCTGCCATAACTTTCTCCTCTATTTAACTTCTTTGCCGTTAAGTTTTAAAACTCTAACTTTTTTGCCATCCTTATTGAATTTATATCCAATACGGGAACCTTTTTTGCTCTTTTCATCGTAATACATAACATTGCTTACATCGATTGGAGCGAAGATTTCTTGGATGCTTCCTTCAGGATTAGTTTGGCTTGGCTTAACGTGTTTTTTACGAACGTTAACTCCATCGACAATAACCTTATGTTCTTTTGGAAGAGCTTTTTGGATATTACCGATTTTGCCTTTGTCTTTACCAGAGATAACGATTACTTTATCACCTTTAACAAGTTTCATATCCTTTTACCTCCTTATAAGACTTCGTTAGCTAAAGAGACGATTTTCATAAAAGTTTCACCTTTTTCACGGAGCTCTCTAGCGACAGGTCCGAAGACACGAGTACCAACTGGTGTCTTATCTTCGTTGATGATAACGCAAGCATTATCATCGAATCTAATTGTTGAGCCATCCTTTCTTTCAAGTGGATAGCTTGTTCTTACGATAACTGCTTTGACAACATCGCTCTTTTTAACTTTTCCATTAGGAATTGCGTCTTTAACAGCACATTGAACGATATCACCAACTGAGCAGGTTTTTCTATGGCTTCCGCCATAGATTCTGAATACTCTAACAACACGAGCACCGCTATTGTCTGCTACAACAAGATTAGTTTCAGTATGTATCATAACTATTCGGCCTCCTTTGTTTCTTCCTTACTTTCTTCAGCTTTTTCTTCGTGAAGGACTTCTTTTAATTCTTCACTTTCAGCGATCTTAATATCTTCAACTGCTTTTTTATCGATTGAGACTAATCTGAATCTTTTTAAAGCAGAGAGTGGTCTTGATTCTTCAATCGTGACTGTATCGCCGACTTTAGCTTCATTTAATTCATCGTGAGCATAATATTTATGTCTGAATTGAACTCTTTTCTTATACTTTGGATGTTTTCTATAACCTTCAACCATAACTGTGATGGTTTTTGGTGTTTTAGCACTTGTAACAACACCAGTAATTTTCTTTCTACGGTTCATAATTACTTACCTTCCTTACTCATGCCGAGTTCTTTTTCTCTTAAGACTGTATATACGCGTGCGATGTCTTTTCTAACTCTTTTAATTTCATTTAAGTTTTCGAGTTGTCCGACAGCTTTCTTTCTTCTTAAGTTAAATAATTGTTCTTTTAAGGAGTAAACTTGATTATTCAATTCTTCAGAAGATAATTCTCTTACTTCTTTAATTTTCATAAACTATTTAGCCTCCTTATTTCTTTCGACAACTTTACATTGAAGTGGAAGTTTGTAGCTAGCTTGTCTTAATGCTTCTTTAGCAATTTCAGGAGCTACACCACCAATTTCGAACATAACTCTGTTCTTTTTAACGACTGCGACCCAGTATTCTGGAGAACCTTTACCAGAACCCATACGGACTTCAGCTGGTTTTTTAGTTTTTGCGAGGTGAGGGAAAATTCTAATATAGATTTTACCTTCACGTTTTGTATATCTTGATAAGACGACTCTGCAGGCTTCAATTTGGCGATCGCTCACCCAATTTCCGCTAGTTGCTTGTAGACCAAACTCTCCGAAAGCAACAGTATTACCACCTTTAGAAAGTCCTTCATATCTTATAATATGTGGACGTCTATACTTTGTTCTTTTTGGTTGTAACATAGTTATTCTCCTTTCTTACGATTGTTTGTCTCAGGTTCGCTTATTCTTGCACCGATTTCTTTTTCACCGCGGCAAATCCAGATTTTAACACCGAGCTTACCATAGGTAGTCATTGCTTCTCTACAAGAATAATCGATATCGCTTACAAGAGTATTGATTGCCATTGTACCTTCTTTATAACCTTCAGTACGAGCAATATCTGCGCCAGCTAAACGACCGCTGACTGCAGTTTTACATCCTTTTGCTCCAGCTTTTCTAACTTGAGCAATAGCTTTCTTTTGAACAATTCTGAAGGAAGCACGTGCTTCGAGTTGTTGGCAGATTTGATCAGCAACAATACGTGCATCTAAGTAAGGTTGTTTGACTTCAACGACATCAATTTTGACTGAGCAATGTAACATTTTTACTAAAGCTTCAGTTAATTTATTGATGTTTTCACCTTTTTGACCAATTACTGTTCCAGGTTTTGCAACGCAGACAATAACTCTTACAAAATAACCTTTATCGTTCTTTTTTCTTTCGATTTCGACGTGAGAAAGTTGGGAATCTTTTCCAATTTTCTTTTCGAGAAATTCTCTAATCTTAATATCTTCAACTAAGAAGCGAGAATAATCTTTGTCGTTAGCAAACCATCTTGAGTTCCAGTTTTTGTTTAAACCAATTCTCATTCCTACTGGATTAACTTTTTGACCCATATTCTACTCCTTAATTTCTTTCCTTAACTGTAACATAGATATTACAGAATCTCTTAACCATTCCTGAAGCGCTACCTTTAGCACGTGGAAGGTATCTTCTCATCTTGACACCATCACTTGCTTGAATAGAAGCAACATATAATTTATCTTCGTTCATATTGAAGTTATTTGTTGCATTTGCCATAGCTGAAGCGATGACTTTAGCGACAGGACGGGAAGCTCTACGATTGACGTTATAAAGAATACCAAGGGCTTCATCACAATCTTTTCCTCTAACAAGATCAATGACAAGTCTTGCTTTACGAGGAGTGACTTTAACATTTAAGGCTTTAGCATAAGCTTCAGTAACTGTAGGTTTTGCAGGTTTCTTAGCTTCTTCTTTTTGAGCCTTTTTAGTAACTTTAGCTTCTTTTTTAGCTTCCTTTGCTTCTTCCTTAACAGCTTTTTTAGCTTTAGGAGCTTTTTCTACTTTTTTAACTTCTTCAACCTTTTCAACTTTTTCTTCTACTTTTGCACTAGCTTTTTTAGTTGTGGTCTTTTTAGCAGTTGAAGTTGTCTTTTTTGCAGCACTTTTTTTAGCTGCTGGTTTAGTTTCTTTTTCAGTTTCAGTTTCAGCTACTTTTTTTGTAGTTTTCTTTGTTTCTGCCATAACTTCCTCCTACTTATTTCTTAATACCAGCGGCTTTCATTGCGGCTGCTTTATCTTCGGCGTTGTTTCCGAAGTGACCTTTATAAGTTCTGGTTGGAGCAAATTCACCTAATTTGTGTCCAACCATATCTTCTGTTACATAAACTGTAATGAATGTGTGTCCGTTATAAACAGCGAAAGTGTGTTCAACGAATTCTGGGAAGATAGTACTTCTTCTTTGCCAGGTTTTAATGACTTGTTTTTTGTTGGCTTTATTTAAAGCTTCAACCTTGTCCATAAGACTTTGGTCAACAAATGGTCCTTTTTTCAAACTACGTGCCATTTTCCTTCACTCCTTTCTCTATTTATCATTTCTTCTCTTGATGATTAACTTGCTAGAAGCTTTCTTTGTCTTTCTAGTCTTGACACCAAGAGCTCTCTTACCCCATGGGGTACGTGGTGCATCACGTCCAACAGGACACTTACCTTCACCACCACCGTGTGGGTGATCTGGTGGGTTCATAGCGCTACCTCTAACGGTAGGTCTAATTCCATACCATCTTGTTTTACCAGCTTTACCGAAGTTAACAAGGTTCCAATCTTCATTTCCGACGGTTCCGATAGTTGCTTTACATTCGCCTAAGACCTTACGTGTTTCACCACTTTGAAGTCTTAAGATAACGTATTTTCCATCTTTACCAAGGATTTGAGCAGCGCAACCAGCACTTCTACAAAGTTGACCACCTTTTAAAGGTTTAAGCTCAATGTTATGAATGAAGGTACCTTCTGGAATGTTCTTAAGTGGTAAAGCATTACCAACTACGATATCAACATTTTCGCCAGAGACGATTTTATCGCCAACCTTTAATC
>CALVMF010000009.1 GCA_944342125.1 uncultured Bacilli bacterium | reverse complement strand
GCTATTGGAACCAAATTTATTGATAAAATTTTCATAAAATTAGTTAACAAAGCGATTATTCCAAAAAGAATTAAGGCAACTTGATAAACAATAAAACTCATTACAAAGATTGAAGCCGCATTTGAAACTGGTAAACCTTGTTTTTTGAAAACATAAATTTGTGCAAGTTGACTACCACCAGCCGTAGGCACAATAGAGCCATAAAAAGACCCAATTAATGCATTAGCTAAAGCTTGATGCATTTTGTAATGTTTTGTATATAATCTTGCAAAAAGAAATATGATTAAAGCAGATAAGAAAAAGCCAAAAAATATTGTAAAAATAAATAATATAAAATATCCAATGTTGGTGTTTTTGGCTACATCAGGTATTGTTTCATAAACAAGTTGCGAACTGCCATCAACTCCAACCGTTTCTCGAGTCAAGTTATACCATAAAACTAAACCCGTAATTAAAAGAATAATACCTAGATAAATAAGATATTTATATTTATTACTTTTTGGCTCGTTATTCTTCTTTTTATTTTCTTCTTCCTCTTGAACATCTTCCAAAACAATGTCTTCTAAGGCGTTTTCGACTTCTTTCTTGTTCTTAGAAGTCGTATTTACATGATTTAAATCGATTTCTGCAGTGTTTTTTTCTAAATCCGCAGATTCTTTATTCCCATCTATATCTTTAAATTCGTTCTCAAACATGCTAGTATTTTACCAAACTATATTGAATTAAAAAATAGAAAGAGTATCATAGTCCACATGAAAAGATTTTGGAAGATTTTGATGATAATGATAAAGGATTGTAAGTTCCTGTATTTTTTCTATTTCTTCCTTTTATTTTTATCAGTTTTTTTCACAATTACTTCTTCTTACTTGAATAAGATTTTAATCGATGTCTTACAAGCTCAAGAAAATATCGGAGGAATTGGATCAACAATTCACGATATATCAGCTTTAGGAAATGATGCAAATATCTTAACAGTATTTTTTGTTAATATTTTTGGCGGAATTGAATTTTTGAGCTCTAATCTTTGGATGTTTGCAATCCTAATTGTTGGTTTTGCTCTTATCGCAGGCATTAACATCGTTATTAGACTTATCATGAGAAGCTATTTTATGAACAAGATGTCCAAAAATCTTCAACTTCTTCTCTTTTCACATATCGAACGTTTACCATATTCAAAAATTAAAGGTATGAAAAATGGCGATATCATTCAAACTTGTACCAGAGATGAAGATATTTTAAGGCGCTTTGCTGGTCCTGATTTAACTTTAATTGCTTATACTTTTTTCATTGTTTTATTAAGTTTTGTCTTTTTAGCCATTACTAATTACATGATTGCCTTAATAAGCATCTGCATTCTTCCATTTATGTTCATTTATTCTTTCTTCATCATTAAAGAAGTTAGAAGAAGATATCGTAAAACTGACGATAGCGAGGGAAATATGACTGACAAAATCGAAGAAAACTTAGCGAGTATCAGACTTGTAAAAGCTTTTAATAATGAAACCTACGAAATTAACGATTTTGAGCATTATATAGAAGATTTTAGAGAAAAATATCTTCATTGGCGTAAATTATCAGCTTTCTTTTTTGCAAGTAGCGATATATTTGTCTTCAGCCAAATAGCTCTTACAACAATTTTTGGTTTTGTTTTATGTTTCGATGGCTATATTTCTGTAGGAACTTTATTTGTTAGCTTCACTTTTGTTAACCTCATGGTTTGGCCTGTAAGAGATGTTGCAACAGTTTTATCTAACCTTGCTAGAGCAAAAGCAAGTTTAGATAGAATATATTTAATTTTAGATGAACCACTTGAAGACACCGAAAGCGGACTCACTCCTCCAATTCATGGAAATATTAAGTTTGAAAATGTTTCATTTTTCTTTTGCGACTCTAATCAAGCAGCGATTGATAACGTCTCTTTTGAAGTAAAAGAGGGTCAAACAGTCGCAATAATGGGTAAAACTGGATCAGGAAAATCAACTTTAGCTTATTTACTTACTAGACTTTATGACTATACAAGCGGGCATATTTATGTTGATGGAGTCGAGTTAAAAGATATCAAAAAATCATATCTTCGTAAAAATGTCTCTATCGTTTTACAAGATCCATTCCTTTTCTCTAAGTCAATTAAAGATAATATTAAAATCGCAAGGCAAAACGCCGATGAAAAGGAAATATTTTTAGCCACTTCAATAAGTCAAATTCATTCTAACATCTTACAATTTCCTAATGGATACAACACTCCTGTCGGAGAAAAAGGTACAACTCTTAGTGGCGGACAAAAGCAAAGAGTTGCAATCGCTAGAACTTTATTAAGTCATGCTCCTGTTTTTATATTTGATGATTCTCTTTCGGCCTTAGATACCGAAACTGACTACAATATTCGTAAAGCTTTAAAAGAAAAAGCGGATAGAAGCACTACTTTCATCATCACTCATCGTATTGCAACAGCTAAGGATGCCGATTTAATTTTAGTGCTTGAAAATGGAAAAATTTCCGAAATGGGTAAACACGAAGAATTAATCAAAAAAGAAGGTTTATATAAAAGAATTTACGAAATTCAAACTAAGATGGGTTAATTATGGCAACATCAGCATTTAAAGAAGAAGAAATAGATAGCAAGTTTTCGATGAGAGTATGGGCTAAAACATTTAAATATATTTTATGTAAATGGCCACTACTTGTACTTTTGTGCATCGCAATGATGTTTACATCTTTTTATGATGCAAGTTTTATTCCTTCGATGAACGCTAGCTTAATAAGTGCCTTTGATAGCGGTCAACTTGCTGGTTATACCGATATTTTTCAAGTAATTTTTAATGTAAAAATACTTGGGATTGGATTTTCAATTAACTTTTTGTCTTACATCATCTTCTATATCATCATGATTATTTTAAGAAGTATCTCTGTTTTTATTACTTTCTTAACAATGAACTACTTTGAAATGTTAATCATGACATCATTAAGACGCGATGCTTTCAAAAGAATACAAGAGCTCAGTTTTTCATATTTTGATAGAACACCAAGTGGATGGCTCATCGCTAGACTTCAAAATGATGCAGCAAATATCGGAGATGTTTTATCTAACTCTGTTTTAAGAGTTTTTTGGATTTTTATTGAACTTGTCTTCACTTTAATTACCATGTTCAGCTATTCATGGCTCCTTTCTTTAATAATACTTGCAACTACACCTATTATTTATATCATCGTTTTTATCTTCCAAAGATGGATTTTGAAATTGTCCCGTATTGCTCGTAGTGCTTATAGTGAATTTGTTAGATGGTTAGCTGAATCGATAAATGGTAATAAAACCATAAAATCTTTAGCGATTGAAGAAACAATTTATAAAGAATGCGATGATATTGCCAGCGATGTTTGTAATAAAAGATTTAAAACTGGAAAAGTTAATGCGTTCTTTAATCCATCAATTAATATTTTAAGTGCGATAACAACCGCAATTATTATTGTAGTTTTCCCACTCCTTGATATCGACGATGGCACAACTAGCACTATTGCAATGATGGTTTTATTCCTTGGCTTTGTTGGTAGTATTTTTAACCCAATATCTCAATTTGCTGAAATTTTTGCTGAACTTATCTCAACTCAAGCTAATGTTGAAAAGCTTTTTATGCTCATAGACACAAAGCCTGAACTTGTCGATAAACCTGAAGTTATTGAAAAATATGGCGATTTATTTAACAATAAAACGGCTAATTTTGAACAAATAAAAGGTAAAATCAATTTTGACCATGTCTCGTTTTCTTATAAAAAAGATCTCGAAGTTTTACACGACCTCAATTTAGAAATTGAAGCTGGTACAAGTTTAGCAATTGTAGGAGAAACAGGAAGTGGAAAATCCACCACTGTCAACCTACTTTGTAGATTCTATGAACCAACAAAAGGTGAAATCAGAATTGATGATATAAACTATAAAGATCGCTCTGTTGGATGGCTTAGAAGTAACATTGGCTATGTCCAACAAACACCTTTCATTTTTAAAGGTACAATTAAAGATAATATAAAGTATGGAAAGTTAAATGCTACCGATGAAGAGGTAATTAACGCTGCAAAAGTTGTTGATTTGCATGATTTTATTCTAACTCTTCCAAATGGATACAACACTTATTTAAAAGATGCAGGTAATGAACTTTCTCAAGGCCAAAAGCAATTGATTTCTTTTGCTAGAGCAATTATCAGAGATCCAAAAATATTAATTTTAGATGAAGCAACTTCTTCTATTGATACCGAAACCGAGCATGTAATCCAAGTTGCAATAGCTAAAGTATTAAAAGGTCGTACAAGCATAATGATTGCTCACCGTTTATCCACAATTGTTGATTGCGATAGAATTTTAGTTATGAAAGATGGAGTTGTCATCGAAGATGGTAACCATAAAGAATTAATGGAATTAAAAGGCTATTACTATCAACTTTATATGAATCAATTTAAAGATTTGAACTTAGAAGAACAAATAAAAACTTACAATAAGCAAATTAAAGATAAAAAAGTAAATCTATAATTCGCTCTCCATCTTAACGGCAGCTGGGATTTTTGGAAGACCTGGCATAGTTAAAATATTACCTGTATAAACAACTATAAAACCTGCCCCATTTGATAAAGAAACATCTTTTACATGTAAAGTAAAGTTTCTTGGCGCATTTAATAATTTTGCATCATCAGAAAAACTAGATTGTGTTTTTGCTATGCAAATTGGGAGATTTTCCTTTCCTAAAAGTCTATATTGCTCAATTTTTGCTTTAGCAACTTCACTTATTTCGATGCCATCAGCTCGGTAAATCTCTTTAGCAATCTTTTCTATTTTCTCTTCAATAGATAGATTTAAAGAATATAAAGGTGAAAAATCGCTCTTTTTAGTATCTAGAATTTCCATAACTTTATTGGCCAGTTCTCTACTTCCTTCTCCACCCTTTAAAAAACCATCCAAAAATGCGTATGGATAATAGTTCTTGTTCAAAAGTTCGATGAGCTTTTTGACTTCATTATCGCTATCTTGTTTAAAATGATTTATCGCAACTACAACTGGAACGTTATATTTACGCATATTTTGATAATGTTGCTCTAAATTTTTAAATCCAATCTCTAAAGCTTCAATATTTTCTTTTTCTAAATCTTCAAAATTTACTCCACCATGTAATTTTAAAGCTCTAATAGTTGCGACAAGAACGACACAATTAGGATTTAAATTCCCAATTCTCGATTTTATATCAAAAAACTTTTCAGCCCCAAGATCAGAACCAAATCCAGCTTCTGTAACAACAACTGGAGCTAATTTTAAAGCAAGTTTAGTAGCCATTAAACTTGAGCAACCATGGGCAATATTAGCAAAAGGTCCTCCATGAACAAAAACCAAATTATGCTCTTGAGTTTGTACGATGTTAGGTTTTAAAGCTTCTCGCATCAATTTATCGATTGCTTTAGATATACTTAAGTCTTTAAGATAGACAGGTTTATCATCAAAAGTATAGGCAACAATAATATTTTTAACTCTTTCAATAAAATCATCTTCACTTTTTGCTAGGCACATTATTGCCATCATTTCGCTTGCCACCGTAATTTGAAAATGATCCTCACGAACGATGCCGTTTTTATCACTTCCTAGACCAATCTGAATAGTTCTGAGTTCTCGGTCATTCATATCTAATGATCTCTTCCAAACAATTTTATTTGGATCAATTTTTAATTCATTGCCTTGATAAATATGATTATCAATAATCGCACTAATTAGATTTATCGAACTAGTAAGAGCATGCATATCTCCAGTAAAATGTAGATTTATATCTTCTTGAGGCTCAATAGTTACCTTTCCTCCGCCAGTTGCTCCGCCTTTTAAGCCAAATACTGGACCTAAACTAGGTTCACGAAGACAGCCGATTGCTTTTTGTTGAATTTTAGCAAGTCCATCGATTAAAGCGATTGTCGTTGTGGTTTTTCCTTCTCCTGCTTTAGTTGGAGTTATAGCTGTGACTAAAACTAGCTTACCGTCTTTTTCGTTTTTTAAATTTGCATATAGTTTATCGAAGTCTACTTTAGCCTTATATTTTCCATAATATTCTAAAAATTCTTCGCAAATCCCAAATTTTTTTGCAACTTTACCAATATTCTCTAATCTCATCTTAAGACCTCCCAAGTAAACTTTTTATAACAAAAGACGCTATAGTAAGCCCAACCGTATTAGGCACAAAAATCATTGATGATATAACCTTTCCCTTAATAATAGGTTCTTCTAAGGAAAACACAACATTTATTTTTGATAGATTAACACCTTCTTTTTTAAGTTCATAGCGTAGTTTTCTTGCTAAAGGATCGCCACTTGTTTTATTTAATGTCGTTACAATAATCTTAGTGGTATCTAAACGGTTCCCTGTCCCCATAGAAGAAATAAAAGGTATATTGTTTTCACTAGTGAATTTAGCTAGTAAAATTTTAGCTTTTACATCATCTATACAATCGATTACAAAATCATAGTCTTTTAATATCGATAGGTTGAAAGAATCATCGATTCTTCTAGCGATTGTTGAAATATTAATGTCATCTCTAATATTTAATAGCTTATTTTTAAGAGCATCGACTTTAAAAAGATTTAAATCATTAAAATCATAAGCGATTTGTCGATTTAAATTTGTTTCATCAACTTTATCTCCATCAACAATCAATATATTTTTAACCCCACTTCTAACTAAAGATATTGGGACAATTGACCCTACTCCACCAATTCCAATAACAGCAATCTTAAAATTTTTGATTAAATCAAAATCGTCGCCAAGTAAAAGTTTACTTCTATCATCAAATCTTTCTAATTTCATTAAAGTCTATCCATTCAACATCCTTAAATTGATGTTTAAAAAAGGTTAATTGTCTTTTTGCGTAATGATGTGTGTTGTTTTTAATCATTTTTTTAACTTCTTCATCATCTTGAGAAAGCAAAAATTCTTTATAACCGATAGCTTGTAAAGCTTTTAAAGATGCATCATATCGAGAAAATAGCTCTTTAGCTTCTTCAACAAGACCATTTTCAAACATTTGATCAACTCTTTTATCAATTCTTTCGTATAAAAAGTTGCGTTCGATATGAATTCCAATAAATTTTACATCTTTATAAAGAAGTGTATCTTTACCATTTTGATTAAGCTCAGTTTTGCTTTTTTTGTGAGTATTAAAAATGTATAAAGCTCTAACAAGTCTTTTACGGTTATTCATACCAATTTTTTTAGCATCGTTTTCGTCGATTTTTAAAAGTTCGTTATAAAGCTCTTCATTACTTTTTTCGCTTAAATAGTCTTTTCGCATCGGATCTTCTTTTTCAAAGTTATAATTGAATAAAGTTGCTTTTAAATATAGTCCCGTTCCGCCAACCATCACTATATCCTTATCTTTGAAACTTTCTATAAGTTTACGAGCTTCATTTTGGTAGCGACTAACATTAAAATCTTCTTCGATTGAAACATAATCATATAAAAAATATCTGCCACTATTAAGTTCTTCTTTACTTGGTTTGGCTGTCCCTTTATTAAGCTCTTTATAAACTTGAAATGCATCAAAATTTATAATGGGAGCATTATATTTAAGACTTAATTTCTCGGCTAAATCACTTTTACCGCTACATGTAGGACCTAAAATCGCATAAATCATAAGCTTAATAATTTATTAACTTCATCCTTTAAATCTTCAATCTCTTCTTTAAGAGCAAAAAAGTTTGATAAAACAGGATCATCCTTTGATCTATTTTTAATTTGAGCATAAAGTTGTTTTTCTTTTTGATTTAAATCAAGATAATTCCTAAATATTACAAAAATAGTTAAGTTTTGCGGAGATAATTCTCTTTTTAAATAGTTTTTTAAAGAAAAATATTCCTTAAAGATATCGCTATTATAAAGCTCTTTTTTTAAAGTGTTGATGTCAGAAAGAATTTTTTCATCAATCATTAACAAGTTCTCCAATCAATGAATAAACATGTGATTCGGTGACTTTTACTTTAACGATTTTACCTTGTAAAGATTCATCACCTTTAAAATGAATGATTTTCATATTGTATGCATATCCAGAAAGCATATTTTTATCTTTTTTGCTTTCTCCATCGACTAAGACTTCAAAAGTTTTTCCGACCATTTCATCAGCATGTTTTTTAAAATCGACTTCCAAAGAAGAAACAAGTTCTTTAAAGCGCTTAACTTTCTCTTCGTAAGTGACGTTATCAACAAGTCGAGCAGCTGGAGTACCTTTTCTAGGCGAATAAATAAAAGTAAATGCACTTGTATAATCAGCTAAACGTGCTACTTTTATTGTGTCTAAAAACTCTTCGTATGTTTCATTTGGAAAACCGACAATAATATCAGTTGAAAGAGCAATATTTGGAATTTTTTCTCTGATTCTTTTCACCAAATCAAGATAAACTTTGCTGTTATATCTTCTTCCCATGCGTCTTAAAACTTCATCGTTACCGCTTTGAATAGGCAAATGAATGTATTTCATAATGTTGTCATATTTAGCAATGACTTCAATTACATCATCATGAAAATCACTTGGATAACTTGTCAAAAATCTTAAACGTGGGATGCCAAGTTTTGCAACTTCTTCAAGCAAATTAGCAAAAGTTATTCCGTTTTTTAGATCTTTTCCATAGCTATCAACATTTTGACCGAGTAAAGTTATTTCTTGATAGCCTTCATTTACGAGCACTCTACACTCATCTAAAATATCGTTAATATTTCGGCTTCTTTCTCTGCCTCTAGTATATGGAACAATGCAATATGTACAGAATTTATCACAACCATAAGATATATTTACATAAGCTTTATAATTATCAATTCTTGTGACTGGCATTTTTTCAATAATGTTGCCTTCCATTGATAAAACGTCAACATGACGAGCTTTTTTCTTGTCGTGAATAAATTTATCTAATAAATCTAAAACATCTTCTAAATTATGAGTTCCAAAAAAGATATCAACATGTGGAAATTTGGTTAAAACATCTTCCACAATATGCTTTTGCTCAACCATACAACCGCAAAGCATTAAAACGAGGTCTTTATTTTTTGCTTTTAAATTCTTAAATTGTCCAATTTCGCCATAAACTTTATCTTCAGCATTTTCTCTTACTGCGCAAGTATTTAAAATCGCAACGCTTGCTTCTTCTGGATTTTCACTTCTTTCCATGCCAATTAAAGAGAGTAGACCAAGTAAAGTTTCTTCGTCACGAATATTAGCTTGGCATCCATAAGTTCTTATAAAAACCTTTTTCCCTTTGAATCTATCAATTAAATCTTGGCTTGGCTTATAAGAAAAATTAATAGTATCAATTTTATTTACTCTCGTTCTTGCCTTGTCGAAATCTGGCATTGATTCTATAACTATATTTCTTCCCATAAATTAACCTCGCCTATCAATAATTTGTATTGGTATTATTTCTTGACCTTTAAAAGTTAGATCGTCAAATTTTAATACGACCGCTGAAAAAACTGTATCATCTTTATCAAGATATTGAAAATGAGCTTTTTCATTGTGCTTAATAACGCGCTCAACAACACTATTTATCTCTGTTCCGAGCACACTATTATAGCTTCCGCACATTCCTACATCAGTAATATAAAGCGTACCAGTATTTAAAATTTGCGCATCGTTAGTTTGAATATGAGTGTGCGTTCCTATAATTGCGCTAACTGTATTTTTTAAAGCATAAGCAAATGCCTTTTTTTCGCCTGTTGCTTCAGCATGAAAATCTACAATATGAATATCGCTATCATCGTCTTCTAAGACATCTAAAAAAGTATAATAAGGATCTTCAACTTCAATTTTTGAAAATGCCATACCTAAAAGATTCGTTACACGAATTTTTACGCCATTAACATCGAAAACTTTGCTTCCTTCTCCAGGAAATTCCTCTTTTAAATTTAAAGGTCTTATAAGTTTAGATGCTCTATCAATATAATCTTTAATAGCTATTCTATCTTTATAATGATTGCCTAAAGTTATACAATCTACTCCGCTATTTACTAAAAAATCATAATGATTTTGATAAATTCCTTTGCCATGAGAAATATTTTCACCATTAACAATGACAAAGGAAATATCATATTTTTTCTTAATTGAAGTTAAATTTTTTGTTAAAGCAAGGCGCCCTAATTTACCTACTATGTCTCCAACAAATAGGATATTCATTATTTAGCAGTATCTGAAGCGCGATATTCACGAATGACATTAACCTTGATTTGACCAGGATAAGTCATTTCATCTTCAATTCTTTCTTTAATATCGTGAGCTAATTTGAAAGCTTGTAAATCGCTAATCTTTTCAGGGATTACCATGACACGAACTTCTCTACCAGATTGCATTGCGTAGCAATTTTGTACGCCATCATATGACTTACAAATCGATTCAAGTTGTTCAACTCTTTTAATATATGATTCAAGTGTTTCACTTCTTGCTCCAGGTCTAGCAGCAGATAAAGTGTCGGCAGCTTGAACAAGATAAGCAATGACACTTTTTGCAGGTACATCGCCATGATGAGCTTCAATTGCATTTACAACTACATCGTTTTCACCATATTTTCTAGCAAGTCGAGCGCCTATTTCAACGTGGCTTCCTTCCACTTCATAATCTAAACCTTTACCAAGATCATGTAAAAGTGCTGCTCTTTTTGCAAGTTGAACATTTAAGCCAAGTTCGGAAGCCATTGCTCCGCAAATTTGGGCTGTTTCAACCGAATGCGATAATTGATTTTGCCCATAACTTGTACGATATTTTAATCTACCGACTAAAGCGACAAGCTCTCTATTCATATTAGCGATTCCAAGTTTAGCAACCGCTTCTTCACCAGCTTTTCGAATAATTTCATTCACTTCTTTTTGACATTTAGCAGTGACTTCTTCGATTCTTCCTGGTTGAATTCGTCCATCTTTAATTAAAGTATTTAAAACTCTACTAGCAACTTCTCTTCTAATCGGATTAAAGCAAGAAATCGTCAAAGCTTCAGGGGTGTCATCAATGATAATGTCAACACCAAGAAGTTGTTCGAGCGACTTAATATTTCTTCCTTCTCTACCGATAATTCGACCTTTCATTTCATCGCTAGGAAGAGAAATTGTCGTAACCGTTTTTTCATTTGTTACATCTTGAGCATTTCTAGCCATCGCCATCGCTAAAATTTCTTTAGATTTTTCAGTAGCTTTTTCTTCAGCTTCTTCCTCTTTTTCTTTCATGAATTTAGCAATATTTTGAGTCTCTTTTTCTTCAACTCTTCTAAAAATTTCTTCTCTAGCTTCTTTTTCGGTTAAATTTGAAACTTTTTCAAGTTCGGTAACAATTGAGTTAATCTTTTCGTTTAAGGTTTCAGCTCTTTTTTTATTTTCCTCAATTTGTCGATCGAGATTTTTTTCTTTATTTTCTAAAACACTTTCTTTTTTAAGTAAAGCTTGATCTCTAGCATCAATCGATTGCTCTCTTTGCATAAGCTTATTTTCTTGAGCGATAACTTCTTGCTTTCTTTCTTTTATATCTTTGTCAGCTTCTTGCTTCATCTCAAAAACGGTTTGCTTGGCATCAATTTGAGCATTTTTTTGAATTTTTTCTGCTTTGATATTGGCATCGTTAATTATTTTATCAGCATTAGCGCCCGCTTTTTTGACCTTTTCTTTTGCTAAAAAGTAAAGTGTTAAAGCGCCAAGTGCTGCACCGATTAAGGTACAAACAATTACGATAATAATCCAAATTAAATCATCTAAACTTGATTCGACAAGAACATGCATTAAATCTTGGTTCATTTTACTAATCCTCTCTTAAATAAAGGATTATGCAAGCAATTTATATTACTTCTATAAAGAAGATATTAGTAAGTTCAATCTATATTTCAGGCTCGTCTTCAGGAGGTAATTCACCAGTTTTGCTTTTTAAAGCTAAAATGGTACTTTTTATCTTATTAAATATATCTTTATTTTCTTTTAAATAGGTTTTGGCTGTTTCGCGCCCTTGACCCATTCTTTCACCATAGACTTCATACCAACTTCCAGACTTTTTAACTATTCCTTTATCGATAGCTAAGTCTAAAAGTTCGCCTTCTTTTGAAATTCCTTGTCCATAGATAATATCAACCTTGCAGCTTCTAAATGGAGGGGCGACTTTATTTTTAACGACCTTAATATTGGCAACGTTTCCAATAATATTAACCCCATCTTTAATCGCTTCAGCTCGGCGTATATCAATTCGAACAGAAGAATAGAACTTTAGCGCCCTTCCTCCAGTTGTAGCTTCATTACTTCCATAACTCACACCCCCTTTTTCACGAAGTTGATTAATAAAAATAACTGTACAATCATTTTTATTTAAAACCCCAGTGATTTTTCTCATCGCTTTTGACATCATGCGCGCTTGTAAGCCAACGCTTGAATCAACCATTTGACCTTCAAGTTCAGCTTGTGGTACTAAAGCCGCAACACTATCGACGATAATCAGAGAAAACGCTCCACTTTTAGCTAGTGTTTCAACAATTTGAAGAGCTTCTTCACCACTATCTGGTTGAGACAAGATCAAATTGTCGATATCAACACCTAAATTTTTTGCATAATCTGGATCGATACTATTTTCAGCATCGATATAAGCAGCAATTCCACCCTTAGCTTGCACTTCAGCAACTGCATTTAAAGCTAAAGTTGTTTTGCCACTGCTTTCAGGACCATATATTTCAATAATCCTACCTTTTGGATACCCGCCAATTCCTAAACAATCATCCAAAAGGATGCTGCCACTAGAAATGGCTTCAACGTCTACTTTTGGCTTGTCGCCTAAACGAACGACAGAACCTTTGCCAAATTCGTGTTCTACTTGTTGTAAAACACTTTTTAATGTCTCTTTACTTATTACTTTGTTGTTTGACATAAAAACTCCTTTCATAAGTTAGAAGTACATTACTATGCATTTTTTTAAAAATTTTGAAAACTTTTTTAAAAATTTTTTAAATAATGCTTAAAATGGCATTGATAGCTGCATTAACAGCGTATTCTCTATTCTTTTCGCGACCTAATTCAACATGTAATGGGATAGGCCAAACTTGTCCCTTATAAACGATAGCAATGTAAAGTTCGCCAACATTGCCACCATCTTCGCTTACTTCTGGACCAGCATTGCCAGTAAAAGCAACAGCAACATCAACGCCTAAAACTTTTTGACCTTTAATTGCCATTTGTTGACAGACTTCATAGCTAACAACACCATGTTCAGCGATATAGTCTGCAGGAATTCCAAGTAAATTAATCTTTGCTTCTTTGGAATAAGTCACTAAAGCACCTTTAAAAACTTTACTGGAACCGCTTATATCAGTAATGCTTTTTGCGAATAAACCGCCAGTAAAACTTTCAATAGATCCTAAAGTAAGACCTTTTTGAGTTAATCTTTCGACTAAACTTTGAGCATTATTCATATTAATCCTCCCTATAAAATATATTTAATGTTTTGCTTTACATATATAACACCACTTAAAACACTAAAAAATGTGGCTATATAACATAGCCAATCGCCTATATGAAGGTAAATTGGCCAATTATAATCAAAATAAGAAAATGGGAAACCATTCAAAAATACAACAATAATAGCAAGCATTTGAGTAACCGTTTTAAGTTTTCCAAAAATATTTGCTGCTACAACAACATTCTTTTTCGCTACCATAAAGCGAAGACCATCAACAATTAAATCGCGAACAATCATAATTATTACTAAAAAGAAGGAAAATTTTAGATTGTTAGTTAAACTTACAAAGTTTAAAGCTAAAAACACCATCATCGAATTGATAAGCATTTTATCGGCGATTGGATCTAAAAATTTACCTAAATCAGTAACTAATTGATACTTTCTAGCAAGATAGCCATCCAAAAAGTCTGTTAAAGAAGCAAATAAGAAAACCAACATCAAAACAATCATAATCCAGTTAATTGTTGCTCCTGAATTATTCAAAGTGATGTTACCAACTTCAGCTATCGAAAAAACTTTAAATTGATCTAAAAAATAAAGAATGACAATAGCAAAAATTAATAGGACACTTAATCCAATACGAGCAATTGTGATTTTTGTTGGTAAGTTAATTTTCTTCATAATGATTCTTAGATGAGCATTCAATTCATAAGCCAAGTTCTGTTTATGTAACCATTTATCTAGGATAACCTATCAAGTCAGATTCAATTCTCTTTCTTGATTTCCTCTACCAAAATTTGAGTTTCTTGCTTAAGGGGTTTACCGCGTTTCATTTTAGAGTTTCCTCTAAATTCGTCACTGTGGCACTTTATAGAAAGTCGTCATGAACAAAGTTTTTAGACTATTTCCGCCGTCATCATGCTCAAGATGCCTAGTTTTATTTGTTCAACTAGCATAATCACTACGGACATCGCAGTCCGTGCAAGCCTGGACTTTCCTCTACTTAACAAAGGGGGATGTAAGCAGCGGTTACTTGAATTGAATAAATTTATTTAATTTTGCTAGGATCAACGCCAAGTTCGTATAACTTTCTTTCATAAGCTCCGCATTTTTGAAGCAATTCGAGATTATCTAACGAAGATTCATGATTGCTTCTTAAGGCGATATTTTTGCTTTTTTGAATAGAAATAACTTGCTCTTTTTCTCGGAGACCACTTTTTAGCGCTTCATTGTCTCTTTTTAAAGAAACTAGTTGTGCATTTAAGTTGTCAATCTCCTTATCGATATCACGATAATCTTCAAGTATTTTATCTAAAAATGTATCGACATCTTCAGGATTATAACCATTAGGCGACGATTTAAACTTTTTATTTAAAATATCTTTGGAAGTTAAACGTAATTTCATTGTTTTTCCTAACTTCTTTATTATATGTTATAAACATATAATTTTCAAACATTAATAAGTCAAAAATGTGCCATAAAATGCCTATTTTTAGTCGATTTAATGTTCAAAATTGAAATTAATAAACTGGCTTTTTATAATTATTTCGTGAAGATTATTAATGAACAGTTAAAAGATAGTAAAACTATTGTATTTTTAGATTTCGAGGCAACCGAAACAACTCGAGAAATTATCTCAATTGGTGCTATAAAAGCTGATTTAGATAATAAAAAGCAGATTAAAAAAACTTATGAAGGTTTTCGCTGCTACGTTAAAACAAATACGCACATCACTCCAATCATAAGAAAAATTACAGGGTTAAACGATGAGATATTAAAAAGGGATGGTGTCTCTTTTGAAAAAGCAATCAATAAATTACATCGTTATATTGGAAATGATTTAACATTTGTCCATTTTTTAACATATGGAAATTTTGATATTCGCCTTTTACATGATACAGCTGAAAAGCACAATCTTTTACAAAATACCTTAGTTTTGCGCATTTTTCATAAAAATTTAGACTTTTCTAATTTCCTTTTTCAATATGCAAGAAAAGAAAATAGGCAATATCTCTCTTTAGTAAATGCTCTTCAACTCTTTAAAATTACACCAGTTGAACCACTCCACGATTCGCTTTCTGATGCGACAAATTTAATGCTTTTATATAAAGCATTTTTAAGTAAAAAAAATATATTAAAAGAAGAATATTTAAAGGTAATAACTACTAATCCACATTTAGATAATCCAATTAAAAAGTTGCTTCAAGACATTTTAAAAGATGGGGTAGCAAACAAAGAAAACTTTTTAAAATACATCGAAGAGGAACTAAAATAATGCGTTTTAAATTTGAAGTTAATGAAGATAACACTATTTCACATCATCAAAATAGAGGCATGGATCTTGAAGATGAAATAAATAAAACTAACGAATTTTATCGTTTAAACGACATCGCACTGGTTTATAAAAGACATACTTCTATAAAAGTTGTTCGTTGCCACGACAAAAAAATCACTGAAGCCTATTTTGATGAGCCATCAACTACTGATTATTATGGTGTATATAAAGGAAAATATATCGATTTTGAAGCTAAAGAAACTTCTTCAACTACAGTTTTTCCATTAGCTAATTTAAGAGATAATCAAATCGAACATATTAAAAACGTTATTCAAAATGGTGGAATATCTTTCCTAATTGTCTCTTTCACCAATTTAGAAAAATATTTTCTTTTGTCTGGAGAAAAACTCTTAACTCTTATAAGGACAAATGAAAGAAAAAGTATTCCTTTAGATGTCTTTTTAAAGGAAGGTAAAGAAATCAAAAGAGGTTTAAATCCACCCCTTGACTACATAAAATTGATATAAAAATATCACTTTTGCGAAGTTTTTTTACAAATTCCACGTAATTTGCATTCATCACATTTAGGCGAAATTGCTTTACAAAAATATCTTCCAAAATGAATAAATTGATGGTGAAGTTTTATCCAGTTCTTTTCATCAAAAAGTTTTTGTAACTTTTTTTCAATCTTTAAAACATCATCATTTTCGTTAACTAAACCAAGTCGCTTTGAAACCCTTTCAACATGTGTATCAACTGGAAATTCAGGTATTTTAAAAAGTTCGGCTCTTACAACATTAGCCGTTTTGTTTCCAACACCTGGTAAGCTCGTTAATTTTTCTTTATCTTCTGGAACTTTACCATCAAATTTTGTAATCAAATCATGGGTAATCCCTTTTATATTTTTAGCTTTATTTTTATATAGACCTAATGATTTTATCAATTTTTCAACCTCTTCAATGGAAAGTTCATCCACTTCTTTTAAACTTTTATATTTAGCAAAAAATGGTTCTGTAACAGCATTAACTTTTTTGTCAGTGCATTGTGCACTAAGCATTACTGAAATTAAAAAGCCGTAATCTGATGAATAAGTAAGTTCACAACCAGCATCAGGCAAAATTTCATCTAGATAGTTCTGTATAATCAATAATTTTTCTTTTTCGTTCATTTTTATATTCTAGATTCGCTTTCTCTTATTCTTCTAACGATTTCTCGATCTATGAGATTAATATTTGTAAATTTTCTAGCAGCTGCTGTTTTTAAAGCTTCTTCTATAATTTTATAATCAGTTTCACTTGCTATCCAATCGTTAGCAATGTTCATTTCGTTTGGTGTTAAAGATCTGCCGAAAATTTTAGTTAAACTCGAAAACACTTTTTCTCTAAATTTTTCAACTTCTTCATTATGAAGAATATCTTCTTCAGTAAAGATACTTTCTTGAAATTTTTTATATAAGATTTTAACTAATGGTTCTAAAGTAATAGCTAAATTTTTCTCTTTTACCTGATAATCGATATAATGCTTTTCTAAAAGAACTGTCAATATTTTATCGAGCTTTTTTTCATCATAATTCATATTTAACGCAAGTGTTTTAGCGTTAATAAAAGTGTTTCCATCTTGAAGAAGATGATCAATAAGCAAAACTACTACGAGTTCTTCTTCTGTCATGTTTATTTTTTTATAGAATTCCAAAAGAAGAAATTGGAAATTCACTGCATTTACGTTATTAAAGCTCATCTTATATACCTCAAGATATTTTTCACTCTTTTAAATCAAATTTTCACAATTAAATTTTGATAAAAAAGCAACGTAAATAAACGTTGCATTCATTTATACAATAAAATTAATAAATTAAATAGTTAAATAAGAAAATTATTTAACGCAGGATTTTAGATTTTTGCTTGGTTTAAAACCAATTGTTTTGGTTGCTGGAATAACGATTTTTTCGTGTCCACCAATTGGACTTCTTCCAGTGCGTTCTTTTCTGAATTTGACTTGGAAAACACCAAAACCAGAAATTTTGACCTCTTCACCCCTTGATAGAGAGTTTTTCATTTCTTCAAAAATAAGTTCAACTGTTCTTTCTGCTTCTTTTTTGCTACATCCGATCCCTTCTGAAATCGCAATTACTAAATCACCCTTAGTCATAGTTGATTCTCCCTTTTTTATGTTTTTATTAAAACACATGGAGGCGTTATTGTAAATAACTATTACTCTATCAAAAAGAACAAATTTTAGGTTAAAAATAGCGAGTTAATCGAAGCTTTCAACTTTTAGAGGACGAGTCATTAAGGTTAAAATAGTTTCTTTGATTGGCTTATATTCAAATAAAATTTGGTAAAGAGCATCAATAATTGGCATCTCGATTTTATCTGCTTTACTAATATTATGAACAACTTTTATTGTATTCAAACCTTCAACAGTGGTTTTATTTTCATTAATAACTTTACGAGCATCATTTTCTTTACCAACTTTATAGCCAAAAGCAAAGTTTCTTGATTCGGTCGAATTACATGTTAAAACAAGATCTCCAACACCAGTAAGTCCGAAAAAAGTATCCTTTTTAGCACCTTTATGTATGCCAAAACGTGTCATTTCAGCAAGACCTCTTGTGATTAAAGCCGCCTTGGTATTTTCATCATAGCCAAGACCTTTAATAATGCCACTTGCTATTGCAATCGCGTTTTTAATACTTGTTCCATACTCACTTCCTATAACGTCTTGCCCAACATAAACTCTGAAATATTCATTAGAAAATAAGGTCTGAACTTCTTTAGCAAACTCAAAATTAGTCGAAACACTATTTAAACATGTCAAATTGTGATTACAAACTTCTAAAGCAAAACCAGGTCCTAATATTGAACATATATTTTCTATTTTGTCGCTAGAAAGATGAGTTGAAATATATTCTTGAATTCTTGTGTTTGTTGTATATTCTAGACCTTTGGTCGCATTAATTATTTTAATCTTTTTATGTAGCTTTACGCTAACAAGTTCGATTACATCTTTAATTGCTTTTGAAGGAACTGCAATTAATAAATAATCCATTTCATTTATTAAGTCAAAATTGCTTGTAGCAATGATTTTATTATTCAAAATTATTGAAGGTAAATACTTATTTGAAGTATGGAAATTATTGATTTCTTCAATGGTTTTTTCGTTTCGAGAATATACGAAAACTTCGTTAAAGTTTTCAGATAAAACATTGCTTAAAGCTAAACCCCAAGCCCCAGCTCCTATCGTTAAAATTTTCATTTTCTTTTTCTTAAAACTAAATTTATAGGTGAACCAACAAGCTCAAAAGCGTCTCTTAATCTGTTCTCTATGTAACGCATATAGGAAAAGTGCATGTAAAGTGGCTCATTAACAAACAAGGCGATTGTTAATGGCTTGCTTGATACCTGTTGTGCATAATATATTCTTGCTCTCCCGCCATTAAAATCAGGAGTTTCATTTAATAATTGAGCTTCTTGGATAATTTCGTTTAAAACACTTGTTTTAATTTGGAAAGTATAAGATTCATAAACCGAATCGATTAATTTAAAAAGATCATTTATCTTAGTTTTATTTAAAGCACTTAGATAAATAATTGGGGCATAATCTAAAAATTTAAATTCTTTTCTAATATTTTTTGTAAATTCATTTTGAGTATTATTGTCTTTTTTAACTAAATCCCACTTATTTACAACAATAATGATGGCTTTTTTAGCTTCAACAGCATAGCCAACTACATGTTTATCTTGTTCAGTAATCCCTTTAGCGCCATCGATTACTAAAATCGCAACATCACTATTATCGATTGCTCTTAAAGCCCTCAAAGCAGCATATTTATCAATTGCTTCATAAATTTTTCCGCGCTTTTTTAATCCAGCTGTATCGATAACTGTATATTCTTTATCGTTTCTTATTAACTTAGTATCAATAGCATCTCGGGTTGTTCCTTCAATATTTGAAACTATTACTCTTTGCTCGTTTAAAATGGCATTACAAAGACTTGATTTACCGACATTTGGTTGTCCAATGATTGCAAAACGAATACTATCATCGCCGTTATTTTCTTCATCCGAAGGAATATTAGAAACTATCTTATCTAAAATATCGCCGATTCCTACTCCATGAGCGCCACTTACTGGAATAGGATCGCCTAATCCTAAAGAATAAAATTCGTAAACATTATTCTTTAAGTGTGTATCGTCTATTTTATTAACCGCTAAAATCACAGGTTTATCAGTTTTATAAAGCATTCTAGCGACAAGTTCATCATCTTCAGTTAAGCCGATATGACCATCAACGACCATCACGATAATATCTGCTTCATCAATTGCTATTTCAACCTGAGCTCTAATTTGTTCTTGAAAAGGTCTATTTTCAACTTCAATTCCACCAGTATCAACAACATTAAAAGAACGGGTGAGCCAAGTCGCTTTAGCATATATACGATCACGAGTAACTCCACGTTGCTCTTCGATAATAGACTTTCTTTCACCGATTATTCGATTAAAAATTGTTGATTTCCCTGTACTAGGTGCACCAACAAGTGCAACAAGTTTATTACTCATCTGCTTTTAAACCTTTCTTTTCAGCTATTTTTAAAATACACTCCACGACTTCCTCGATAGTCATATTAGTTGTATTTACTTCGATACTATCTTCTGCTGGGTGAAGAGGGCAGAAACTTCGATGTGAATCAATATAATCTCTTTTATTTATATTTTCTAAGCACTCTTCGTAACTTGTTTCTATTCCATTTTCAAGATTTTCCTTGTATCTACGTCTAGCTCTTTCTTCAGCACTTGCTACTTGATAAATTTTTAAATCAGCATTTGGAAGAACATATGTTCCAATATCTCGACCATCCATAACAACGCTTTTATCTCTAGCAATTTTTCTTTGAAGATCTACTAAAAATAAGCGAATTTGTTTATAACTAGCAATATAACTTACATTATTTGCTACATCGTTTTCTCTTACTCTTTTATCTACATCGACACCATTTAAAGTAATATGAAATTGGTCATTAAAAGAAATATCGATTTTCCCAATTAAAGAATTACTTTCTTCTTCGTTTTCAGGGTTTAATTTAGCCTCGATTACAGCTAAGGTAAAAGCACGATACATAGCTCCTGTATCGATATATAAATAATTAAGTCTCTTTGCTATTAATTTAGCAACAGTGCTTTTCCCACTAGCACTTGGACCATCAATCGCTATAGAATATTTCGCTATCATAAATCAAACCCCAAATACATATTACCTAAAACCAAAAATAAAGCTATTAAACCGCCAACAACTGCAATTACAAACAAAAAATATAAAAATCTTTTTAATCTTTTTTTAGATGTATAAATAGAATAAACTGATTTTTCTAATTCTTTTTGCTCTTTTTTCTCTAAAAGGTGTTTATTTATAGATTGTTGAGCAGTCGCCTTCTTATCACTTTTTTTATTTAACTTATTAAATAAAGTTTCAGCATTTGTCTCACTAGATGTTGAGTCTTTCGTATTTAAAATTTCATCTCGATATTCTTTATATTTCTCAATTCTAGTAACTCGCTTGCTCATGCAAAATAATATATCAAAAAAGAGTGAAAGATTGTAGATTAAAAACTAACTAATAATCCGCCTTCTAAGGCATAAAAGGCGCATAAGCCACGATTATCTTCGATTATTATTGAATCAAATTCGTATTGTTGTTCAATCATAGTTTTTAAAATCAAAGCGTTTTCCATATTCTTTGTATGCGAAATAACACATGTACGACCTTTAGTTACTGGACACATTTGCCCAATATTATAAACCAAGCGTTTTAAGACACCTTTAAAAGTACGAATCTTTTCTTTTATTTTAATCTCTCCGCCTTCTCCATAACAAAGAGGTTTAATTGCTGCTAAATTAGCAATAAAAGCAACAACCTTGGACATACGACCATTTTTTACAAGGTTATCAAACTTGTCTAATACAAATAAAAGATTTATAGAATTTCTAAATTCGATAAGTTTTTTAGATATTTCTTCAAAACTTAAGCCTTCTTTTATTAGTTTATACGCTTTATCAACTATTAATCTCATAGCTCCAGCGGTAAGAAGACTATCAACTACTAATATCTTATCCTTTTTATCGCTCATATCTCTTGCCACGCAAGCGCTATTATAACTTCCACTTAACTTTGAACTAATAGTAACACAAATTGCATATTCGGCTTCGTTAAAGTGTTTTAAATAATCATTTGGTGAAGGGCAGGAAGATGAACATTTTTCCTTAGTTGAATTAACAGCATCAAGCATTTCATCGACATTTAAATAATCATTGTCAACAAATTCCTTATCTAAAACTCTAATCGTTAAAGGTATTACATTAAAACCAACTTCATCATCTTTAATGTAATCACTAAATAAGTTTGAGCTGCTGTCAGCACATATCACATATTTCATAAACTTTCTCCGAAAATAACATATAAACAATCGCTACAATCATGTAGCTGACGAACTTGATTTATATGTATAAATTATAATATTAAATCATTTATTTTAAAACACTTTAACCGAATGCCAACTTAGTACTGAAAATATACTAGTTATCTACTATTAATCTACTAATTAATCACTAAAACAACTTTTTATTCTAAATTTTTGTTGAAAAAGCTGTTCTTCTTCTTGCCATATAAATGATACAATTTAAAGGGCACAATTAATATGGCAAAAATTATTTTAGTTGGCGGAGGTTCCGCTTCAGGCAAAACTTATGTTATTGAACAAGTAATTCAGAAACTTGATTCAAAAAATGTAACGCACTTTTCAATCGATGATTATTACAAAGATCTTTCTTATATGCCTTTAGAAGAAAGAAAGTTACAGAACTTTGATCATCCAAAAGCTTTCGATTGGAAACTAATGAAAACACAATTGATTGCTTTAAAAAACGATCAAGAGGTTGAAAAGCCTACTTATGATTATGTTTTACATAATCGCGCTACTAAAACTGTTAAAGTAAAGCCAAATAAACTTATAATCGTTGAAGGCATAATGGCTCTGGTAAATAAAGATGTACGTGAGTTGGGCGATCTTAAAATCTTTATTAACGCTTCTCGTGAGCGTAGATTAGTAAGAAGGATCGAAAGAGATAAAATTCAACGTGGCAGAGACGATCAATCGATTTTAAATCAATATTTTAATACTGTTCAACCAATGTATGAGGAAATTATTGGTCCTTCACAGTATTATGCCGATTTAATCGTTAATAACGATGGTTACGACAATAAATCTATCGACGTCATCTGTGCTGTGTTAAATAGTATCTTAAACGAAATAAAATAAACCAACAGGTAATAAATTCTTTCTGTCTCATCGGCATACGATTGCTTCCGCTTTCGTTGTCACATGCTCCACAGACATGAATTCAGTGCTTGCCTCACTTACTAAAAATTAAAAAATAATGAGGAGTATGTCAGTTATATATCGTCCTGACTTCTTTGCTATAAATATATGAAACGATATAAATTTCATACTTTATGCAAAAAGATGTACACCACCTTAAGTTATCTATTAATTATTAATATTTATAATTTAAGTAAATCCTATCATGGCTAATTCTCCTGTATCTTCTTAATATATAACGGCGATATTTTCTCTTAAAAACTTTTAGAAAAATACCTCCTCACTATATAAGAAGGTGATTACTTTTCAAATTTTTAAAAAATTGAAAAATTTTTTTTAAAAAAATTTAAAATTGTTTAATCGAGTAGAGATTTATTTTAATCCCTCTCACACCACCGTACGTGCGGTTTTCCGCATACGGCGGTTCAATTTAA
>CALVMF010000008.1 GCA_944342125.1 uncultured Bacilli bacterium | reverse complement strand
GAAGAAGCAAAAAAAGATGAAGTTAAAATTCCTTTCCGCCTTCAACTTAAAGCGGTTTTTACTGATAAATATATTTACTTTTTAATGCTTTACTTCATGTTTTATTCCTTTGGAACAAGCATTAAAAATGTTGGTTTAATTTATTATTCAAACTATGTTTTAGGTACTTATTCAGATGGGATCACTCAACTTTTAATCAATGTTATTGGTGGTCTTCCTATGGGAATTGGTATCTTTGCGGTTTGGCCACTAGTTAAAAGATTTGGCAAAAGAAACGTTACTTTCTTGGGCTTTATTATTTTTGCGATTGGTTCAGCAATCTGTCTTATCGCTCCAGAGAATATGGCAGTTGTTTTAATTGGTCAATTTATTAAAAATCTAGGTTCACTTCCTAGCGCCTATGTCTTTATGGCTCTTATGGGAGATTGTTTAGATCATCTTGAATGGAAGACTGGTTTTAGAAGCGATGGAAACGTCGCAGCTATTTATAACATCGTTTCGACAACCTGCACTGGTGTAGGAACTGGTATCTTTAATGCAGGATTAACAGGAACGGGCTACCTTGCTCCTCAAGTTGGAAATAAAGAAGATTTTGCTGGCTACGATATTCAACAGGTTTTAACTAATACCGATGGCACGACTTCAATTATTTTCAATCAACCAGAAGAAGTTAAGCAATTTATTATCTTTGCTTTCTTAGGTCTAGAAATTATTACTGGCTTAATTTCCGCTTTATTTGTTTTCCTTCTTGACGTTGAAAAAACGCTACCAAATAAACAAAAAGAATTACTTAATAGAAAAATTGAAAAAGCTCACGCAGAAGGAAAAGAATATGTTCCTTATGAAATTGAGATGAAAAAAGAACAAGCTATTGAAGATAAGATTGCAATTGAAAACTTTAAAGAAGAAGCTAAAGCTAGATGCGAAAAAGAAGGCTTAGATTATGCTAAAGTTGTCGCAGTTTATATCGCTAATAAAGAAAGAGAAGCCTTAAAGCGCGATCTTAAAGATGAAGAAAGCGAAAGAAAAGAAAAGGCTTATCATGAAAAAGTTAAAAAAGAGCATGAAGAGTGGCTAGCTAAACTTAACGATAAGCAAAAAGCAAGATATGAAAGAAAACTTGAGCGCGAAGCAAAAAGATGGGCAAAAGAAGAAGCTCATGGAAAGAAAGTCTATGCTTCTTTCCAAAAATCATTAAAAGAGGCTAAGTAATTATGAAAATTTTAAATGTTAAATGTGAATATTTAAAAAATCCTTGCGCAATCGATATTTTAAATCCTAGAATCACATGGACTTTAGAAGGAAACGATAATCAAAAAGCTTTTAAAATTCATTATTCGGTCAACGAAAATAAAAAAGAAAGCGAACTCATTGAATCAAGTTCAATGAATTATATTTTTAAAGATTCCTTTAAAAGTAGAGACATCGTTAAATATCAAATCGAAGTAATTAGCGATAAAGATGAACACATTTTTAGCGAAGAAAATTCATTTGAATTTGGTTTACTTAATTCTAACGATTGGGAAGCTAAGTGGATTACAGGAAACTATAAGGTCAATAAAAAAAGAAGATATCCAGCTGATTACTTTAAAAAGACTTTCAATGTTAAAGATCTAAAAAAAGCTAGACTTTATATTACAGCTTGTGGAGTTTATGAAGCTTCAATAAATGGGAAAAAAGTTGGAGATATTGTTTTAGCGCCAGGTTTTACTAGCGCTCACCATCGACTTCAATATCAAAGCTATGATTGTACATCCCTTTTAAAAGAAGGCGAAAATACTCTTGAAGTTGTTTTAGGTGATGGCTATTTTAGAGGTACAACAGGTGCCTGGGGTCATCGAAATATTTATGGAATTGAAACTAAACTACTTGCTCAACTTGAACTCACTGATAGTAGCGATAAAGTCACAAAAATTGTAAGTGATGAAACTTGGTCATGGTCTAATAATGGACCAATAAAGATCAATGATTATAAAGACGGAGAAAGGGTTGACGCTAACTTAACTCCAACTTATAAAAACAAAGCTAAACTTACAAAATTTAAAACTAACTTAAGATGTTCAAATAATGAGCCTGTTAAGGAGATGGCTTCCTTTAAGCCAATTAAAGAAATCATAACCCCTTCTGGTAAGCATGTTTTAGAATTTCCAACGATGATTTGTGGCTATGTATCATTTAAAATCAACGCAAAAAAGGGAGATTTTATTCGTTTAGTATTAGGTGAGATGCTTGATGAAAAAGGTGAATTCACCCTTAAAAATATTCAATGCGCGAATAAACATACGATAACGCCACTTCAAGAGATTGATTATGTCGCAAAAGAAGGAATAAACGAATATAAGCCTAAATTCTTTTATGGCGGATTTAGATATGTGCTTGTTGAAAGCGATGCGCCTTATTCGATTGATGATTTTACAGCTTATCGCGTTCATAACGCATTTGACAAAGTATCAAATTTTGAAACAAGCAATCCTTTAATTAATGTTTTTTATGAGAACACTTATAACTCACTTGTTTCTAATTCGGTTGAATGCCCAACAGATTGTCCAACTAGAGAAAGAGCTGGCTGGACTGGTGATGCTCAAGTTTTCTTTAACTCGGCAACATATCTTGTCGATTATCGTTCATTTGCTAGAAAGTATCTTGAGGATATGAAAGATGAACAATTTAAAAATGGTGCTTATCGACAAATTTGTCCTTCGGTTGGCGAAGATTGGTACATGCGTACTTTAAACGGCTCGGTTGGCTGGGCTGATGCAGGAATTTTTATTCCTTATCGTTTTTATCTTGAATATGGCGATAAAAGAATCTTAGAAAACGCCTATGATTCAATGGAAAAATATATTCACTTCATGATTAAGCGAATTGGAAAATGGGCAGGCCCAGTTTCTAAGCACATTCCTTTTTCTAGAAAAAATAGAAAATATCTTGTTACGCGCGGTCAATCATATGGAGAATGGCTTGAGCCAGAAGAGATTTTCCCTCAACACTGGACTGATGTTGTTTTCCCTCATCCAGAAGTTTCAACCGCTTATACAAACTACACTTTAAGGATGTATCAAGACATTTTAAATGTCTTAGGTAAAGATAGTGAAGCCAAGAGTTTAACTCGTTTTATTGATGGAACAAAAATCGCTTATCAAGAGTTAGTCACTAAAAAAGGTTATACGCTTGATACCAAGCGACAAGCTTGCCTCGTTAGACCTTTATATATGAACTTATTAAGTGAAGATCAAAAGGTTTATGCTAAAGAAAAATTAATTGAAGATCTTAATAATTTTGATTGGCGAATCGGAACAGGCTTTTTATCAACGCCATTCATCTTAGATGTTTTAAAAGATATTGATGTTGAATACGCTTATAAGCTTTTAGAAAATGAAAAAATGCCTGGCTGGTTATTTATGGCGAAAAATTCAACACACTCGATTTGGGAAAGTTGGGAAGGACCTTATACAAAAGCTAATATTGCGGTCGCTTCTTTAAATCATTATTCTAAAGGCGCTTTAGTTGAATTCTTATTTAGAAGTGTTGTTGGAATTAATGTAAGCGGAGAAAATGCCTTTAATCTAACTCCTGTTATTGGCGGACATTTAACTTACGCTAAAGCAGATTACGATTCAGTATATGGAAAAGTTGAGATGATGTGGAAAAGAGAAAATGACAAGGTCACCTTCTCGTTTACTGTTCCAGCTAACACTAAAGCAAACTTTATATATAAAGATTACAAAAAAGTGTACTTACCTGGAAAATATGAGTTTACTTTAAACGTATAATTAATTTATGAATTACAAGTATCATTTAGCGCTTGATATTGGAGCTAGTAGTGGAAAAGCTCTCGTTGGTTATTTAAATGAAAATAATAAACTTCAAAGTGAAGTAATCTATCGTTTTAAAAATGGCTACGAAATTAAAGACGGTCATAAGGTCTGGAATTTAACTACTTTATTTGATGAAGTTAAAAATACTTTAAAAGAAGCTTTTAAAAAATATCCTCTTATTGAAACGATGTCGATTGATACTTGGGGATGCGATTATGTTCTTTTAGATAAGGATGATCAAGAGATTTTACCTTGTTATTCTTATCGCGATGAAAGAACAAATGACATCCTAGATGAAGTTTTTTCTAAAATTTCCAAAAAAGAGATTTTTGATATAACAGGCTCCCAATATCAACCATTTAATACTATTTATCAATTATATAAAGATAAAAAAGATGGAAGGTTAAATAAGACCGAGTCTTATTTAATGATTCCTGAATATTTGATGTTTAAGTTAACTGGTAAAAAAGCTAATGAAATTACAAATGCTTCAACGACTTCCTTGCTAGAAAAAAATATTTTAAATTTTTCAAAAATTCTTGTTGACAAGTTAGATTTACCTGCTAGAATATTTAAAAAACCCGCAAAAGTCGGATATTTTCTAGGAAATCTTTTGCCCGAGATTGCAAGAGAAGTTGGTGGAAACTTAAAAGTAAAATTTTGTGCAACCCATGATACAGCGAGCGTAGTGCGCTATATCGAAAAAGATCTTGATGAAAATACTTTATATTTATCAAGTGGGACATGGTCGTTACTAGGGACCAAATTAAATTACTACGCTATTAATGAATCTGTTTATAAAAACAATTTCTCTAATGAACTCGGCAAAGATTATGTACGCTTCCAAAAAAATATTATGGGTTTATGGCTCATACAAAATCTCATTAAGGAGATAGGAATTAGTATCGAAGAAGCGATAAGTATGGCCAAGATGTCTAGCGTTAAAGACATTTTAATAAATGTTAACGATGAGCGTTTTTTATCTACCGACAACATGAAAAATGCCATTCTTTCCTATTTAAAAGAGCAAAAACATTTTGAAGATTTTAAGGATGAGGATTTAATCAATATTGTTTTTGTCTCTCTTGCCTATTCTTATCGAGACAGCATTAAAGAAATTGAAAGCATACTCAATAAAAAGTTTAATAAGTTATTAATTTTAGGTGGAGGAGCTAAAAATCAATACTTAAATAATTTAGTGAGTGAAATATGTAAAATTGAAGTAAAAGCGTTCCCTATGGAATGCTCGGCTTTAGGAAATTTGATCTCTCAAATAGAGGATTAGGAGATTTTAAATATGAGAAAAGAAGTAATTGAAGTTTATAAAAGATATGGAATCGATCCAAAAAAAGCGATTGAAACTTTAAAAAGTGTTCCGCTTTCTATTCAATGTTGGCAACTTGATGATATTGATGGCTTTTTAAAGAAAGAATCTTTATCAGGAGGCATTGCTTCAACTGGAAATTATCCTTTTAAAGCAAGAGGATTTGATGAACTCGTGAAGGATTATAAATTTGCTCTTGATCTAATTCCTGGTAAGAAAAAGATTAATTTACACGCAATTTATGAATCCGATGAACCAGTCGATAGAAGTGAGATTTCATATAAAAACTTCGCAAAATGGATAGATTTTGCAAAAAATAACGGCTATGGAATCGATTTTAATCCAACTGTTTTTTCTAGCGAGATGCTAGTTGATGGTTTAAGTTTATCTTCACCTAAAAAAGAAGTTAGAGATTATTGGGTGAAGCATTGTATTAACTCAATTAAAATTAGCGAAAAATTTGGTGAAGTGCTTAATGAAAAGTCGTTATGTAATATCTGGATTCCAGATGGTGAAAAAGAGAGTCCAGCCGACCGCTTATCTTTAAGAAAAAATCTTAAAGATTCGCTAGATAGAATTTTTGAATATAAGTTTGATAAAAAATATTGCGATGTATCTTTAGAATCAAAGGTATTTGGAATCGGTGTTGAATCTTTTACGGTTGGATCAAGTGAATTCTATCAAAATTATTGTGCTCATAGTGAAGCGATTAATCTCGTCGATATGGGTCACTATCATCCTACTGAAAATGTTGCCGATAAAATTTCATCAATCTTACTTTTTAACGACAAGATGGCTTTTCACATCTCTCGCCCAGTAAGATGGGATAGCGATCATGTTGTAAAGCTTAACGATGAACTTCAAGAAGTTTGCGATGAACTCGTTAAATGTGATGCTTTAAATAGAGCCTATATTGGTTTAGATTATTTTGATGGTTCTATTAATAGAGTTGCTTCTCTTGTTATTGGAGCAAGAAATTTAGTTAAAGCTCTTTTAAGATCGTTACTCACACCTTGGGAAACATTAAAAGAATATCAAAACGAAGGTAAACATACCGAAGTTTTATTGCTTCAAGAAGAACTTAAAACTTTACCTTGGGAAGAAGTTTATGAAGAGTATTTAAAAGAGTGTAATGTCGAAAGCGAATACACTTGGTTTAATAAAGTTAAGGAATACGAAAAAGAAGTAATGAGTAAAAGAGGATAAGAAGATGAATTTTGTCGAAGAAACGGTTTCAATTTTAGAAGAACTTTATCGCCATGGATGGGATGAAAGAAATGGTGGCAATCTTTCTTATATTATTGAAGAAAAAGAAGTTAAAGACTTTTTAAAAGAAGAAAAGATTTTAAGAACATATCATTATGATTTTGATATGAGTTCAATTGTTGGGAAATATTTTTTAATCACTGGTACAGGTAAGTATTTTAAAAATTGTAAAAGAGATCCTGAAACTAATTTAGGTCTATTTAAGATTTTAGATAAAAATACGATTGGCTTACTTTGGGGGTTAAAAGATGGAGGAGGACCAACAAGCGAAGCCCCAACCCATCTTTCTTGTCACATTGAAAGATTAAAGGTTGATCCTTTACATAGACTTGTTATTCATTGTCATCCAACAAATATTATCTGTATGAGCCACGTTCATCCTCTTGATGAAGCTAGCTGGGCTCGTGACTTATGGAAAATGCAAACCGAATCGATTGTTGTTTTCCCTGAAGGAATTGGCGTTTTACCTTGGATGCTTTGTGGAGGCATTAAAATTGGTGAAGCGACCGCTAAAAAGATGAAAGAATATCGAGCAGCAGTTTGGTCTCAACATGGACTTTTTTCAACAGGAAGAAATCTAGATGAAGTTTATGGATTAATCGAAACGATTGAAAAAGCAGCTGAAATTTATATGAAAATTTCTGGAATGAAAATTTATTCAGAAATTAGTAATGAGAATTTAAAAGAGTTAGCAGAATTTTTTAAAGTTAACTATAAAAAAGGCGTAATCGATTGATGAAAAAGGATTTAATTATCAACGAAAACACACGTATATATAAAATCAAACACTTTAAACCTTTAAAAAATTACAAATTAGCTCTTGTTTCACCTCGTAATTTTGCTTTTACGATGGGTCTATATCGATTAAAAGATTTAAAAATGTTTTATCCAACTAACGCTAATGATATTAGAGACGGATTTAACTTTTTAAAAAATCGAGTGCTAGAAGGAAACGCTGAAATCAAAAAGTTTTCTAAAAACATTCAACTTTTATCTTTTATTAATAAAAGAAGTGATAAGCCTTATATTTTGATATTGCCAGGAGGCGGGTATCATGATGTAGCAGCGATGATTGAAGGCTTTCCAGTTGCTAATTATTTATACAATTTAGGCTATTCAGTTTTTATTGGACTATATAGTATTAATAAAGAAGCAATTTTTCCTAAACCACTAGAAGATGTTAATCAATTTTTAACTTATATAGATGAAAATGCCGAGCGCTTTCATGTTAATAAGGGCAATTACATATTAAGTGGCTTTTCAGCAGGTGGGCATTTAGCAACAATGTTTGCTTCTAAAAGTGTTGGCTATGAAGTCTATAAGAAAAATAAACCTAAAGGTCTTTTACTTGGTTATCCTATGGTTTCTTTAGTTAAAAATACTTATTCGCCTTCGCTAAAAGTAATTTTAGGAAAAGAAAATGTAGATAATGGCGAACTTAAAGTAAAATATAGTATTGATGGGTCTTTAACAAGTGATTTTCCGCCTACATATTATTTTCAAGCAGAGCATGATAGTGTCTTATCTTACTCACAAGGTCAATATTTTGATGAACTATTGAGTAAAAATAACGTACCTCATGTCTTTATTACAATAAGTGGCAAGGAACATGGTAATGCTCTTGCTAGTGGAAGTAAGGCGGAGAACTGGCTTAAAGAAGGGGTAGAATTTATTAATAGTCTCATTAAAAATTAGTGATTTTTAACAAAAAAACTTAAGATTTGCGCACTAAATTACTAAAAATATTAATTATTATAAAAATTAAAGTTATAATTTAAGTGCTATGAAGTTTCTTGCACTTATTGATTCATTTAAAGGTTCGATATCATCTTTAGAACTTTCTCAGTTCTTAAAAAGCAAAATTTCTTCTTTAGATTATTTTCCTACTTCTGATGGTGGAGAAGGATTTTTAAATACTGTTAAATATTTAAATAGCTCATTGATTGAAAAAGAGATCGAAGTGCATTCACTTAATGATGAACTTATGAAAGTTCCAATTTTAATCGATGAAATTAGGAAAACTGCTTACATTGAATCAGCAAAAATTATTGGTCTAAATTTGGTTAATTCAAAGAAAGATATTTTTTCAAGAACTAGTCGAGGAATAGGCGAAGCTTTATTAATTTTAGATAAAAAAGGATATAAAGAAGTTTATATTGGTCTAGGAGGAAGTGGAATTTCGGAAATGGGACTAGGAATTTTAGCTTCCCTGGGTCTTAATTTTTATGATTTACACAATAAAAAGGCAAGTGTTAAATACATTAAAGATATTAAAGAAGTTAAAAGAATAGACTTTAAAGATTTTTATAAGCTTAATATCAAAATTAATATCATAAATGATGTTAATAATTATCTGCTAGGTGAAAAAGGCGCGAACAAAGTTTTTGCTAAACAAAAAGGAGCAAGCGAAGAAGATATTAATAGATTAGAGAATTTATTTTTAAAACTCGTCAACTTAATAAAAGATCAATATATAGAATTATCACCTATTATTGGTGATGGTTCAGCTGGTGGAATTGGCTTTGTTTTTAATCAAATTTTAAAAGCTAATTATGTTCAGGGAATTGAGTTTTTACTTAAAATCATCAACTATAAAGATCTTATTAAAAAATACGATTACATAATAACTGGCGAAGGAAGATTTGATAAGCAATCATTAAACGGCAAGGTTGTTGGCGGCTTATTAAAAGCAACACCTAAAGAGTATTTAGATAAAATAATTGTGATTTGCGGTGAAAATCTTTTAAAATCTAAAGATAATTACGAAAAAATTAAGGTTTATTCTTTGTTTCCTGATTATGCAAAGGATAAAGATTTATCGATTAAATACCCTAAGAAATATCTTACAAAGCTAATAATTGATTTAAAGAGGGATTTAAAAATAATTCGAAAAGCAACTCATAAATTCCCACCATTCATTAAAGATGATTCCGAAATTTTAATATTAGGATCTTTCCCTAGTCTAATATCTTTAAAAGAAAACTTTTATTACATGAATAAAGGGAATCGTTTTTATAAAGTTATTTCAGCGGTTTTTAATGAGACATTTCCTGAAACATTAAAAGAGAAGCAAGAGCTATTAAAAAGACATAAAATTGCCTTATATGATGTTATTGAAAGCTGTGAAATTGAAGGTTCGCAAGATAGTGCAATTTACGACTTTACTTTAAGCGATATTCCAAGGTTAATAGAAAATTATCCTATAAAAAAGATAGTTCTAACCGGCAATAAAGCATCGACAATTTTTAAAAACCACTTTAAGGACTACCTAAATATGGCATATTTTTTGCCTTCAACTTCGGGTCTTAACGCAAAATTTGCTTTAGACGAACTTGTTAAAATTTATAAATCAGTTTTAGTCTAAAAAAAGATTCTTATAAATATAAAAATCCTTACAATGTGATATTATTTTCTGGGGAAAATTTATGGAAGTACTTATTATTGTTTTAGGTTTATTAGTTCCTTTTCTAGGAACCACACTTGGTTCTAGCTTTATTTACATTTTTAAGAATAGAGCGATGAGCGTAAATCTTGGAAAGATATTTAATGGATTTGCGGCAGGAGTTATGCTTTCAGCTTCGTTTTTTGGCTTATTATTACCAGCTATGGAAAGCGAAATTGATTACATGCCACCGATTTTAGTAATTGTTTTAGGATTTTTGATTGGCGTTCTTATTATTTTTGGAATAGATCATCTTGTTCCTCATATTCACGCTCAAGAAAAATACGAAGAAGGAATTAAAACAAGTAGAATAAGTCGCGAACAAAAAATGTTTTTAGCCGTTCTTATTCATAACATTCCTGAAGGCTTATCAACTGGAGTTACCTTTGGTGTTGCTTTAGCTAATTTTACAACTGGAGGAGATTTATTTGTTGTTTTTGGTTCAGCAATTATGCTTTCTTTAGGCGTTGCGATTCAAAATATTCCTGAAGGAGCGATAGTTTCTTTACCTTTTAAAACTGAAACATCATCTGCTAATAAGGCTTTCCTTTATGGAACAGCAACTGGAGTCGTTGAACCTATTGTTGGTGTGTTAGGTGTTTTACTAGCTTACTTTATTCAACCTTTAATGCCTTGGGCTTTGTCTTTAGCAGCTGGCTGTATGATTTATGTTACGATTGAAGATTTGGTTCCAACGGCTGTTAGTGGAGAAGGTAAAAACCATTATGGCATCATATCATTTATTATCGGATTTTTGCTCATGATGGTGTTAGATGTTTTGTTAAGTTAGTTCTAAATTTTAAAAAAATGGCGCAAAAATTAACTATTTTATTAAATATCGAGTTAAAAGAATGGAAAAAGTTGAGTAGATAGATGAAGTTATTAAAAAGATTTATTGTTTATTATAAACCTCATAAAGTTATCTTTACTTTAGATATGATAGCTTCTTTTCTTGTAGCGCTTATTGGAATGGGTTATCCAATTATTACAAGATACATGCTAAATGATTTTATACCTAATAAAAAATTGGAGCTCGTTATAATTTGTGCTATTTCTCTTTTACTAGTTTACATAATTAGAATGTATTTAAGATATTTTATTCAATATTATGGGCATATTATGGGTGTTAGAATGCAAGCTCAAATGCGTTCGGATATGTTTAATAAATTAGAAAAACTCCCTTATACATTCTATGATGAGCATGAAACTGGAAAGATAATGTCGCGAATGACAAATGATCTTTTAGATATATCAGAACTTGCTCATCATGGTCCTGAAAATATATTTATTGCTGGATTTACACTTTTAGCCAGTTTTGTTTATCTATCGATTATTAATTGGATTTTAGCTTTAATCATATTTGCTTGCGTACCATTTTTATTCTTTGTAACTTCTCACTTTAGAAGACAAATGAGAAAAGCTCAACTTGAATCTAAGATTGCTATTGCAGAAGTTAATAGTTCTTTAGAATCATCGATTTCCGGAATTAGAGTTACTAAAGCTTTTACTAATACTAAAAAAGAGTCAGAAAAGTTTGAAAAAACTAATGAAAAATTTGTAAAAGCAAGAAGCTCAGCTTTTAGTGCCATGGGGAAATTCTTTGCCTCGTCTCAATTTATCACCGATGTTTTTAACATAATTGTTTTATTAGTTGGAGGCATTTTCTTATATAACGAAATGATAGACATTGCTGATTATTCAACCTTTATTATTTCGGTGAATATGTTTATTCAACCAATGAATCAACTAATTAATTTCGTAGAACAATTTCAAAATGGAACAACTGGTTTTAAAAGATTTGTTGAAATTATGGATGAAGAAGAGGAGAACATCCATGAAGGAAGCAAAATTTGTCCAGAAGTTAAAGGTGACATATCTTTTAAAAATGTAAGCTTTCACTATAAAAGTAGTGAAGGAATTTTAAAAAATGTTTCTTTTGATATTAAAAGTGGCGAAAAAGTCGCCTTGGTAGGTCCTTCGGGAGGAGGAAAGACGACGATATGTCATTTAATTCCTCGCTTTTATGATGTAAGTAAGGGAGAAATCGATATCGATAACGAAAATATCAATGAATATACCCTTGAGTCGTTAAGAAAACAAATCGGAATTGTTCAACAAGATGTATTTCTTTTTGGTGGATCAATTAAGGACAATATTCTTTATGGTAATTTAGATGCTAGCGAAGAAGAATTGATTGAGGCAAGCAAAAAAGCAAACATTTATGATTATGTTAAATCTTTACCTCAAGGTTTTGATACTCAAATAGGTGAAAGAGGTGTAAAACTTTCTGGTGGTCAAAAGCAAAGAATTTCAATAGCTAGAATTTTCTTGAAAAATCCTTCGATTTTAATTCTTGATGAAGCTACTAGCGCTCTTGATAATACAACCGAAATGTTAATTCAAAACGCTTTGGATGAATTATGTAAGGGAAGAACAACAATTGTCGTTGCTCATCGTTTATCAACAATAAGAAACGCAAATAAAATTTATGTCATCTCGGATGGAGAAATTAAAGAATCTGGTACGCACGATGAACTTATCGCTAAAAACGGAGCTTATAAAACACTTTATGAACTTCAATTTAGAGATAATAATGAAAAAGCACAGCTTAAATTACATGAACAATTAGAAATTTCGCGATGAATAGAAGGAGAGAGCAATGAAAATTGGTTTAGTTTTAGCTACAGAAGAAGAATATAATTCCGCACTCAATGGTTTTAAATTTCAAGAAAGTAAAAAAACGAATGATACTTTTGGCACTATTATCTATAAGGTTGGTAAACACACTTTATATATAGTTAGATCTGGGATTGGAGAAATCGCTTCTTCAAGTATCACTCAATTTTTAATCACAAAATATCGTGTTAAGCTGATACTTAATTATGGAGTTTGTGGAGCGCTAAGAAATGATGTAAAAATCAATACCGTCTTTTTAGTTAATAATGTCGTCCACTACGATTTTGATATTTCATTAATTGATAAAATTAGACCTGCTCAATATGAAGAATTTTCTTCTCCTGATATTCCAATTAACAATAAGTATGTTAGAAAAATTAAAAGGAATTTTAAGGATGTTCAATTTGTTAGATGCGCAAGCGGAGACAAATTCATAGCTGATGAAGTTTTTAAAAATAAACTTATAAATGAATATGGTTGTGATATTTGTGATATGGAAAGCGCTGGGATAGTTTTAACATGTTATAAAAATAACGTTGACCTAGTTTCCATAAAAGCAGTTTCTGATAGTGGTTCGGGTGGCGAATATGAAGATAACGTTATTGGAGCTTCTGAAGCAATCTTCAAATTTGCGAATAAAGTCTTAGAACTTTTATAGAAAAAGTGAACTTTTGCGGATTTAATTGTAAATATTTCTTTACTTTTTCTGAAAATTATAGGGCAATTTAAAGGGGTATGGTAGAATAAATCTATGAACGAATTAAGAGTAGAAAACATTACTAAAAGTTTTAAAATTAGTAAAAAGCAACAGAAAAATTCTAAATCAAATGTGGATAGAATTGTCGCATTACAAGATTTTTCAGCTAGCTTTAAAGAAGGCGAAATCTATGGCTTATTAGGTCCAAATGGAGCTGGAAAAACAACCGCATTAAGAATTATCGCTTCTTTAATAAAAGCAGATTCTGGAGAAATTTATTTTAACGATAAAAATATTTATGATGAGATTTATTTTTATCGAAAAAAGGTTGGTTTTTTAACTAGTGAGTTAAAATTAGATGATTTCTTCACACCAGATTATACTTTTACCTATATGTCTAGATTATATGGTTTAAGCGAAGAAGAAACTAAAGCCAACAAAGAGAAACTCTTTAATCGTTTTGGAATTTCGGCTTTTAAAGATGTTAAAATTCATGACCTTTCAACTGGTATGAAGCAAAAAGTATCATTAGCGATATCTTTATGTAACAATCCAGATGTCATTATTTTTGATGAGCCAACTAATGGATTAGATATTGTGGCTAGTAAAGATGTTGAAGATTATTTATTAGACTTAAAAAAGGAAAATAAGATTATTATTATTTCAACACACATTTTCTCTATTATCGAAAAGTTATGTGACCGAGTAGCTATTATTTTAAAAGGAAAAAAGGTTTTAGAAGGTGAACTTAAAGAAGTCACCAAAGATAAATCTTTAGATAACGTTTTTTTTGATCTTTATTATAAGGAGCAAGGCCATGAAGAATATTAAGACAATCTTCCTTAAAGAATTAAAAAGATATTTTACAGAGCCTAGAATGCTCGCTGCTTTATATCTTCCAGGTATTATTATTTTCCTTGTATATTCTCTTATGGGAAAATTTGTGACCTCAGCTTTTTCTCCTACCTCTCAAATTCCTCAAGATTATACTTATAGAATAGTTGCAACGAATAACAATGTAACAAGCGATAGCACTGCGCCTTTACTTTTTGAGAATTTAAATCAATATATTGCTCTTTCTGAAAAAACTAATAAAACCGATTATCATTACATTTCTTTAGATGAAGTGGATGAATATAAAGATGCGATAAAAGATCATCAATATGATGTTTTAGTTGTTTTTGAAGATAAGTTTGATGAAAGTATTTATCAAGAAGGCAGTGAGAAAAAAGTAAATATTTCCTTGTTTTATGATGGGAGTAGTCAAAATGCGACTTATTTATACACCCTTTTATCTTCTTTATTAACGGAATCTTACACAAATTATACAGTTAACCTAGAAAATGGTGCTTTTATCGATGCAAATTTAAGCACTGAGAACTATACCTTTAAAAATGTAATGAGTTTCGTAATTCCTTTAGTGACTATCTCATTACTATTTTCGACAGTTATTTCAATCTGCCCTGAAGCAATTGCTGGCGAAAAAGAAAGAGGAACCCTTGCTTCTTTACTAATGACTCCGATTAAAAGAAGTGAATTAGCTTTAGGTAAAATTAGTGCGTTAACTTTGATTAGTTTAACAAGCGGAACTGTTTCATTTTTAGGATTAATCTTCTCATTACCTAGTTTATATGGAACCGATGCTTCCATTGGCATAATTTTTAGTGCTGGTTCATTTATCATGCTCCTTCTTTTAATGATTACGTCCTTAATTTTATTTGTGACGCTTGGTCTTCTTATTTCAACCTTTGCAAAATCAATTAAAGAAGCAGGAAGCTATTTGACTCCGCTTATGACAATTTTAATGATTTCAGCCGTTATTCCTTTTGCAATTGATATGTCAAATATTGGATTTGCCTTTATACCTTTATTAAATATTGTTTCATCTATGAATTTAATAATCACCGAATCTAATCTTGCTTCTATTGTCCCTTATCTTGCAGTAACGGTATCAATTAACATAATTTTTTCAGGACTATTAGTCTTTTTATCAGCGAAGATGTTTAATAATGAAAATATTATGTTTCAACGTTAGTTATTAATAAAACCACGCAAAAATCATATATTTTATAAAAATTTGTGAGATTAAAAATCCTGAAGGATTTAAAAAAGGCTCAAAGAGAACAAAACATATTTTCGATATTTTGATAAAATATAAATACAAGCGAGGAATTAATATGGATGCTTTAGAATGTATTTTATCAAGAAGAAGTGTAAGAAATTATTTAGATAAAGAAGTTAGCGATAAAGATATTGAAACAATTTTAGAAGCCGCTAAATTTGCTCCTAGTGCGATGAATAATCAAGGCTGGCATTTTTCGGTCATCACTAATAAAGATTGGTTAGCTAAAATGAGCAAAATAATTGGCGAAACCTTTTCTAATCCTAATTATAATGTCACTTATCACGCTCCACTTTTAATTATTGTTTCTCATAAAGATGGCAATTTAATTTATGATCACGATGGGTCATGTGCACTAGAAAATATATTTTTATCAGCTAGAGCATTAGGCTTAGGGAGTTGCTGGATTAATCAACTAGGCGAACCAATTTTATATAAAAATCCAAAGTTTATGGAACTTTTAAAAGAAGCTGGAGTGCCTGAAGGTTATAGAGTAATTGGCTCAGCTGCAATTGGCTACACTAACGAATTTCCTTTGGCAAAAGAAAGGAAAGAACATACAATAAGTTATCTTAAGTAGATTTTGTATAAAAATCGTGTTAACTCAACACATTTTTGCTAAAAACTGATTTTTCACTAACTTAATATTATGTATAATATTAAAGTCAATGAGGGTTTTGTATGGAAAAATATGATGTAGTAGTTGTAGGGGCTGGTCCATGTGGAATTTATCTCTGCTATGAGCTTAAAAAAAGAAATCCAAACTGTAATGTCCTTTTAATCGATAAAGGAAAAGATATCTATCATCGTACTTGTCCAATATTAAAAGGCGTAATTAAACAATGTCCACAAGATATTTATGGCAAAAGTGAATGTTATCCAAGCTGTTCCATGACAAGTGGATTTGGTGGATGTGGTGCATTTTCGGATGGTAAATTCAATATTACTAATGAATTTGGTGGTTGGATGGATGAATACATCCCTAAAGAAGAAGTTGTCGACTTAATTCGATATGTCGATAAAATAAATCTAGATCATGGAGCACCTAAAGAAATTACCAATCCAAATACTCAAGAAATACTTGATATTGAAAAAAGAGGTTTAGCTGTTGGCTTAAAACTTCTTCGTTCTCAAGTTAGACATCTTGGCACCGAAGTTAACTTAAAACTTCTAACTTCGATATATGAACAACTTTTAAAAGATGGCGTTAAAATGCTTTTTAACACACATATCACAGATATTATCGTTGAAAAAGGTGAGATTTGCGGAGTTGTTGATGAAAAAGGCAATCAATATTTAGGCAAGTATGTTGTCTTAAATGTTGGTAGACCTGGCTCACAATGGTTATCTAAATGCCTCAGAAAGCATAAAGTTAAACTTACAAATAACCGAGTTGATATTGGGGTTAGAGTTGAAACAAACGATGTTATTATGAGCGAAATAAATGAAAAACTATACGAAGGCAAATTCATTTATTCGACTTCTGTAGGAACAAAAGTTAGAACATTTTGTTCAAATCCAAGCGGCCATGTCGTTGTTGAAAATAATAATGGCATTATTACCGCTAATGGTCACGCTTATAATTCTTCAACATTAGGAAGCAATAACACAAATTTTGCTTTACTTGTTTCCCATACTTTTACAGAACCTTTTAAAGACAGTAACGAATACGCTGAAGAAATTTCTGCACTTGCAAATAAACTTTCTAATGGTAGCGTAATCGTTCAAAGATATGGCGACTTAATTAAAGGAAGAAGAAGCACTTATAAACGTATCGAAGAAGGCTTTGTCGTTCCTACCTTAAAAGAAGCAGTTCCTGGTGATTTAGGTTTAGTTTTACCTTATAAAACTATGCAATCAATCATCGAAATGATCCAAGCTTTAGATCATATTACCCCTGGCATTGCTAATGCCCACACCTTACTTTATGGAGTTGAAGCTAAATTTTATAGCGATAGAGTAGAATGCGCTAATAATTTTGAAACTTGCATTAAAAATTTGTATGTAGGTGGCGATGGAGCTGGTATAACTAGAGGTCTAGCTCAAGCTGGAGCAAATGGCGTCTTTATTGCAAGAGATATTTTAGATAAAGAAGGTATCAACTATGCTAATTAATGTTTTAGCGACTGTATTTGATTCAGGTGAAGCTGGTCCAATTTGCGATTTTGTTTTTTCGCTTCTTGCAATAGCAGTATTAAACGTTTTCATCGATTACTTTGTAAAAAGAAAATTTGTTTGGTATTCGCTTGCTATTTTTAGTTTCATTTTCTTAATGTCGCATATTTTTATGCTCGATTATCTTGCTCAAATTTGTTTAGCAATTATTACAGTCATTGCTATAGTTGCAATGTTTGTTAACATGAGCGAATTTAGATTAATTCTTGCAAACAAATTCAGTAGAGGAATTAAAATCAAGAAAAAAAGAACGACTTTAGAAGTTGATGAACCTTATGCAACAAGTGAGCTTTACGACATTATCAATACTAGCGTTTTATATTTATCGCAATATAAAATCGGCGCCTTACTTTCTTTTGTTAGAAACGATAATTTAACCGAAGTATGTGAAGATGGAAATAATGGAACGATTTTAAAAGCTCCTGTTAATGCTGAGCTTATTGAAACAATCTTTTATAAAGGAACAAGACTTCATGATGGAGCGGTGATTATAAAAGGAAATATAATCTATGCTGCGGCTGTTATGTATAAAGATGTTTCAACGGCATCTCTTGATGGAAAATATGGTACTCGCCATAGAGCAGCTTTAGCAATTTCTACGCAATACGATGCTGTAACTGTTGTTGTTAGTGAAGAAACTGGCAATATCTCTATCGCCTATAAAGGTGTTTTAGAGCATTATAGTCGTGATTCATTTAAAAATGCTTTCTCAAACATCATGGAACAAAGCATGGCTCAAAATAACAAGACTAACGAAAGTGAAAATCATGAATGATAAAGAAACTTTATTTTCATATCTTATAGAAATTTTTACAAAAGCCAAAATTTATAAAGTTAAAAGAGCTCTTGGAAAAGATGTTGATAATTTAGATGAAATTCTCGATTTGATTTTAAAAGCAATTGATGAATATAGTGAATTAGATTTACTTAACCCACATCAAAATCTTTCCTTAAAAGTTAAATGTATTATTAAAAACGAAAAGAATGAAATCTTAGCCTTTAAAAATAAGAAAGGTCTTGAACTTATAAGTTTTACCCCTTCTAGTTTTGTGTCTTTAAAAGATGATATTGAAGAGCATTTAAAGAAAGCGCTCGAATTTAAAAGTTTTCAATACTCGCTTGAAAAGTTAATAAATTCAGCCGAACTTAAAGAAAATATGCTTATAAATGAGAAAATTGATTGGCCAATTTATCTACTTACTATTAAAATTAATCTTGATAGTAGTAAAATAATTAAGGATAAATTTGAATTTATAAGCGATTACTCGTGTTTAAACGATATAGATAGATATATTGTCAAGGAGGAAGAGTATGTCAACCCATATCAAAGATAGTGCACATTTTGCAAAAACAGTTTTAATGCCAGGCGATCCTTTAAGAGCAAAGTGGATTGCTGAAACATTTTTAAAAGATTATGAATTAGTTAGTGATGTAAGGGGCATTTTAGCTTTTACAGGACACACAGAAGACGGCGAAGAAATCAGCGTTATGGCTTCAGGAATGGGCGTACCTTCAATTGGGATTTATTCTTATGAACTTTATACTTTCTATGGAGTAGAAAATATTATCAGAATTGGAACCGCTGGAGGTTATCAAAAAGAATGTCATATTGGTGATGTAATTATTGCAACTAGTGCTTCAAGTAACTCTAATTATGCAAATTATTACACAAATAAAGGAGTACATGTTTCTCCTTGTAGCGATTTCACTTTGATGAATAGAGCTTATAACCATGCTAAAAAGCTTGGCATACCAGTTCATGTTGGTCCAGTTTTTTCTAGCGATATTTTCTATGATCCACAAAAGGATTTTTATAAGATTCCACAAGAATTAGGCATTTTAGCTGTTGAAATGGAAAGCTATGGTTTATTTTTAAATGCTATGAGACTTCATAAAAAAGCTCTTTGCTTATTAACAATCAGCGATTCATTTGTTAACGATGAAAAAGATATGACCCAAGAAGAAAGAAGTCATAATTTAACTAGAATGGTTAAACTTGCTTTAACCTTAACAAAGGAGTAGTTTTTGTTTAACTTAGCTTTGCTTGACATATTTAATTACGAAGAAAATCCAATCGCTTTTGTTGTAACGATTATTGCGATTTGTTTAATTGCGTTTATTTTGCTTTTTCTTCTTATTTTTCCAGTTGCTAAAAGGCATTATTCTTTTAAGAACTTTCAAAATATATATTATAAAGCGATTAGAAATGTGGCCGATATTGGTGATTATTATTTAATTAATAACTTAGTTATTAAAAATAATAATCAACTTGTTTGCCGAATTGACCATGTTTTATTTGGCGATAAATATATTTACGTTATTAAAGATCGCTATTATCGAGGAGCAATAAGTGGAAATAGAGATGACTCAACTTGGTTTTTCTATTCTAATGATGGTAAAAAATATGAAATGGAAAATCCAATGCACGTTAATGAAAAACGAGTTGAAAAACTTTCTTTAGTTACGCAAATTGATCGCTCGTTCTTTATAAGTGTCGTTATTATTAACGATAACTGTGTGATTAAAAATGCCAATGAATTAAACAAAGATAATTCATTTATTGTTTCAAAAAAGAATTTTAAAAAGATTATTAAAATGGTAGAAAAGCGCGACGTTAAAAGAATGGATCAGAAACAACTTGAATATGCTGTTCAAGATATATCAAGACTTTATGGTAAACATTCTTATAATGATACGACTGCTGAGGATATTTATTAATTATGAATTTTAAGCCGACTGTTAATATTAAAAACATTTACAAAAAAGCGCTTGATGAATCAAGCTTTACAATAAAGATGAGCAGCACGATTACAGTTGCTCTTTTAATTATATATGTTATTTTTGCGCTGATTTTAAATCAAATTGGCTCTTTATCGATGCTTGGAATGTTTGATTATTTAATTGCGATTTTAGGAATATGTCTTGTATTAAGTATCTTTTCACCATTTATTTATAGTTTCTTTGCAATTAATGGAGCTTTGCATTCTCCAGCTAGAGATAAGGTAAAATATACAAGTTTTTTAAAAACCTATTTAATAGGAACAAGACCACCATTTCGTGGTCAATTAAGAGTTTGGTCAACTTTAATTAAGGCTTTAGCAATCGAGATTATATTATCCTTTATTGTTTATCTTATCGTATTTGGAATTAGTAATGTTCCTAATACTGAACTCAATGCTTTAGTAATGGAAATAGAAAGTATTCTTAGTCAAAATACGACCAATACTCAAGAAATTTTAAATGAGCTAAATAGCTTTCTTCTTCAAAATGAAGATGCTATAAATCGTTACGCTATGATAACTGGATTCTTCCCTCTTTTATTAGCTTCTTATTATTTCTTCCACACAATTTCTAGAAATACTTTTAAATATTATTTAGCTACTGTTTTAGGAGTTAAAGCTCCTCAACAAGCTACTGAACTTATTTTTATTCAAACTTTAAGACAAAATAGAAAGCAATATTATGGGAATTATTATTATGTTTGCTTTCCTTTAACAATCCTTTATGTTTTAGTCTTTACTTTAAGTTATTTCTTGTTTGGATTTTTTGGCCCTAAAGAAATGAGTGGATCGATATTGAGTTTAACTTCAATCGTAGCTTCAGTAATTTTGTGTCTTCCATTCTTGCCAGTTATCTTTAATTTTCATGAAGCGCTTTGGGGTAGATTTTCAGTTTATTTCATGACAACTTTCTTAAAAAGTGCGCAAAACGAACTTAGAATTTATAAAGAAAACGCTGCATTAACTAGTCGAATTGGCGAAGAAAATCTTAAAAAAGCTGAAAATTCAATCCAGAATATTAGGCAAAGTGTTATTGATGAGCTTAAAAATAAAGGTTATCAAGATAGCGATTTTGAAGGCTTAAGTGATGAAGATATTTTCCAAAACATTGCTGAAGATGATTCTTATATTCCTTATCAAAGAAAATGTAAAAGAATGCAAGAAATGAAAGAAAAAGAGTCTTCTAATGATGAAAATAGCAACGAAGAAAAGCATGATGAAACCAAAGGAGAGACAAAATAAAAAGACCTATTACTAGGTCTAAGAAGCAAGTAAACTTTCGATTCCCTTCACTTGCATTTTTTATTAAAAAAATGGAGCAAGTGACGGGAATCGAACCCGCATATTCTCCTTGGCAAGGAGATGTTCTACCACTGAACTACACCTGCGTCGCTTGATTATTATATGCTGGGTTCGATTATTAAGTCAATAAAAATTTTTATGAAAAGGAGCAATTTATGAACGCAAGAGAAGAATTAGCAAATTATATATATCCTGATATAAATGAGTCTATTGAGGATCTTGAAAAAAGATATCCTGAAAGAGAATTAAAAGAAGGAGCTAAAGTAACTAGATTTGCTCCATCTCCAACTGGATTTTTACACACTGGAAGCTTATTTACTTCATTAGTTGCCTATAAAATGGCTAAAGATAGTGAGGGCATCTTTTATTTAAGACTTGAAGATACCGATACAAAGCGCGAAGTTAGCGGAAGCGCTGAACTTTTAATTAAACAACTTAAAGAATTTAATATTGTAGCTGATGAAGGCTATCAAGCTGATAAAGAAATAGGTAATTATGGACCTTATGTTCAATCAAAAAGAAAAAAGATTTATGAAGTAGTAATTAAAGAAATGCTTAAAAGTGGTTTAGCCTACCCTTGTTTTTTAAGCGAAGAAGAGCTACAAGAATTAAGAGAAGAGCAAACCAAAAATAAAGAGATTACTGGTGTATATGGAAAATATGCTAAATATCGTGATTTGGATCCTTTAAAAGCTCTTGAATTAATTAAAGAAGGTAAACCTTATGTAATCCGCTTTAAATCGATGGGAAATCATCTTAATAAAATAAAATGTCACGATGAAGTAAGGGGAGAGCTTGAACTAACTGAAAATGACCAAGATATCGTTATTTCAAAAAGCGATGGACTACCTACCTATCATTTTGCTCACGTTGTCGATGATCATTTTATGCATACAAATTTAGTTACTCGTGGAGAAGAGTGGCTTTCTTCTCTTCCAATTCACATTCAACTATTTAAAGCGTTAAACTTTAAAGCCCCAAAATATGCACATTTGCCAGTTATTATGAAACTTGATAATGGAAACAAAAGAAAATTATCAAAAAGAAAAGATAATGAAGCAAGCGTTGACTATTTTTTAAAGGCTGGCTATGAGCCACACGCTCTTCTAGTTTACTTAATGACCATTATTAACTCAAATTATGAAGATTTCTTAGTTACTAGTAAGGACTATGATTTATCTCATTTTAAGATTTCGCTTAAAAAGATGTCTTTAGATGGAGCTTTATTTGACAACGATAAATTAGAGTTTTACTCAAAAGAAATTTTAGCAAAAATGAGTAAAGAAGAAATTTCAGCAAAAGCTTATGAATGGGCGAAACTCTATTCACCTGAACTAAAAAAGTTTATTGAAAAAGATTATAACCGCTTTATGGAAATAATGAATATTGAGCGTGAAAAGAAAAATCCACGTAAGGACTACGCAAAATATTCTGATATTTATCCAATTATTAAGTTCTTTGATTCTAAGGTTTATGATGAGTTGCTTCAAAACACAAAACTTGAGTTTTCTCCAAAATTAACAAACGAAAAAATTAAAAACTTTTTAAACGACTATTTAAATAGCAATCTTTGTCTTGATAAAGAAGAAAATGATTGGTTCACAAACGTAAAAACTATCGCTCAAAAGAATGAATTTTGTGTTGATAATAAGGCATATAAAGCAAATCCTGATGCATATTGCGGATGTACGAATGATGCTTGTGAAATAATTAGAGTTGCAATGGCTTTAAGAAAAGTTACTCCTAATTTATTTGCAATAATGAAAATTTTAGGCAAAGAAGAAGTGATTTCGCGCATTGAAAAAATCCTAAACTTATTGTAGAAATTGAAGTGTAATATTGTATAATATTACACGCAATGCTCTGTTGGAGAAGCGGTCTAACTCATTGCCCTCTCAAGGCAACATTCATGGGTTCAAATCCCATACAGAGTACCACAATTTGTACGACATGTCTGATACAAACTTAGAACTTCTAAGGGTGTGCAGACTTTTTTCTTTTATCTCTCCAAGATCTTAATGT
>CALVMF010000007.1 GCA_944342125.1 uncultured Bacilli bacterium | reverse complement strand
ATATGTAATACCGATTCTGTTTATCCATTGGATAAAGATGTTTATGTCATTCCTCTTAGCGGTATTTAGTATTTTATGATATGGAATTTTATTGCTTATAGATTATCGTATTTTATTAATAGCATGACACATTATGTATAGAAATTTTCTAAAATTCTTGTAGTTAATTAAAAAAGTAACTTCAAAAAATAAGATTTTATAAACATCCAAAATTATTGTTTTGCTAGTAGATGAAAATAGGTTCGAGCCGATCGATTTTTTAATTTTTTTGTCCTACTAGAAAAACGATACCCAACACAAAATCTTGAGCATTGCTTCATGATTTTAATTAGGGGCAAGGATGTCAATTATGAATTGCCGATGTCCATGAACTTGTCCAAAGTTCTTGTTGACTTATTGAAAAAAGTGTCTGGTCTTTTTTCACTGTTATCATTCCTTGCGTTGCAAATAAAATGCACATAATAATTACATAAGATAATAGATTTCTCATTGGTTTTGCTATAATGTAGATGTAATTCGAATTGGAGGTATTCATATGGCTAACATCAATGTTACAATCCGCATGGATGAACAGCTTAAAGCTCAAGCTGATGAATTGTTTAACGATCTCGGACTTTCTTTGAGTTCAGCTATTACCATGTTTGTCAAGCAAGCTGTTCGAGAACAACGTATTCCCTTTGAGGTCAAGCGCACAGGAACTAAGATTCAAATGGCAACAGATAGTTCTGTAGAAAAACTCTCCAATCAGCTCATTGAAAAAAATTTGACAGCTTATAAGGAATTAGCGAAATAATCGCCGTTTGCAAATGGCAAGTTGAAAATATCGATGGAATCGAAAAAAATGAAAAGAATCAATGCTCTCGCATTATTTAATAAAAAATATAGTAGCCTCATAAACCATAAATAAATCTTATACAATTGTTCAAAAACCATATAAAGAAGATGGGAATAATATTTAATTACCATTTTATATGTGGTTTTGTTTGTGATTGAAGATTAGATTAATAGCGAATGTTAATTCTAATAACATTTTCATATTTAATAATTGAATAGTTTTTAAGATTATGTAGCCGATTTGCGAAAAATTCTATTAAATTTCTCCTGCTTTGTTTAGAATATTATCAAGGAGATGCTTATTAGCAGAAAAATAATTATGAAGAAAACAAGCATTATTTTAACTAGTATATTGTGCTCGTCGTTTGTTTTTAGTTTAGCTTCTTGTGGAGATGGAGGCGAAGGTGGTGGTGAAGACCCTACTATTTATAAAATTTCTTACGATGAAAATGCTAATTATAAAATCATCGATTTAGCTAGCCAAGGGCAAGAAGGAAGTAACATTCTTTTTGATGTTGAATCAAAAAGTGTATTTTATGAGATTGGCGAAGTAACTTATAATGGAACATCAATTAATAAAGGTTCTTTAGGCTATCAATTTATAATGCCAGGCAAAGATGTGAAAATCGAAGTAGAGTTAACACCAATTACTGAATACGACGATCCAGATGATTATTTAAGTTGGGGCGAAAATGTGATTGATGAAATTTCAATGGCTAGTGAAGAAGATAAGGGCTATGAATTTTTAGATTGCGATCAAGAATTAACCTTGAATTTTAATATGACTGAATTTGGCTCATATAATAACGTCGTTGAAACCAAAGAAGTTTTATCTTCTAATCAAGATGTTATACCAGATAGTGCACTTAGTTTTGACCCTTTATTAGCAAGCGAAGTAAGTTCTGGAGCAGCAAATTACGTCATTGGCGGAGCAATTGATGTTGATTTAAAACAAATTAGGCCAGGGGAAGCCACAATTTATGTTCATTTAGACTTTAATAATTCAAGTGAAGCAACCTTAATGAGAACATTTACTGTTACTGAATATGGAGAAATTGAAGTTGAAACTTGGAAGGCTCCATTTACTGTCATCAACGAAACTTCTTATGATGATTTAGAAAATATTCAAATTAGTATCACTGATCAAAATCATATCTATGGAAGCAATGCACCTGAATATCAAGGATTTTCTCTTGATGAACTTATAGATGGTAAAGGCACAATGGTATTTGCAGTTGGTCACACTTATTCTATTAGTTCTGGTTACAGTGTTTGGAATGAAGAAGAGGGTAGATATGAAAAACCTGTTGCTCTTAATGTTTTGGATTGGACAGGAACTGGTTCATCTCTAACTGGGTTTAATCAAATTAATGATGGTATTCTTTCTTTAACAAGCTTACCTATCGAAGCAAACCCAATTCAAATTACAATTGATGAATAAGTTGTAAGTAATATCTCAAAAAAAGTATGAGGTTACTAGTGATAGTAACCTCTTTTGTTAGTTTTGATTTTTGAAATTTTCTATAAAGTTATTTTAATCATTTGCTTCTCTTTTTTAATAAAATGCTACGTTCTCGATTTTTATTGATATTTGCACATCATGAATGGTTTTCAAATCCTAGTTGGATAAGCAGACTTGATAAAAACATAAGAGAAAATTGAGAAGCAAATTTTATTTTTTAATGGACTTTTGCAGCTTTTTTGATTGAAATTTGCAGTTTTTAGAGACTTACTACAATCTACGATGAGTGAGGATATAGTTTTAACAGAAAACAAAAAAGTCTAGTGATTAGCATGAATGTGAAAGGAATCACGAACTTATTAGATTCGTTCTTCTAAAAGGCGAATCACTAGACAGTAATAAAATTCATCAAGCGAATATCGATAAACTTTTCAGTCACATCAACTTTTATGTTAGAGAAATATTGGAAAATAAAACCCCGTACCAATGTTTCTCTGAAAAATTTAGGTTAGATGCTGTCTAAAAATTGAATATTAAACTTATTGGACCTGAAGATGTTGTTTTAAAACCATCGTCAACACCATTAAGATTAGTTTTAAAACAATAAACGAAGATAAAATGGTGGCGTAATTGTAATCACACCTTAACCCTTTAAAGATAGAGTAGCCAAATATCTCTTTTTAAAGGTACATTTCAGACTATTTAATTGTAAATCAATTGAACATAAAAATCTCAAAAATAAAGTCAACGCAAATAAAATATGCTAAAAATTTTCATTCCATTAATAAAATTTAGGTTACCACTACAAAATCTACCTGTCACTTTTTAGAAAAGTTGTTAAAATTACCAGCAAATATATTGGAAAAGTTGCAAAAATACACAAGAATTTTATTGGAAAAGTTGTTATGCTAAGAAGAAACGTTGAAAAAGAATTAAAAGAATACTATCTAAATAAGGGCGAAAGCATTCTTATTTTGACTGGAGCTAGACAGGTTGGAAAAAGCTACATAATTAGAGAAACCGCAAAGTTACATTTTAAGCATTATATAGAAATTAACTTAAGCGTTGATTTTAATGGTTCTAAGTATTTTGATGGTATATCTTCGCCGGAAGATTTTTACCTACAAATCAGCTCTTTATATGGAAATAATCTTGGAAATGTAGATGACACAATCATTTTTCTTGATGAAATATAAACTTATCCTCAACTTATAACGCTATTAAAAGCAATTAAAATCGATGGAAGATATCGATATATTGCTAGTGGTTCACTTTTAGAAATAACCCTAAAAAGTACATTTATCCCAATTGGATATATTCGTGAAGTTAAGCCCCACCCACTCTCCTTTAAAGAGTTTTTAGTCGCAAGAGGAGTTGCGCTTGAAGTTATCGATTCTTTAAAAGCATCTTTTGAAGATAAAACAAGCATAAGTCTTCCATTGCACAAAGTAATTTTACGTTATTTTAAAGAATACTTATTAACTGGTGGTTTGCCAAGAGCCGTTGATATATTTATTTCGAGTTTAAATATTAAGTTAATGAGAGACGAGCAAAACTACATTTATGACCTTTATAAATTAGATGTTAGTCAATATGATGAGATGCATTTATTAAAAATAAGAAGAATATATGATATGTTGGCTTCTTATATGGAAAACAAAGTCAAAAGAGTGAAATTTAATGAGATAGAAGGCAAAAAAGGAAGCTCGTTATTAAAATATCAAGATGAATTTGAGTACTTAATAGCTTCAGGGATAGTAAACGATGCAAAAGCGGTGACGAATCCAAAATTTCTTCTTTTAAAATCAAGTAGTAAAAATCTTATAAAGCTCTATTTTAATGATGTTGGAATATTAACGGATATTCTTTATAAAGAAAACATTAAATCCCTGTTAAAAGATGATAATGCTATAAATCTAGGAAGTGTATATGAAACAGTTGTCGCAATGGAATTAATAAGTAATGGTCACGAGCTTTATTATTTTGACTCTAAAAAGGTCGGCGAAGTTGACTTTTTAATAAACGATTACAATTCTTTAAGTATCTTACCTATCGAAATTAAATCAGGAAAACACTTTAATAATTTTCGAGCATACCAAAACTTGTTGATCAAGCAGGAAACTACAAGTTAAAGGAAGGCTATGTTTTAACAAATAGTAACGAGATAAAAAGGGAAGGGAATCTCACTATAATGCCAATTTATCTAGCAATGTTTATTTAAATCTTTTAAAAACATATTTATGAAGATTTTTGCTGCTTTTCTTAAATGTAAACTGCTTCTGATTAAACTTTTAATTTATCTATAAATAGGTGAAAAAGCTAAAAAGCACGATAAAGCTCGATATAATGTCAAAAATAATAAATGTTTAAGAAAAGCTAAAAATATAACATCTCTTATACTAAGTTTAAGAGGATATAAAATTTTTAGTTTTTCGTTCTGAAAAAATTCCGTATTTTTTCTAAAAAGTGCAGTCATAATTTTTATCAATAACATTGATGAAGAGAAAATTAGTAAAATTTCCAGTACCACTGGACAAAATACTAAAATAATATATAATTGTTTTATAAGGTGAAAATTATGATTGAAAGAACAATTAAAAAAGAAATTCTTAAGAGTTTAAAAATTAAACCAATTACTTTAATTACTGGGGCAAGACAAGTTGGTAAATCAACTCTTTGCTATGAGATAAAAAAAGAATTAAATCTAAATTATGTTTCACTTGATGATTTAAGAAATCGCAGTTTGGCAATAGAAGATCCTGAATATTTTTTGGAAATACATAAATCACCTCTAATCATTGATGAAGTTCAATATGCTCCAAAATTATTTGATGTAATCGTCTCTATTGTTAATAAAGAAAAGCTAGAAAAAGGCAATAATAATGGGATGTATATACTTACTGGTTCGCAAGCTTATGAACTAATGAAAAATGTTACTGAATCTATGGCAGGTAGAGTAAACATTATTAAAATGTCTCCGCTAAGCGCAAGAGAAATATACGGCAGAAAAGAAGATAAATTAATATTTGAACACGATGAGATAGTTAAAAGAAGTGGTGATTTTATACTTAATCCTAATGAATTATTCAATTTAATTGTTAAAGGGATGTATCCTGAACTATATGTTTCTGACATTAATCTAGATACTTTTTATAGCAATTACGTTAATTCATATTTAGAAAGAGATGTTTCACAAATCATCAATATCGAAAATAAATTAAAGTTTAAGAATTTTATGGAATTACTAGCTTCTTTAACTGGAGAAGAATTGGTTTACGATAGATTAGCAAAAATTGTAGGCGTTAAAGCGGATACAATTAAATCTTGGATTAGTGTCTTATTAGCTGGGGATATTATTTACTTGCTTGAGCCTTATAATGAATATTCTATAACTAAAAGAATCGTTAAAAGACCTAAGATCTATTTTAATGATACTGGTTTAGCGTCTTACTTAGCTCGAATAAATAATCCTGAAGCATTAAGCAAATCAATTTTTAGTGGTAGATTTATAGAAACTTACATCATTAATGAGATAAGAAAAAATTTTAGAAACAATAGTGTGAAAGAAAATTTTTATTATTATCGAGACAATAATCAAAACGAAATAGATTTAGTAGCTATAGATAAAGGTGCTATGCATTTAATTGAATGTAAATCAAACATCAGATATGGCAAAAGCGATGTAAAAGCATTTAATTGTTTAAGCAAGAGTATGTATCAAAAAGGGGATAATTTTATTATCTGCAACACTCCATCAGTATATAAAGTTAATGATGATACTTACGCTGTAAATATTTCGGTCATTTAAAAATCTCATTAAATAAGTTCTAATTTTAGCCTATTAGCTGTGAATAAATTTGTTTTATAGCTTTTAGAAATATAAGAAGCAGAGAGTTATGAGGTAAACTTAAATTACCTAAAATTTTCAAAAAAGTCCGCAAAACTTTAGTAAAATAAATAAATAGTTTTAAAAAGATTGAGAAACCTGACTAAGCGATAAGCTAATTAAATCACATAATAGTTTGAATAAAACAAGTGAACAATTTCTAAATGCTATTTGAAATATTTTTTTGGCTGTTAGGTGACATTGAGAAAAAATATTATTAGAGATTGGTAATTGGTAAAATTTCAAATGACGCTGAAAAAAATACTAAATAAACGAATAAAACAATTTTAGTTAGATTAACTTCAAGAGTCACCAAAAGATAAGTTGAAGATTTCGAGTTATAAAAATCCTTTAAATACCGTTAATGAAAGTCGACGAATTTCATTTCGCAAAAATGACAAAATGTAGTTCTTGCGAAATGAAGATAGTAATTTTTAGAGAAAGTTTAAAGGAGTTAATTGTAATTTAAACTAAACGATTGAAATGCAAAAAGATTAAAGAAACAATTTTACTTATCAAGTCTATCGTGTGCGTTAGAGTTTTAAAAATTTATAATATCTTTAATTAAGAAGTTTTTCTTTATAGAATGAAACAAAGTTAATTTAAAGAGTGTTGAAATAGCAATGACAAATATTTTAAGAAGTGATAATAAACGTGGAATAGCCTTAGCTATTTTAGCGGCAGTATGCTACTCAACATCTTCTCCTTTATCTAAGCTCATACTAGGTTATTTAATACCAACTCTAATGGCGGAATTCCTTTATTTAGGAGCTGGTTTGTGCATGCTTATCATCTTTTTAATAAAATTAATCTTAAAAAAGCGAATGAAAAAAATAGAAATGCTTTTTATTGATGACGATAAAAGAGGAAATGGAATAGGAAGCGCTTTGGTCGAATATGCAAAAACAAAGTTTAACGTTAATAAAGTTATAGTAAATGAAACGAACTATATGCTCATAATTTTTATCTAAAAAGGATTAAAGAATGGCAAACGTAGAGATCATGATGAGCAAGTCAACCCATAACCAATTACCCTGACGAAAAGAAAACTTGATTGGAGTTTTTTACTTTTATTGATTTTAGGGAGTAGCTTAAGGATTTCAAATTATTTTGGAGGATTTAGATGAACATGGTGAATATGAAAACAAGATTAATGAGGATTTTATTTTTACTTATTTCTTTATCATCAAGTGCTTGTGAATCTAGCACATACACTCAAGAAGAAATTGAGGAAGAGAATAATCACGAAACAAATGAAGGAGTAGAAGAAATGAAAATCATACTAGAAATATACCAGTACACATTTGATCTAGTTTTAGAAGATAATTTAGCGACTAGCGAATTTGTCGAGATGATTAAAGAAGAACCTTTATTGATTGAATTAAGCGATTATGGTGGATTTGAAAAAGTTGGTCCCTTAGGAAGAAACCTCAGTCAGGAAGATGAAAAAATTACGACTAAAGCTGGCGATATTGTTCTTTATCAAGGCAATCAAATTGTCATGTTTTATGGGTCTAATACTTGGAGCTATACTCCGCTTGCTCATGTTAGCGATTTAACAAATTGGGAAGAAGCACTAGGGAAAGGCGATATAACCGTTACTTTTTCAGCTCAAAAAGATTAAGTTTTTGATACTTTTGTCCTATAAGATTTCTAAGAGTTATTACTTTTTTAAAAGAATAAAACGATTACTTTCCCTTACTTAGTATATCTTTTTGATATTCTTTACTCGCCTTTAAAAATCCGTTTAATACATCAGAGTAATATTTTTTATATTTTTCATTTTTAATTTTAGACAAGTTTTTTTCAAGCATTAAACTTTCACGATTCTGATCATAAATTGGTAAATCGTTTTCTATTTTATATTCGATCACATCTTTGACAACTTCCATTCTTTTTTCGTAAAGTTCAATTATCTGAGTATCGATAGAATCAATTAAATCTCTGCAAATCTCAAGTTTTTTCATAAAATAACTCCTAAAATATTAATAATCCGATTGGATAAGAAATAAGTAAAGAAATGATAACTGATATTACCATAAGTATTGATCCATAAATAAAAACTTCTTTAGTTGAAGTTGATTCGCTGGCGCTGATTATGGCAATATGAGGCATTGATGGAGGCGTTGCGAAGGCAAAACTTGCAATCATACCAATAATACAAATTGTCGCTTCTAAATTTAAGGTAGAAAAAGTGGAAGTTAAAATCGTGCTAGCAACAGTTGCAACTAAAGTTGCGGTGACCATATTTGAAGAAAGATTAGTTTGCACTGCAGCCCGTAAAGTAAAAATAATTAAAAGAACTAAAGCTGGTAAAGAAACAAGCGAATTACCTAAGGTAGATTGAAGATAAGTAATTAAACCGATATCTTCGTTTTTAATTGCTTCACCTAAAGCTAAAGTAGCAGCGCACATTATTAAGCTTCCCCAAGGTACACCATTCTTAAAGGCATCTTCTACGCTTATAAGTGGTTTTTTATCTACTCTTATAATACAAAGCAAAATTGTACCTAATAGTGGAGGCATAATCGTTCCATATTTATTAAAAGCTTCATAAATTGGGTAATAAATGAATTCAAATAAAGATGGTACTATCCATAAAAAGAGGACTAGTATAAAAATTATTAAGGTAATAATATCTTTTTTATCGAGTTTTTGCGTGGTTTCTTTTAATTTTGCGACGTTTTCAAAATTTAATCCATCTTTTTTAGGTCTAATGCAAACAATTAAAAGTAGATACATTAGCAAAAATAAAACTAGACCTGTAGGAAAAGCTAAAGCGATATATTCAAAGGTTGAGACTTCTAAATTAGCTGCGTTAATAGCAAGTATTGGAAAAACGTGAGCAATAGGAGTCATGCCACTACTAATTGAAACTGTAAAGCCTAAACCAAGCATCAAAATCTTGGCTACTTTATCTCTCTTTTCAAGCTTAAGTTGAGCGATTATTTCATTTAATATTGGAAGTAAGACAACAAAAAGAACGCTTGGCGATATAAATAGACCAAGAAATAAGGTTCCAAGTAAAAAGAAAAAGATAAAAAGATAAGAATTTTTTTGAGCAATTTTTAAGTTGATAAAAGTTAAAGCAATTCTTTTAATCAAAGATGTTTTAGATAAAGCGTAAGTGCAAATGAAGGTAAAAAGCAAAAAAGCAAAGGTTGAATTTCCTAAACTTGAACTTAAAACCTTATTAAAACCAAAACTATCTATAAAACCTAGAGCAAATAAGCATAATAAACTAGGCCGATCAATGCCAATTGTAAGCCATAAAATTAAAACGCCAATAAATATAAAAATTACCCCGAAAGCTTCGCTTGATAATCCATTTGTTTCAGGAATAAATTGACCAACAAAGCAAAGAATAAGTGAAAGAGGAATTATTATGCTACGAAAAATAATATTATCTTTTAATTTGGGTTTCATTTTTCTTTTTTACGAAGAATATCGTATTTATTTAATTCATAAGGACACTTAATATAAACGTGTTCCTTGACTCTTTTTACTTCGTTAATGGAATTTTTATTTTCATCTAAAATTTCAGTAACTTTAAAAGTTTTATTGAAACTCTCGTTTGATGAAAGAATCTCTAATTCATCGCCTAAAATAAATTTATTTCGATGTTCAACTAAAACGTAACCATCTTTTGTGCTTTCAAGAACAACTGCAATATATTTATGAGTTTCACTTTGCTTAGAAGTTGTGAGATTTTCTTTATGTTCGTCTCCAAAATAAAAACCAGTTGTAAAATCGCGATTCGAGGTCTTTTTTAACTCTTCTAGATAGTTGAAATTTGGAGGAAAGTCATTATAAAAATTATCAATTGCTCTTCGATAGGCATTTACTACGGTTGCAACATAATAATTTGTCTTCATTCTTCCTTCGATTTTTAAACTAGTTATTCCAGCTTCGACTAATTCTTTTATGTGTTCAATCATGCATAGATCTTTACTATTAAGAATATAAGTTCCTTTATTATCTTCTAAAATAGGGAAATAAGTGGTTTCATCGATTTCATTTTTAATTCCTAAAGCGTAATTCCATCTGCATGGTTGCGCACATTCGCCCTTATTTGAATCTCTGCCTGTTAAATAGTTAGAAAGTAAACATCTTCCACTATATGAAATGCACATCGCTCCATGAGCGAAGCATTCTATATCGATATTTTCACCTAAAGCATCTTTTATCTCTTTTATTTCTTTAAGCGATAATTCACGAGCTAATACCAATCTTTTTGCACCTAATTTGACCCACATTTTAGCGCTATGAATGTTGGTAACATTGGCTTGGGTAGAAACATGTAACTCTAAGTTTGTATTTTCTTTTACTAAGCTTGCAATTCCTAAGTCACTAACAATTACACCATCAACTTTCGCCTTATCTAAAAACTTTAAGTAATCAACAAGCCCATTAAAGTCATCATTATGAGCTAAAATATTGACCGTAACATAAATTTTGACATTTCTTTCGTGAGCATAATTGACTGCTTTTAAAATCTCATCTTCATCAAAATTACTTGCAAAAGCTCTTAAGCCAAATTTTTTACCAGCAAAATATATAGCGTTAGCACCAAAATGAATAGCGGTAACGAGTCTTTCAAAATCACCAGCAGGAGCAAGAAGTTCAATTTTTTTCATACGCATATCTTACTTTATTAGAAGGTATTTTTAAATTGTTGATTTAAGAAAGTGAATAGTTAAGCTTAGTTTCCTATGGAAAATCCTTTTATTAAATAGATAGGCTTAATATTAGACTTATTTAAAAGATTAGAAGTATTAAATAGTTTTAAATTAGTTGCTCTTCAATGTACTTATTAATTTGAAAAGTAAATCTAACTTTAAACGCTTTTCTATGTGTTAATATACATTTAATAGAGAAATTTTTCTTAGAAAATTGGAGGAAACGATAATGAAATATGTCGTAATTGGTGGAGTAGCAGGCGGAGCAAGTTTTGCTTGTAGACTTAGACGATTGGATGAATTTGCTGAAATCAAAATATATGAAAAAAGTAACTTTGTTTCTTATGCAAATTGTGGTTTGCCATATTATATTTCTTCGACTATAGATGATAAGGAAAAGCTAACTTTACAAACGCCAGGAAGTTTAAAAGCAAGGTTTAATATTGATGTATTTATAAATTCAGAAGTTGTAGAAGTTTTTCCTAACGAACACAAAATTTTAATAAAAAACTTAACTTCTGCGAAGTTTTTCTATGATAATTACGACAAATTAATTATCGCAACTGGTGCAGAAGCTATAAAAATTGCTCCTTTAAGTGATAAAATTTTTGAGTTAAAAACTGTTGAGGATACTTTAAAAATAAAATCTTATATTGAAAATAATGATGTAAAAACGGCTGCGATAATTGGTGGTGGTTTTATTGGGTTAGAAATTTTAGAAAATCTAGTAGAGTTAAAAATTAAGACAACTCTAATCGAAGCTCAAAATCATTGTTTAGCTAATTTAGATACTGAAATGGCTTCTTTAGTGCATGACGAACTTAAAAGAAATGGTGTCGATTTAAGGCTCAACACTTTAGTCAAAGAAATTAAAGAAGAAAAAGATGCTGTAGTTTTAGTAACCGAAAAAGGTGAAATTAAAGCTGACATTTTAATCCAAGCAATCGGCGTAAAACCTGCGTCTTCGTTTTTAAAAGATAAGTTAAAACTTGGGTTTAGAAACACAGTCGAAACAGATGATAACTTTTTAACAAGTCAAAAAGATATTTATGCAATTGGGGATGTAACTAGTGTTGAATCTTTAATTGACAAAGAAAGATCTTATATTCCTTTAGCTGGACTAGCAAATAAAGAAGGTAGAGAACTAGCAAATGAGCTCATATTTAATAAACATAGTTTAGTTAATGCTTTAGGAACTTCGATTTTAAAGCTTTTTAACTTAGAAATTGCTTCAACAGGTTTTAATGAAGCTCAACTTAAGGCAAAAGGAATTAAATACGAAAAGATTTATCTAACGCCTTCTAATCATGCAAGTTATTATCCAGGAAGTACTCTTTTAACTATCAAATTTCTCTTTAATAAAGAAACTTATGATATTTTGGGTGCTCAAATTATAGGCGAAAATGGTGCTGATAAGCGAATCGATATAATAGCTTCGATGATGAAATTTAAAATTAAATCTTACCAATTAAAAGATTTAGAGCTAGCTTATGCTCCTCCATTTGGTTCAGCTAAAGACCCTATAAATATGATTGGTTATATGGTTGAAAATTTAAAAAATGGTTTGATTGAACAATTTTATGTTGAGGATATCAAAAGAATCCAAAAAGATGAAAACGCCATCCTTTTAGATGTTAGAAGTAAAGAAGAATATGAACTTTCACATATTGAAGGTAGCGTTAATATTCCAGTAGATGAATTAAGAAGCAAATTAACGAGTTTAGATAAATCAAAAAAGTTATATCTTATATGTTTAAGTGCTATTAGATCTTACATTGGATGCAGAATCTTAACTCAAAGAGGGTATAAATGCGCTCATTTAGCTGGTGGATTTAGGATTTTTGAGCTATATAACAAGATTAATTAGTTTTATTCATTCATTAATTAGTAATTAGCGACGTGTAGAATTGTCTATTTTTAAACTATTGTGCCTAAAACATAATTTTTGTATATTTAAACTAACAAAAGACAAATATATTTGCTTTTTAAAATTATCATTTTTAGGGGATCGAGTATGAAATTGCTTAAAAAATCATATTTATTAATCTTACCTTTACTGCTTTTAACTAGTTGTGAAAATAAGGTTTTTAGTCTTACTGCAGAAGAGCTTTATCTTCCTGAGCCTACAAAAATTGCTTTTACACTTAACGAATCCACCGAATGCACACTAAATGAAGATGACACTTTAACTTTTTATCAAAAATATCTTAAAGATTTAAAGTTTGAGAAAAACGACGACATTTTTTATTACGTTTTTACTTTTGAATATTATTATAATTTTGATCAATATCTATATGGTGATGCTCCACTAGAATTAAGATTAGGCAATTTTAATTATATCTGCCTTGTTTATGACTATAGTGGCGTACATCATAGCTATGTCTGCACGGATCCGGTACCATATTTAGAAATGATGGATTTTTTAGAAACTAACGCTTTAGTAGTGCCAATGTAATGGGGGAAGAAATATGAAACACTTATTTAAAATAGCATCTATAATCCTTCCTACGGTACTTTTATCTTCATGTGGCGGAGCTAAAAATTACCCATATGAAGGGGAAACAATTGAACTCGAAAAGCCTTTAAAAATAGAAATTCAGTCAATTGGAATAGGTCCAGGCAAAGTTCGGTTGACTGGTGATGACCTTAATACTTTTTTCGACAAACATTTTAAAGATATCAAATTTTTAGAAACTGAAGGAAGATTTCACGGAAGCGGTGGAGTTTTGCTTTGGTATGAAGACAGAAAAATTGGTTTAACTGTTGGCTGTACAAATTATGGTCTTTTATATATAGAAGATTTATTAAATATGAAATTTTATGCTGCGCTCGAAGAAATTAATTATGAAGATTTTGAATCAGATATAATTTATTATTTTGATAAAAATATCTAGGTTTTGCAGAGTTTTTCAATAAATAGCTACACATAAATGCATACTAAAGTAAATTTACTTCTCGCTTTATTACGTATTTTAACAAAAATTACTTCTCGCTTTGGTACAACTCGTTATAAAATACTAGTGGATTTTGGCTAATTTCCTAAAGACTTGAAAACAGTTAATTCAAGCGGATTAAGGATGATAATAATGTAAAAATATTACAAAAAGCAATTAATTTGGCTTTTAGATGGTTTAGAAATTGAGCCAAGAAACTATCATGAAGAAATAAAGAATTTACAATTTTTTTGATAAAAAAAGGCGTTTTTGCGCCTTTTTTATTTAGATTTTTGATTATTGTAAAACGAAACCACCATTTGGTGAGATAACTTGACCAGTAAGATAAGGAGCTTTAAGGATATATTCTAAAGCACCAGCGATATCGGAAACATCACCAATATAACCTTCTGGAATGGTTGAAGCAAGAGCTCTTAATTCATCTTGATTTACTCCGCGTAGCATATCGGTCATAATCATACCTGGAGCGATAACATTTACCCTAATTCCTCTTCCAGCAAATTCAAGTGCAAGTGCTCTACTTAATCCAATTACACCACTTTTAGCTGCGCAATAATCTGCTTGATTAATAACGCCTGTCATTCCACCAACTGAAGAAGTATTAACGATAGAGCATTGATGTTCTTTGTCGCTATGATTGACCATATAAGGTAAAACTAGATGTGACATATGTAAGAAACTCATAAGATTGGTTGAAATAACTCTTTCATAAGCTTCTTTTGTGATGTCGATGAAGTTGCAGTTATTAGTAATTCCAGCATTATTTACTAAAACATCAATTTTGTCACCAAACTTTTTGACTGTTTCTTTGACTAAATTTTCGCATTCTTCATATTTTGAGACATCAGCTTTAACGACCAAAGTTTCAACATGATATTTTTCTTCAAGTTCTTTAGCAATTTCATCTGATAAAGCTTTTGATGATGGGCTTCTATAGTTTATAACTACGTTATATCCCATTTCGCCTAGCTTTAAAGATAAGGCTTTGCCGATACCTCTTGATCCACCTGTAATTATTGCAGTTTTTGCCATTAATTATTCCTCCTTAGCAAAAAATCTTTATGTAATTATTATAATCTTTTTAATTAGGAATATATTTATTTTGCTTAATTTCTGGGTTAAGAGAAGAAAGGATGCACATTTCCAAAGTGCAACTTGCACTTTAAAATTGCACTTTGGAAATTTTATTCCATAATATATTTATGGAGAAAAACAAATACAAAAATTACATTATTCAAACTGGAATTGGTTTACAAGATGTTGATCAGCTAAAAAACTCAACAAATTTTTTAAAAGAAACCGATAGATACATTAAAGGAGAAATTTCTTTAGATGATTTGGGCAATATAATTTCTTCATATTATAAAAACAAGATAGATAATGAAGAAAGAACGGAAGAAGCAGATAAAGTTTCGATTAGAATCGCAAAAATTATCTCCGAAAATTCATTTACTTTTACTCTCGGACAATTATTAACTATTCATAAAATCCTTTTTGATGGTCTTTTAAGCCGTCCAGGTGAATTAAGGAAATACAATTTCTCTAAAAAAGAGCGGGTTCTTGATGGAGAAAGTGTAACTTATGGTGACTATCGAGAATTAGAAGCAACGCTTCGATATGATTTTGAACAAGAAAAGAAATTTTCTTATAAAGGATTAAACAGGGATGAAATAATTGAACATCTTGCAATATTTGTTTCTAATTTATGGCAAATTCATCCTTTTGAAGAAGGGAATACAAGAACAGTTGCTGTATTTTTTATTAAATACTTAAGAAGTTTAGGCTTTGATGTTACTAACGACACGTTTGCCAAAAATTCGTGGTATTTTAGAAATTCTTTGGTTCGAGCTAATTATAGCAACATCAATAAAGGAATCTTTGAAGATAGGTCTTATCTAATTAAATTTTTAAGAAATCTTATTTTAGGTGAAAAACATGCTTTAAAAAATAGAGAGCTTCATGTTAAAGAAGCGAAAGCGGAAAAAGAAGACGACTCTAAAGAATCTAAGATTCTCGCTTTAATTAAAGAAAATCCTTACCTAACTTCTAAAGAGCTTTCCATTAAAGTAGGAGTTTCAGTTCGAACAATTAAAACTAGGCTAAAAACATTAGAAATTTCTAACAAAATTAAAAGAGTTAATGGAAAACGTTACGGATATTGGGAAATTATTTAAATCTGAACTAATTTTTACTTGGTTTTAAGACAATCCAAAATCATAGAATGCCGATAAGTGTTTTGAATCATACAATCAATCCAGGAAATTTAAGAAACAGATTTTTTATATGTTTCGATAATAAAATCTATGATTTTATGGGTCGTTGAAGTGATAGTTTTATTCTTTTTATAAGCAATAACAATGTCAAATTTGATGTTTTCTTTTAATGGAATGCCTACGATATCATCGCCATCTTTAATTACTTGGTTAAACAAAAATGCACCGATATCGCTATGTAAAAGTAGTTCTTTTATAGTTGCAATTTGATCTGATAAAAGGCGGATATTTGGAGTGATTTTATAATTTATAAAGTAGTTATAAACGATTTTATATTGAAGAGAATCTTCTTTTAAAAGGATTAAAGGGATCTTGTCGAGCTCTTTAATGGATATTGAACTTCTTTTAGCTAAAAAATGGTTTTTGTTAACTGCAAAAATCAAAGAAGTTTCATCGATTTTTACATAATCAAGTCTTGGATCAATCACCCCTTCATTAATGACGGTTAATGCGACATCGATTTCATCATTAATAACGGCTTTTTGGTTTGCGCTGCTTGCTAATTCAGTCATTCTTAAGTAAATATTTGGATATCTTTGGGTGAATGATTGAAAAATAGGTGCAAAAATAAAGCCACCAAGCATCGGAGGAATACCAATTTTAACTGTCGAATTGGTTAACAAGAAGTCTTCCATCTGACTATTTATATTTTTAAATAAAGATACGACAGGTCTAGCTATCCTATAAAGATATTTACCAGATTCAGTTAACGTAAGAAGGTTATTTGTCCTAATAAAAAGGTCAGTGTTTAATTCCTGCTCGAGATTTTTAATTGCTGTTGAGATTGCAGGTTGAGAAACAAAATATAATTTACTAGTTTTAGTAAAAGAATTTGTTTCAGCACAAGCAATAAAATAAATTAATTGATCCATTGTCATACCTTTATGTTACTCCATAAATTTTATTTATGGAATAATAAATTTTTAATTCGGTAAAAAATACTAAATTGAATTGAGTAAGCGCTTTCATAAGCATATTATTTAGATAAATCTTGAGAAATGGAGACTTTTTATGCTGATAGCAAAAAAATTAAAAATTTTACCATTAATAATTTTTATAGGTTTAAGCGGTATTTTATCTAGTTGTAGTCAGGAAAAAAATACTGGTTTTGATGGAAAAGAATATGACATTTCTTTTAATCAAGATAATTCTTTAATTGCAGATTTAGCAAAAGTTAGTGGCGGATACAAAATTACTTTATCAGGTAAAGGTGAAACTAAAGATTTTTCTTTAGAAGATAAAGCTCCTTGGCATTCAATCCTTCCAAAGATTAAAGAAGTTGAAATTAAGGATGGCATAACCTCTTTAGGTGAAAATATTTTTTCTAATATAAACTTAGATTATTTTTATCTTCCTTCAAGCTTAACTAGTGTTTCAGAAAATTCATTTGAGGAAGGAATGATTTTATATTCTTACGCAGACGAAGTTGAAAATGCTAATAACTTTTCGGTTTATTTTTTTTCTGAAAATATACCTCCAAAAGATGGAAAAAATTATTGGCATCTTGTTAATGATTCGCCAATTGTATGGATATTAGAACATATGAATGCACTTTTTATTGGAAACAGTTTTACTTACTATAACGATATGCCTAAAATCGCCGAAAATATTGCAAAAAATTTAGGGTACGACTTAACTTGTGATTCAGTAACTGTTGGAAGTCACACTTTAGAACAATATGCTGATCCAACAGACGAATATGGAAAAATAGTCGATGAAAAGCTTAAAAGTTCGACAAAATACAATTATATAATTTTGCAAGAGCAATCAACCCGCTCATATACCCACTTTGATAGCTTTGATAAAGCGGTTTCTACACTTAAAACAAATATAAACGAATATCAAAATACTGCAGAAATTTCATTATATGAAACTTGGGGCTTTGAAGAAGGAGCGAGCGCAAATAAACGGACAATTCCTCAAATGGAAGAAGAAATTTGTTCAAAATATGATAGCGTTGCAAGTAAATATAATCTTTCGGTTCACTATGTTGGGAAAGTTTTTAGTGAAGTTTATGAAAATCATCCAGAAATTAATTTATATGCAGAAGATAACAAACATCCTTCATATGAAGGTAGCTATTTATCTGCTTTAGTTCACATTGGAACGATGTTTAATTGTGATGTTAGAAGTACGAATTTTAATGGTGAACTTGATGAAAATGTGGCTAATACATTAAAAGAAGTGGCTTTTAATGTGGTATTTTAGGAGGAGCTAGAATGAAAAAAAGAAGACTACCAATAATAGCAACTTCAATTGCTTCTCTTCTCTTTTTAGGGAGCTGTGCTGAAGAACTTCCTGCTCCAGATGTGGAAGAATATGCACATCATTATCTAGTAAGTTTTTATGTTGATAATGAACTTTATCAAACTGCTAGAGTTAAAGAAGGGGAGACGGTTGGAGATATTATTGAAGCACCAACTAAAGATGATTATAACTTTGTAGGTTGGCAAACTAGTGATGGAGTTGCTTTTGACCTTAATGCAACAGTTATTAATTCATCTTTAGATGTTTATGCAAAATTTGAACTAAAAAGTAAGCCTGTTACAAGTGAGGATGAGGCTAGTTTAAATGTAACTGACACTAAAGATCCAACAAAAGATTATTTTTTAGTAATTGGTTGGTATGGTAAAACATCTAAATCTGGTTTAGATGCAGATTTAATGAAGCATTTTTATCTTAATGTGCGCGTGTTTTTACGAGCAAAAGGTGTAAGTGAAGATGATTTAGCTAAAATTAGTGTCCGTCAATATGGTGATGCAGATACTGATGTTGCACCAATGGGTAAATTAATCAACGCAGATGGAGATGTTGATATTCTCGTCGGTGTCGGTAGTAATTTAAGTGATGCTGATAAAGGTAATGTTCCTTCTCTCGAGCTTGATGGCGGTATTCCAATGGGTGGACAGACTAGATACATTGCTCGATTAACTGAAAATGAAACAGGGAAACTACTTTACGATTTCATTAAAACAGATATTGGATTAAAAATGTTTGATGAGTCATTTTACTTAACTGAAGAAGATGTTAATGGTGGTGGTGAAGAACCTGTTATTAATCCTTGGGATGATTTAAGTGTTACCGATACAAAAGACGAAGCAAAAGATTATAGTTTAGTAATCGGATGGTGGTCTAGATATGTTCAAGAAAACACCATGAAACACTTTTACTATAATTTGAGAAATTATCTTCTCGATGAAGGCGTCGAAGAAAACACAATAAATTCAATCACTGTAAGAGAATTTGATGATGCAAAAATTGCTGGCTTAGTAGAAAGTGTTAACGCTCAAGGAGATTTAGATCTTTTCTTTGGCGGAGCAAGTAATCTCGATAGTGATGAGAACTTTGGTAGTGCAGTAACCATCAATATGGAAGAAGGCTACACAATTGATGGAAAAGATAGCAGAGTCAATGCTTTGTTTGATGGTGAAAACTCCCTTGCTGTTAAAGTTTTCGAATTTATGGGTACAGATGAAGGCGTAAAATTATGGGATTTATCATATTTATATGAATCCGAAAACATTGATGAGCCATTAGTAACTAAAGATAATATCGCTGAAAGCGATTTAAATGTTACTGATACTAAAGTGGACGGAAAAGATTATTATCTTGTCATCATGTGGTATGGTAAAACGTCTACTTCAGGAATAGATGAAGCATTAGCAAAACATTTTTATCATAATGTTCGCGCTTATTTGATTGATAAAGGCATCACGCAAACTCAACTAGATAGCATCTCTTTTAGAGTTACAAACGGAGACAAAGTAGCTAACGTGGCTGAAGATGTTGCTAAAGATGGCGATATAGATTTATTGTTCGGTTGTGGAAGTACCATTGGTAAAGCGTTAGAAGACGCCAATGTAACAATTTATGAAAGAACAAATGGTACAGACGAACTCGGAAATGAAGTTGGTTTCGTGATCAATGGCAAAGAAAAAAGAAATCATTGTCTTTTATCAGAAAACCAAGTTGCAAAAGATTTATATGATTATGTTTGTACTGCTGAAGGTCACAAAATGTGGGACATTTCGTACGAATATAGCGCAAAATAAAGGTAAAATTTATGAAATTTAAGAAAAAATTACTTCTTGTTCCTATTGCCTTGATGAGTTTAACGAGTTGCGAATTAATGCAGGGCTTTGAAGACGAAATAACAATTGTTTTTGAATATAATGGGAACATCATTTATTCAGATTATGCAACTCAATTTAAAAATGTTTTAACTCCTAGCTTAACTGAAGCACAAATTCCAGTTGATACAGAATTCTTTGGTTGGACTTGGAAAGATCCAGATAGTTTTCATCCTGCCGATGAAGATTTTGAAACTAACTATTTTGAAAAAGATGGCGTAATTCATTATTCAGATGTTGTAACTTACGCTAATAATAGTTCAATTACACTTTACCCAGTATTTTTTAACATTGATGAGATACCAGTTGAATATCATTATTTAGCGGTCGGATGGTATGGAAAAACATCAACTTCGGGTTTAGACCAAACCAAAATGGATGCTTGGACAATTGATCTTAAAAACTTCTTAAAGAGTAATGGAGCAACTGATGCTGATTTAGAGAGTGTTTTAGTCAAATGCTATGATGGCGACATTGCAACCGCAGGAAGTTTAATAAATAGAGACCGTTATTGTAATTTACTCATAGGATTTGGTGGAAATATTGGTAGTTTAGGTGGAGTTGAATTTGTTGAGAATCTTGGTGGAATACCTATGGGTGGCAAAACTCGTTACATCACTTTAATTACTGATGATCCTTTAGCAAGAAGTGTTTTTGAGTGGTTACAAACTAGTGAAGGACAAGCCGCCCTTCAATAAAGGAGAAAGATATGCAAAGAAGAAAGTCTTTAATAAAAGCTTCAACGGTTTGTGGGTATGTTGTTGCTATTTTATATCTTGTTTTAACAGCATTTTTGTTCTCGGTTAGTAATTTATGGTATTGGTTCACATTGATACTTGGTGCTATCTCTTTATATAACTCATTATATTCTTCTTCATTAAGAGGAAAATTAGATAGTGGTGAAGCTTTTGAAGGAAAACTAAAACTTAAATTTTTAATCAATACTATTATTTCTATCGTTTCTTTGCCTTCTTTTATTCTAAATATGATTGCATATTTTGATTATAAAGAAGATAAGTTTGTTTTAACACCAAACGAAGAATATAAAGAAGAAATTAAAGTAAAAACTCCGCAAAAGTGGTATAAAAAAGCAAATTTCATTGTTAGTTGCATAGGACTTGGTTCAATCATTTTAGGTTCTTTTGTAGCTCAAATTGGTGAAACAAACGGCTATTCTGTTCAAGTTAGGGATTTTACTTTAACTAAAGCGATGACTGATGAATTTAATGCTGGAGAAGAAAATGCAATCAATGGTAAAAATTATGTGATAGCTGATGATTGTCTATCTTATTCAGTTACTGAATATAGGCCTAATATTGCAAGCAGTGAAAATCCTCTTCCTGTCGTAATTGTTATGCCAGGCTTTACAAGAACAAAAGCGACGATGGCTCAATATGCTATTGAACTTTCAAAAAGAAATGCCATTGTTTATACAATGGATCCTGGTTCTCAAGGCGGAACAACCTATGCAGGTTATGAAACGCTTGAAGATGGAACGAAGGAAATGATTAGCTCAACTGTTGATGCTAATGGTTTAAATTATCTTGTTCAATATTTATACAATAATACTGAAGAATTTGATTATCTTGATCGTAATCGTTTTGGTGCGGTTGGTCATTCAGCAGGTGGAGGAAACGTAGCTCAACTTGCCAAAAATTTTGCAGGCGATAGTTATGAAGAAAGCGTTATAAAAGCTTTATATATTTCTGGCTATATTAAATCGAGTGCAGCCAATAGATTTAGTGATTTAAGATGTAATGCTGCTATGAGCTATGCTTATTACGATGAAGGTGCTTTTAGATACCAAGGTCCTACAAGTGCTTTTGAAATAATCGCTCGTCGTTTCATAAACGAAGTAAATGGAGAAACTTTAACTCATGATAAATGCATAATTGATCATGAATATGGTTCGGTGGAAGAAGGAACATATAGAGTTGTCCATCAAGAAAAGATTAACCATTGTTTTGAAATGTATGACCCAACTTCAATTGCAAATACCATTAATTTCTTTAGAAGAAGCTTATCGTTAGATACAAATATTACTGATAATAGCCAAACTTGGTTTGTTAAAGAGGGATTTAATGGAGTTGCTTTAATTGGTTCATTCATCTTTATTTTCTCTTTACTTGCTTTCTTAATTGATGTTCTTCCTTTCTTTAAACGCTTTAGAGAAAACGCTCAAAAAGCTAAAAATTATGAAGATTCTATCAAAGTTAAATATGGTTATTCTTCAGCAATGATTTTAGAAAATAGAGAAGAAGCGTCTTCTATAAAAATAGTTAAAAAATCATATTTAGATAAAGTAACTTTCTGGTCAATACTTGTTGTTACAGCAATTATTGCTTGTCTTGATTACATCCCATTAGCAAGACTTACAATGGATTGGTTCCCAGATGCAGCTTCAAATACATATACCTTCTATTTCCCAGCTAGAATGATGAATGCTGTCATGCTTTGGGCGGTATTTAATGGTTTGATCGGCTTAGTTTTGATTTTTGGAGTCAAACTTTGTGAAAATCTTTACTTCAAGTTTACAAAACAAGAAGAAAGAATTAATTGGTATCGTTTTAAAGCGATGAAAATTAATTGGAAAGATCTTCTTATTTCAATTGGATTTGCTTTATTCCTCTTTTTACTTTTCTACGCTTTAGTAGAAGTGATGTATCTTATTTTCCATCAAGATTTCCGCTTTATGTTAATAAGTGCTTCGCCTCTTGAACCTAGATTTATTGTTACTTGGTTAATTTATCTTGTTCCTTTCTTTGCTTTCTATATTTCAAATTCAATTAGAGTTAATCTATCGATGGCAAATGAAGGATGGAGCGAATGGAAGGTGATGTTACTAGGTGGCATATCAAATAGTATTGGTTTAGTTGGAATTTTAGTAGTAAATTATGTCGTCTATTTCTTAACTGGAACGGTATATTACGGATATTATAGTCCAACTGATAGCAGTGAAATGTGGTTATTTGTAAACATGGTATTCGGACTCATTCCGATGATGTTTATACTCCCAATATTAAATAGATTCTGCTTTAAAAAGACTGGAAACGTCTATTTTGGTGCAATATTAACTTGTATGATCTTCATTATGATGTCATTATCTGCATCAGTTTCCTATATTCCAATGTAAAAAAGGAGCAAATTATGGAAGAAAATTTAAAAAAAGAAGCCTTAAAAAAACATTATGAATGGAAGGGCAAAATAGAAATAAAACCTCGAGTCGATGTCTTTTCTAAAGAAAGCTTATCGATGGCTTATACTCCAGGCGTCGCTGAAGCTTGCATGAAAATTCATGAAAATAAAGATGAATCATTTAATCTAACAAGAAGATGGAATGTTGTTCCTGTTATAACCGATGGAACAGCTGTGCTTGGTCTTGGAGATATCGGACCAGAAGCAGGTATGCCAGTTATGGAAGGAAAATGCGCTTTGTTTAAAGCGTATGGTGATGTTGATGCTATTCCTTTATGTATTAGAAGTAAAGACAGCGAACAAATTATCAAAACGATTGAACTTTTAGCTGGTAGTTTTGGAGGAATTAACCTTGAAGATATCGCTGCGCCAAGATGCTTTGAAATCGAAAAACGTTTAAAAGAAGATTTAGATATTCCCGTTTTTCATGATGATCAACATGGAACTGCAATAGTTACTTTAGCGGCTTTGATTAACGCATTAAAACTTGCTAAAAAAGATATTGCTGATGTTAAAATCGTCATAAATGGAGCTGGAGCAGCAGGCGTTGCGATTGCAAAACTTTTATTATCGTATGGCGCTAAACACATAATTTGTTGCGATTCAAAAGGCATTATCAAAAAAGGTGATCCACGTTTAAACGAATCTAAAAAAGAACTTGCTGAAGTCACTAATTTAGAGTTACTTGAAGGTAAATTAGAAGATGCAATGAAAAATAGCGATGTGTTTATTGGCGTAAGCGTTGCTCATTGCGTAACTA
>CALVMF010000006.1 GCA_944342125.1 uncultured Bacilli bacterium | reverse complement strand
TTTAAATTGAACCGCCGTATGCGGAAAACCGCACGTACGGTGGTGTGAGAGGGATTAAAATAAATCTCTACTCGATTGATGAATTTCTCTGATGTAAACTAGATTTATGGCAAAAAAGTTCACTTTTGCGCAGTTATTTTAGGTTTTTAAAGTTTATTTGTCGTTAATAGTACAGTAATTTAATAACTAAAAATTAATTACAATACTTAGCTTATTTGATATAATCAAAAAAGTTAGGAAGGGTGTTTTTAATGGGACATGATGATTTAGAAATCGGCTCAATTGAAGTAATAACAGGTCCAATGTTTGCTGGAAAAAGCGAAGAGCTTTTAAGAAGAATTAACCGCTTAAAATATGCTAAAAAGAAATTTTTAGTTTTTAAACCAACAATCGATAATCGTTATAGCGAAACAGAGGTCGTTTCTCATAGCAAAAGAAGTTCAAAAGCAATTGCCATCTCTCAAGGCAAGGATATTTATAAATATTTTACTGACGATATCAACTGCGTATGCATCGATGAAGTTCAGTTTTTTGATGAAGGAATAATTGAAGTTATCGATGATCTAGCAAATAGAGGTGTTAGAGTAATTTGTGCTGGACTAGATTGTGATTTTAAAGGAGATCCTTTTAAAATAAGCGCAATTTTATTAGCCAAAGCAGAATATGTCACTAAACTTACTGCTATTTGTTGTGTTTGTGGAAAAGAAGCGACAATGACCCAAAGATTAGTTGATGGAAAACCTGTTTCAAGAAAAGATCCAGTAGTTTTAGTAGGGGCTAGTGAATCTTATGAAGCACGCTGTCGCCATTGCCATATTGTCAAAGATTAAAAAATTCTTTATAATTCTGCATATATGTCGCCGAGTAGTATAAATTTATTAGTTGATTCGCCTGCGCAACCCACTAACACGATTTGGGGTTTGCCTGATTATATATGGCGGATTGTAATTGCAATATGCTTATTAATTAGTGCCTTGTTTAGTGCAAGTGAAAACGCTTTTTCAAACTGCAATAAATATCATTTTAAAGTTTTAGCTGATGAAGGAAAGGTAACCGCTAAAATCATAGTTAAACTTGTCGAAAAGTTCGACAATACTTTAATCACTATTTTAATCGGTAATAATATTGTTCAAACATTTATGTCTTATCTTTCGGCAATGATATTTTATAATATTTGCCAAAATTATGGACTAGGTAATGGTTTAGATGCTATTTTATCAACCGTTATTATGGCGCTTCTTGTATATGTAATTTCTGATACTGTGCCAAAAATTATCTCTAAAGAAATTCCTAATCGTTTAGTCTATTTTTTAGCTTATCCTGTCTTTGCTATTGGGATTATTTTGACGCCAATATCTATACTATTTAAAGGTGTTTTGACGCTTGTTCATAAGATTTTCAAGATAAAAGAAGACAATATCTTAACAAGAGAAGATTTTATGATGCAAGCTGATGAAGCAATCGTTGATGAAGAAGATGAAAATGGCAACGAAAAAGAAGAAGAGCTTTTTGAACCTAACGAAATTCAGCTTTTAAATCGTGCATTTTATTTTGACTCAATTTATGTAAAAGAAGTTTTAACGCCTAAAGATAAAATCTTTGCAGTCGATTTAAATGGATTAACTTGCGATAAACTCAACAAAATAATTCTTGATACAACTTTTTCTCGTATACCAGTTTATGATGGTGATATTGACCATATTATTGGAATTTTAACTGTTAAAAATTACTTTAAGGAATACGAAAAAGATCCACATCTTGATATCAGAAGTTGCTTGTCAAAGCCACTTTTTGTTGATTATTCTGCTAAAGTTGATGATATTTTTAAATCTTTTAACCGTGAGAAAAAACACATCGCAATCGTTAAAGAAAATGACAAAGTTATTGGCATGATTACAATGGAAGATGTTTTAGAAGAGTTAGTTGGTGAAATTAACGAGAAAAAAGCCAATATTTTGAAGGAAGCTAGTAGAAAATGAACCGCCAATTAACAATTATCATATATGTTTGTGTATTTATTTTAATGGTCTTTTTGAGCTTTATTTTTTCTAGTGCAGACATGTCTTATGGAAGTTGCTCTTTGACTAAACTTGAAGCAATTTATCGAAAAGATGAAAGTAAAAAGAAAAATAAATACGCTTATAAATTATCTGAAAATTACGATAAAACAATTTCGACGATTTTACTTTTAAATGATACAGTCAATGCTGGTCTTGATTCCGTTTCAACTCTTATTGGTGTTAATTTATGTTTCTTAGTTTTGGGTGAAACTGAACTAGCCAATATGAGTAGTGAAAATTGGGGCTTTATCGCTTCTTTGATCTGCTTAGTTATTAAAATTACGTTTGGTGAAATTATCGCTAAATCAATTGGAAAAATTTATAACTATCGCTTTGCTGCTTTTTATTCAAGAATGTTAAACGCTTTGCAATATGTTTTCTATCCAGTTACTTTCTTTGTTAGTGGATTTGGAAATATTGTTTCTTATCCTATTCGTAAAAACGTTGAAGACATTAAAATTTCTGAAGAAGAACTTCATGAAATGGTTGATGAAATTGAAGATAATGGGCTTGTTGATGAAGAAAAAGCTGATTTACTACATGGAACAATTGATTATGCTGAAACTGAAGCTTATGAAATCATGACTCCTAGAGTAAACGTTTACGCAGTTGAAGTTAATGAAAAAATTGACGATATATTAAAAGAAGATGATACCTATATTTATTCTAGAATCCCAGTTTATGAAGAAAGTGTTGATAATATTTTGGGTTATGTTTTAACTAAATCGCTTGTTAGAGCTAAACTTGAAAGTAGCAATGTAAGTTTAAGAGATTTAATTGTTCCAGCTTTAACTTTTCCTAGATCAACTGAAATTAATAATATTTTAATCGAATTTAAAAAGACACATAAACATTTCGCCGTCATCTTAGATGAATATGGTGGAGTGGAAGGCGTTTTAACAATGGAAGATATTTTAGAAGAAATAGTTGGTGAAATTTGGGATGAAAGCGATGATATTTCTTCACCATATTCGAAGAAAAATGATGGAACTTATATTGTTGATGGAAAAATGAATTTAGAGGACTTTTGCGAACTTTTTGATTTAGATTATGATGATATTGAAACAGATTATGTAACAATTGGAGGCTTTTGCGTTGAGCTTTTGGACGATAAATTCGCCTCAATTAACACCGAAATTAGATATAAAAATTTATTGATGAAAGTTATCGCAATTGATGACAAACACACGATAGAAAAACTTTTAGTCAAAGTCCTTAAAGAGGACGACAGTGACAAATAATATATTATATATACTATTTCAAACTAGTATCCTGTTTTACTTCTGTAAAATCCTTTATATATATTTGGTAGATTTTCTTTGCTAATTCTTCTAAAGTTGTGTTTCCGTCATTTTCAATTACGTAATCAACATCTAAATTGTCATTAAAAAGGTTTTTGTCATTCAAAAGCCTTTTTTTGATATCAATAGGATTATCACCTCTTGATAGCATTCTTTTTTCTCGAATTTTTTCATCACATTTTATGAAGAATGATTTATCAGTCTTACTTTTAAACTCATTAAAGGCTTTTAATCCGTTTGGTTCAATTATTAAAACCTTATTATCACCAATTTCACTTTTAAAAGAACCATAATAATTGTCGTTATAAATTGTATATTCAATAAATGCATTTTCTTTAATTTTGCTTTCAAATGCATCTTTAGTTAAAAAATAATAATCAACTCCATCAACTTCGTTTACTCTTTTTGATCGAGTAGTAGATGTTACAAACTTTTTGAAGTTAAAAAGCGATATTAACTTCTTTGCAATTTCGGTTTTTCCACTCGCACTTGGCCCAATTAAGATAATCATAAAAAAATTTTTTTAAATTTTTTAAAATTTTTTTCAAATTTTTTAAAAATTTTTATAGTAACCACCTTCTATATAGTGAGGAGGTAAAAAATGAAAAAAATTTTAGTCGGTTTAATGATGATTTTAGCGGTATTAACTACTTCGTGTGAATCATCACAAGAAAATTTTAGCACTAGGAATAGTATTAAAAAAGCAAATTCAGTTCCTGAGGTAACCGAAACTTTGTATCACAATGGAGAAATTGGTCATTTAGATTTACAAAATTTTGAAATCGATATGAGCGATTTTGCCGATGACGAAGTTATGGACTTTGAACTCGAATTTAAAAAAGAAGCGACAGTAACTGATGCTTATAAGGTTTACTTATTAGATCAAGATAAGAATTTGGTTGACACAATTGTTTCAGACAAAATGGATCTTACAGAAAAGCGAAAAACTTTTCCTGTTAAGATAGATCTAAAAGAATATCATGCTGAAATCAAAAAAGATTTTTATATTCGCATCGGCTATGCTTTCACTTTATCGGTTCCTTTTGAAGGTGTTGTCGATTATATCGATTTACCGTTAACAAATCCTTGGCATTTAGAATTTGATGAAAGTTGTGAATTATCAATTTATACAAAAATTCGATACAATCTAACCTATTTTACATTTTATAAAGAGATAATCGTCTTAAATGACATGCCAAAAGAAAAATACGAAGATCGATATTTAAGTTGGGGAACAAGAGGACCTACAATTCAATATTATTCGATGTATAGTTATCTTTTTAATGAAATGAAAACATATATTTATGTTTATGATGAATTAGGATTGTTTAATGCTGCGTTTTATCGTGATGAGGATTATCCAGGTTATAATCGCGCAGAAGTGTTTTTTCAAAGTTTAAGCAATAAAAAATTATCTACGCTTTCTTTATTAACAATTTATCGAATAGAAAGAAAAACCTTAATGATGACAAGAAGTTATCAAGGCTTTGAAGATGATTTCAGAGATAATACTTTTATTTATTTCCCTATTAACTATTACGAAACATTTAAGGATACAAAAATGATTTTTTCAATTCGAGATTTCGGAGAGATACAGGCAAACATTGATTATCATTTTACAGTTCATTTTCCACCAAATAGTCTAAGAGATGAATTTAAGATTGTTGGTGAAACAGGTAAAAAAGACTGGGGCGAAAAAATGGAGACCGTAATTATATGAGCTCAGCCATTATTTTCTTTAGCTTTATGTTGATGAGCTCTTTAACGACAATCTTTGGAATGTCGATTCAAGGAATGAACATAAATAGAGTCTTTAATAATATGCCATTAGCATTAATTGAGGATTCGGTATTTATTATGGACACTAAAGGTGAAATTGAATTTACTTTTGATAGAGACGCAGTGAAAAGTAAAGTCAAAAATTATCTTTCAAAATCTTTAGAAGGAATGGTTGATAAATACGAAATAAGCTTCAATTACTACAAAGAAGTTGATGGAAATTTAGTAATTGATGGGTCGATTTATGCCACGCACGTTGATATACATCTAAGGTGTGAATACGCAACTTTTTTCACCTTTAATGGATATAGAAGTTATCATTTGGAGAGGATTTAATAATATGAATACAAAACTAATAGAATTTATTGAAACAAGTTTTTTAAAAGATCTTTTATTAAAAGATACAATAACAGATATTTCTTATAATGGAGAGTCACTTTATTATCAAGATAATCTCAGTGGAAGAAATAAAAGTGATTTAAAAGTTACTAACGAAGAAGTATATGCTTTTTTGAGGCAAATCGCTAATTTAACTGACAGTCAGTTTTCTTATTCAGAGCCAATACTTGATGTTAGCGTTGGCAAATATAGAATAAGTGGTCTTCATTCTTCATTAGCTAGAAAAAATAGAGAAAAAGTATTTAATTTTTCGATAAGAATTGGGTTCGACAGCTTAAGAATAGAAGATGATGGTTCTTTTATTAATAAAAGAGCTTTAAGCTTACTTGATGAGGCTTTATTAAATAAATGTTCGATTGTTATTGCTGGAAAAACAGGAGCTGGTAAAACCGAATTTCAAAAATTCTTGGTTTCTAGAATGAATGAGAATACTCGACTCATTTTAATTGATAATATCAACGAATTTGAAACAAACTTTTTTAAAGATAATTTAGATAGTCAAACTTGGCTCGTTAAAAAAGATAAAAATAATTTTGATGATTTAATTAAAAATGCTTTAAGAAACAATCCAGATTGGATCATAGTTGGGGAAGCAAGAGGTGAAGAAATGCAAGCTTGTTTAAATTCAACGATGAGTGGGTCGCCAACTATAACAACAATGCATTCGCGCGATGCTCAAAGTGTTTATCATCGTATCGCTAGAATGTGTATGATTAATTCAAAAAACCTTGTGTTCGATGAAACTCTTCAAGATGTTAATGAGCATTTTAGATTCATCGTTTATGTTAAACGAGTTTACGATGAAAAAAAGAAATGTTACGTAAGATATGTTGATAGCATTTCAACAAATGATAAAGGAAAATATTTAGAACTTTATAAATATCCTAATACTTTTAAAAAATTGCCTACTGATATTCGAACCATGTTTGACATGAGCTTAATCGAATTTAATAAATTTAATCGAAGATTTGCGGGGATAAAAAATGAAATATAAGTATTTAGTATACATATTATTATCGCTTTTAATTGGAGTTTCTAATTTTTTAGTAACTCAAAGCATCATTTTTTCTATCGTTTTACTTCTTATTTTTCTTCTTTACTTTTTTCTTTATCTCGATAGGAAACGCACTTACTATAAAAGGAATTTATCAAGAAGTTATGAGGCTATAAATTATATTAATAACTTTATAATTTCATTAAGTATAAATCCAAGCATTACAACGGCTTTTGAAAATGCTAAAAATAGTGGCTCTCCTGAATTAAAAAAACAAATTGATGCTATTACGCATCTTTCACATGAAGAACAGATTGAATATTTATACAAATATTTTGAGATACCAATTTATGGAGTGTTTATAAATGTAATCAAGCAATTTATTTTTAATGGAGGTGATATTTTAGAAATTTCGCAAGTTCTAATTAGAGATTCTAGAGCTTTAGAAGACCGCCTTTTAGACTTTGAAAGAATGAGCTTAAGAAAGATGAAGGAGTTTGCTAGTTCGTGGCTTCTTACACTAGTAATTCTTTTTATCTTACAGTTCTCGCTTAATTCGATTTATACAACTATAGATCAACTAAGTTATTATCCACTTTTAATATTTATTTTCTTCTTAATTTTCTTATTAAATTTCTATCTTATGACAGAAAAGATTTACGACATTACATTTATGACTAAAGGAGATTCTAATGTTATTAAAGAAACAAAGACAAAAAATCCAAAAACTAAATCTAAATCCAAAAAAAGAGCTATTAAAATATTTAATAGGTAATTTAGCTCTTATTGGTTTAATCCTGACTTTATTTTTCGTTTTAAAATCGTGGTTTTATCTAATATTAATTCCAGTTGGTTTAATTATTTTCTTCTTTTATTTCATAAATCGTTACGATGTATTTGAAGAAAATAAAAGAAAAAGATTAGAAGTAGAATTTGTTGAAGTATTTTCATACTTGAGAATTTATCTTCTCAATAAAGAGACAGTTTATTCAGCGTTAGAAAAAGCAAATCAATATACTTCAAAGGAAATGAATCAAAAAATCAATGAGTTTTTAATTAAAATCGATGAAGACAAATCGATTATTCCGTTTTTAGAATTCGCTAGATATTTTAAAAATAAAACGATTGAAGAAGTAATGATTTCGCTTTATCAAATGGTTGATGGTGGTTATGCCGATAATTACATCAACCAATTTATTGCAGTTTTTGAAAATTTAAGAAAAAGAATTAATGAAGAAAATTTACATAATAGATATAACAAGATGAACAATTTAAATATCATGACTTTAATAGGAAGCGGATATTTAATGCTTGTTATGCTAGTTGTGATTGTAAACATCATAGGAGAAATGACAAATGGCTTCTAAAATTGGTGTTATGCTATCTTTAATTTTCTTCTTTTATGCATTCTTATTTGCTGCTGATTTTATCATGATACAGCTAACTTATACTTCACTTGATGCATTATCGACATCGGTGAGTTATAAAATCTCAAAAAGTGGCGAGATTAATGATGAATTAGTTGATTTTGTTAAATCGGAAATAGATGGTGATATTAAACCTGTTAACGCTTTAACTTCATACGAGGAGGGATCACTTTTAGGATACTATCTTATTAAAGAGTATAAGCCGATCTCGTTTGAGAGTAAACCTTTGACTATAAGTATAAAGCGTTATGCAGTGGTTAATATATATAAATGATTTTTAAAAGACAAAGGAGGTATTTTACATGTCAGAAATTAAAGGTCAATTATTAGGTATTGTTTTAGTTGTAACTATTTTTGGAGCAGTAGCGGGAGTATTATTAGGCGCTTTTAATACTGCCGCCGAAAATACAGCGGAACAAATTTCAGAGGTTCCTGCTATTGAAGAACCAACAGCAGTAGACGTGTTAACAAACGATTTAGGCAATTTAGTATTTTAATTTGACTTCTTAAAATACTTGTTATTATGAGAAATTAATTAATTTAAGTTGGCTGTTTCGATTAGCTTAAATTTAGTTAATTTTATGAAATAATAACGCAAAAAGCTTATATTTTATAAGAATTTTAAATTTGAATAATTCCAATTGCTCTTAAAATTAACAATCTTTGTATTTAGTGAAAAGATTTAAAATGTTTAAAAACAAGCGCAAACAATGTAAAATAGTTTCGATAACCAAGAAACGGAGAATTAAACAATATGAATAGGGAAACTGAGTTAGAAAATTTGATAAAAGAAAAGTTAAATGTAAGTTCAATTGATAGAGACGCAACCATTGCAACATATGGACTTGATTCTTTAGATGTAGTTGAATTTTTACTTGATTTAGAAGATCGTTATAATGTTGCTTTTAGTGCTGAAGAAACTAAAGATCTTAAGACAGTTGGCGAATTATTCGATTTAATTTTAAATAAAATTAATAACAAAGCTTAATATATAGGAACTAAATCAACTTTAGATAGATATAGGTCTTTTTTAAGACCTATATCTTTTAAAAAGTTTTTTAAAAAACTAAAAAAATACTATTGCATTAATTTTTTGGTTTGTGATACTATTATTGAGCGTCAGTTGTGCTGACTTAGCTCAATGGTAGAGCAATCGGCTGTTAACCGATCGGTTGTAGGTTCGAGTCCTATAGTCAGCGCCACGCAAAATGGCCTATTGGAGAAGTGGCTTAACTCACATGCCTTTCACGCATGCATTCATGGGTTCGAATCCCGTATAGGTCACCAGATTGATTAAATGTCCTGAACTTACTAGTGTGTAGTTTCAGGATTTTTTTTATCCTAAAATACGGGATTTGAACCAATGAATGCAAACGTTATCCATAAGAATCCGCTTAGTAACATTTTCAAATATATTCTTGAAATTATGAATTTAGTGTAAAATTTATATCGGAGTTTGAAAATGATTTATAGACACGCAGAAAAATCCGATATAAAAGAATGCTGTATATTAAAAAAAGAAGTAATAAAACGACTTGATAATGAAGGATTATCTATTTGGAATGAAGAATATCCTAGCGACCAACTATTAGAAGAAGATATTTGTGCTGATAGAGGAAGAGTCATTATTATAGATGATGAAATTGTTGCTTACGCTACACTTTCTCCAATTTTAGAAGAGTTTGATGAAAATACTTTTAACGATTCCTCCTTTTATTGTTTTTCTAGATTAATGGTTAAAACTGGTTATACTAATCAACATATTGCGACTTTTTTAATTTCTTCGATGCTTGAAGAGATAAAGGCTAAAGGGATAAAAGGATGTGGGATAATGGTCCATCCAATTAATGAAAAAGCCATCAAAATGTATCAAAAACTTGGCTTTAAATTTGAAAATCGAAGAGAATATCCTTATGGAGATTTTATAACTTACTCCATTTCTTTATAGTGAAAGTGTTATGGAAAAGAATAAGGACAAATATAATCAACAATTTCGCAAAACTTTAAAAATACTTGAAAATTGCGAAGATTTGATGAAAAATACTGACCTTAGTTACGAGGCTTTTTATGTTAGAAGTATTTTTTATGAGTTCGCTTATTCTCTTTCCATGTTTTATTTATTTAAATATGTTGGATGGTATGATGATAGTATAAGTTTACTTTTTTTAAGAAGAACTTTAGAATGCATTGCTTATTATAGACCATTTCAAAATAATGAATTTGAAAAAATCAATTTTCAGATTTTTAAAATTCAATCTCAAAATAGAAATGTCGGATCAAAAGAAGCTCAAAAAATAATCCAAGCTTTAAAGTTAAAAAAAGTAAAGGTTAACTCGGCTTTAAAAGGAAATAAGTTTTTATTTCTTCATGGAATTTATTCTAACGAATTCACTTATCATAACTTTGTTGAGGAATGTCTAAAAAAAGAAGGTTTTTATGATGCTTCAATCTATGATTATTTAAGTTTAAGAGCTCATCAAAGTCACCCAGCAAATAGCAACTGGGATTTTAGACCTATAGATGATTTATACACGGATATAATTATAGATTTAATTCCACATACATTTCGTCAAGCCATGAAAGATGCCAAGCAACTTCACAAAATGAATCTAAAAAAACGCTATGAAGAATTCACAAAAGAGGATAGTGGTTTTTTAGAAAGTGTCGAAGCGTTTAAAACTATGATTAAAGTTTCAAAAAGCGAGTTATTGAGATACCTTTACTTTAATTTAATTGAGATATATGACTATCTTTATTTATGTGTCTTTCTTAGTAAACTAGGTTTATATAGAGGAATCGTTTCTTCATTCAAGCCATTTATCGAAAAAATTTCAGCCCAAGATAAAATATTTAAATATAAGCCAAGCGAAGCAAAAGAGATGTTTGATGCTTATGGCTTGTGTTCAGAAGTAGTATTAATGGATTTTGTACCCAAAAAATACTTTGAAGACTTAAAAAGTTTGAACAACGATGAAGAAATTATGAAAGTTTATACTAAGTTGATTAAGCCTAAAATAAATATTTCATTTCAAGATTTTAAAATAGCTATCAAAAGCAACCCAAGTTTTGTATTAAATTTAAAACCACAATCTTTTTTAAATTCAATAGAAGAATTTGCACAAGATAGTTTCCCTTCAAAAGCAGAGAGATTAAAAAAAGTTTATTTAGAAAGCGTAGTTTTGTCTCATTGTGATGGTTTTTTATTATTTAGAAAAGAAAATGATTATCTATATGATGCTAGATTTATTTTAGAGTTCACCTTTGAGTATTTAAAATCATCTCTTAATTATGTCTTCGGTAATCAATTTTTCAGTTATGCTAAATTAACGGATCAGGAAGCGAAAAAATTAGAAGAAGAATTTAATAAATGCTTTGATAAAATAGAAAGTTTCCTTTATAAAGAAGTAAATGATAAAAAGGAATGTGAACAACAAGAAGCATCTACACAATTTGTTATTCCAGAAAACGTTGAAAAGTACTTTGATTAATTGATTTTTCCCGCAAATCTCAACTTATTTTATTTAAATATTGCCTAAACGAATTGTAAATCTATAGTTAAACTTTTTATGTAAAAGTTAGGTATTTTTATAAAAATAGCTAAATTCTATTATATTTTGCTTTATATTTTTCTTGTTTTATATTACATTATTTATATAAGTGTAAGCGCTTACATAGGAGGAATAATTTGCTATGATCTATGAAGCAAAAAATATTAGGAATGTGGCTTTATTCGGCCACCAAGGTAGTGGAAAAACATCCTTGGTGGAGTCACTTTATTCAGCTGTAAATAAAACCGAAAAAGGAGCGATTGAAAAAGGTAATACAATTAGCGATTATCAAAAAGAAGAGAAGAAAAGACTTTCTTCAATTTCAACCTCAGTCGTTCCACTTTTTTATAATGATTACAAAATAAATTTATTAGATGTTCCAGGAAATGACGACTTTGTGGGTGAAGAAATTGCTGTAACTCATTCAATTAAAGGCGCAATTTTAATGATTGATGCTTCGAGCGGAATTCAAGTTGGAACAATTAAAGCCTTTAAGTTATTAAGAAGAAGAGGCATACCATTTTTAATTTATGTTAATAAGATGGATAAAGGATTTCCAAACTATGAAGAAATACTTGACCAAATTAATAAAACATTTGGAAAAATGTGTATCCCTTTCACCTTACCTTTAGGTCACGCTGATTCTTTTGATGGCTTTATTAATTGTGTCGAATTAAAAGGCAGAAAGTATAATGGAAAAGAATGCGTTGATGATGTAATTTACGAAGATAAAAAACCTAAAGTTTTTGAATTATATAATAGAATTTGTGAAGCAGTTGCTTTAACTGATGATAAACTTTTAGATAAATTTTTCTCAGGTGAAGCTTTAACTAATAAAGAAATTCATGAAGGTTTAAGAAAAGGCGTTTTAAATGCTGAAATTTATCCAATAATTTTTGGTAGCGCTTTAAATAATATTGGCATTAATACTTTGATTACAATGCTTATAAATTATTTGCCTGCCCCAAATGATTTAAAACCTTATGTTGGTTTAGATGATAGCGGAAAAGAAGTAAGTAGAAAAACCGAATCAAGCGAACCATTTAGTGCTTATGTTTTTAAGACTTTAATCGACCAATATCTTGGGCAAATTAATTTTGTTAAGGTAGATAGTGGAGTCTTGACAGCAGGACAAGAAGTTTATGTTCCAAATATCAATAAAACTGTAAAAATCGCTTCTTTAAATACGATTTGTGGCAACAATTTAACGGCAGTTGATTCGGTTCAAGCTGGTGATATCTGCGCCATAACTAAAACTCCTGATCTAGAAACTTCATTTACTTTATGTGATAAAGACAATCACATTAAATATAAAGAAATAAGTTTCCCAACGGCAGTATTTTATAAAGCTCTCGTTACAAGCGACAAAAAAGATGATGATAAGCTCTCATCCGCATTAAGCAAAGTCATCAAAGAAGATAAGACTATTGAAGTTAAAAGAAATACTGAAACTAAACAATTATTACTTGGTGGTTTAAGTGAAACTCATATTAACTTCGTTCTTTCAAAAATAAAATCTACTTATGGAATCGATGTTAAAACTGAAGAACCAAAAGTTTGCTATCGAGAAACTATTACTAAAGAAGCGACAGGAAATGGTCGATATATCAAGCAAAGTGGTGGCAGTGGCTTTTATGGTGTTGTTGAAATGAAGTTTGAGCCAAGCGATAAGATCGAATTTGCTGAAGAAATTTTTGGTGGCGCAGTCCCTAAGAATTATTTCCCTTCAATTGAAAAAGGCTTTTACGAAGCATTAAATGAAGGTTTACTTGCTGGCTTCCCAGTCATCAACTGTAAAGCAACCCTTTTAGATGGTAAATATCACCCTGTTGATTCAAACGAACTTGCCTTCAAAATGGCATCAATTCTTGCTTTTAAAGATGCTTATATGAAAGCAAATCCAACAATATTAGAGCCAATTCTTACTGTAAATATTTATATTGACAATAAGTATTTAGGCGATGTTATGAATGATTTAAATTCTCGTAGAGGAAGAATTCAAAATATTGTTGATAAAGAAAACGAGACGACGATGATTGAAGTCTTATTACCTGAAGCTGAGACTTTAGATTATGTAACAAAGCTAAAAGTTTTAACTCAAGGTAGTGGCTACTTTAATAGAGCATTTAATTCATATGAAGAAGTACCACATCAATTAAGAGATAAAGTCATAAAAGAAAATTCTTTATTAAACAATAAATAGCTATTAAGGCGTCGAGAAGACGTCTTTTAAAATACATAACTTTTGCGGAGTTTTTTAAATAAATAAAAGTTTATTTTTCAAATTGTTGGAAAATTTTCCCTAAATAAAAATGGAATATTTAACTTTCATTGTCTATAATTTTATATATGGAAAAGAAATATAAACTTGATGAAAATTTTGACTTTCATATTATTCCTAAATTAAATAAAAAAGAGCTTTATGAATTATCTGAAGATATAAAGAATTTAATTATTGATAAATGCTCAGAGTATGGAGGGCATTTATCTAGTAACCTCGGCATAACTAATTTAACAATTTCATTATTTCGTTCTTTTGATTTTGATAAAGATAAGATTATTTTTGATATTGGTCATAATTCCTATACTTATAAGATTTTAACAGGAAGGCCTTTAACTAACTTAAGACAATCCGATGGAATCGATGGTTTTCAAAAGATTAACGAATCAAAGTATGATGTTTATGATGCTGGGCATTCTTCTACAAGCTTAAGTGCAGCTTTAGGTTTTGCTAAAGTAAGAGACTTAAAACATGCGGATTATAATGTTATTGCTTTTATTGGGGATGGTGGACTAGGAAATGGACTTTGTTTTGAAGCGCTCAATAATCTAGTCATCGCAAATACCAAAATTATAATCATTTTAAATGATAATGAGATGTCGATTTCTCCTACAAATGGCGGGCTTTCGGCGATTTTAAAAGGAATTAGAAAAAATCCTTTTGTCAAAATAGTATTTAAAGATGCTAACTTTGAATATTTAGGACCAATTGATGGAGATAATTTTACTCAACTTGAAAGAGCGTTTGATAAAGCTAAGAAAAGTAAAAGAAGCATCGTATTACACGTTAAAACCAGTAAAGGCGAAGGGTATAAATACGCCGAAGAAGACCATAGTGGAGAATATCACTTTGTAAATCCATTTAATAAAGAAACTGGTAAGCCAAAACTTGAAGCTGATTCTAAAACAATTTCTTTTTCAAAAGTTTTTGCTGATTTAGTGAAAGAGGATATGGAAAAAGATGAAAATACGATTGCAATTTGTCCTTCAACAACAGTTGGAGCCAAATTAACTAGTCTATTTAGCGAATTTAAAGATCGCACTTTTGATGTTGGGATAAGTGAAGAGCATGCAGCCATTTTTGCTAACGCTTTTAGTGTAAATGGCTATCACACATATTTATTTATGTATTCGACATTTCTACAAAGAGCTTACGATGAAATAATTCACGATATTGCGCGTAATAATAAACATGCTACTCTTTTAATCGATCGATGTGGATTGATTGGCGCTGATGGTGAAACGCATCAAGGTATTTATGATGATGGATTTTTCTATTCGATACCAAATTTTGTTTTAGCGATGCCAAAAGATAAAAATGATGCTGAGCGCTTATTTGCATATGCAAAATCATATCAGCATCCAATGGCTATTCGCTATAAAACTTTTTATAAGGATTTAGATGTAAAAACAAATAATACGCTCATAACGAATCGCAATTTTGAAGAAATAAAATCATCTAAAAACAAAAAAATAGCATTAGTTTCGATGGGACCTCATTTATTAGATCTTTTAAATGAATTTAAGAATGAAGATATTGCTATTTTTAATGCCTTATTTTTAAAAGGATATGAAGAAGAATCGGTTAAAAAACTTTTAGAATATGAAAATATCTATATTTATGATCCATATGGCGTTGAAACTGGATTTTGCTCGAATCTTGTATATAATTTAAATTCTTATAAATATAAGGGGAATATATTTACTAAAGCGATACCTTTAGAGTTTATAGCCAAAGGAAAAATTGAAGAGCAAGAAGTTTGGACTAATGTAGACTTAAATAGTTTAATTCAGGACATTAAAAAGATTATTCATGGAAGTTAAAATTTTTGAGCCCATAAGTTTTTGCTTTGGAGTAAAAAGAGCAATCGAACTTGTTAATAAAATAAGAGAAGAATATCCTTATAATAATATTTATCTTTTCGGGGAATTAATTCACAATAAAAGCGTAATGGATGACCTTGCTTTAAAGGGGATTAATGTCGTGGAATTTTCAAAAAACTCTGCAGAAGTCAAGTTAAATTCTTTTAAAAAGGGGGATATAGTAATTTTCAGTGCACATGGGCATGATAAAAATTACGAAGAAATTTTAATTAAGAATGGAGTGAAATATTTTGATTCAACTTGTCCGATTGTAAAGATTAATCTTAATAGAATTTCTAAAGCAAATGGGGACGTCATTTTTGTAGGGAAAGAAGGTCATCCTGAAACACTTGCTAGCCTTTCAAAAGGCAAAAACGTCTATCTTTACGACATAAATTCAAAATTTGATTATTCTCAAATTAAGAGTGAGCAAGTTTATGTTATGAATCAAACAACTCTTTCAATTTTTGAGCTAAAGAGAATATTTAAAGATATAAAAGAGCACTTTCCAAATGCAATTTTTACTGATGAGATTTGCAATGAAAGTCGTATTCGCCAAGAAAATATTGCTTCAATAAGTGATGACTATGATTTGGTCATTGTTATCGGAGATAAAAATAGTTCAAATACCACAAAACTTTTCGATATCGCTAACAAAAACAAAAATAGAAAGAATTATTTAGTATCAAATCTTGATGAAGTCAAAACTATTGATTTAAGTCAACACAAAAAGGTAGCTTTATTTAGTGGAACGAGTTGCCCAAAATATATTATTGATGAAATTTTTGAATATTTAAGAGGTATCTAAAATGGAAAAATTTGTATTAAAAAAACCTATTAATCATATCGCGTTTATTATGGATGGAAATGGAAGATGGGCTAAAAAAAGACTTATGCCAAGAACTTATGGTCATAAAGTTGCCTGCTCTAGAATTATCGATATTATGCGTGCTTTAAGAGAGTTAAACATTAAAGTTTGTACTCTTTATGCATTTTCAACTGAAAATCGGAACAGACCAAAAGATGAAATAAGCAAGCTTTTTGAATATTTAAAAGAGTTTTTTGATGAAAATATTAAAGAATTTACTTTAAATAAATGCCGTATACAAGTTATGGGTGATATTTCAGCTCTTCCCTTAGAAACTCAAAAAACAATCAAAGATGCGATAGAAATAACTAAAGACTTTGACGATTATGTATTTAATATCTGTTTAAATTATGGTGGAAGGCAAGAAATTGTTCGCGCGGCAAAACTGGCTTTTAAAGATATAAAAGAAGGAAAAATAAAAGAAGAAGATTTAAACATCGATACTTTTAAAAACTATTTATATTCTTCTGGCTTACCCGAAGTAGATTTAATGATTAGAACGAGTGGAGAAAAAAGACTTTCTAATTTCTTGCTTTATCAACTTGCCTATAGTGAATTTATTTTTACTGATACTTATTGGCCTGATTTTACCCCAGAAAAGTTAATTGAATGTTTAAAAGAATACGAAAGTAGAGATCGTCGATTTGGTGCTATTAAAGAATGATGTTTCAAGTGGAAACGGCAATTTTAGGCATAAAATCGACTATAAAGTATTGACTTTTGGGTTGAAATTTTATTAAATCTAGACAGATAAGCAATTATCGTTGTCGTAAAGAGTACCTGCGGGTATTCTTATTTTTTTAAAAGGGGCTTTTAATGGAGACTATTGATGTAGTTGAAAAGGGAATTAAAGAAGAACTTTCGCAAATTGGCTATGAAGTTTATTCATTTAAATATCTGCCGAAAGTCAAAACATTAGAGATTGTTGTTGATCGAGATAGCGACATCAATCTTGATGACATAACAGAAGTATCAAATAAGATTAGCGCATATTTAGATGAACATGACTTTACAGACAGTCCTTATACGCTTGATGTATCTTCTTTAGGGGTAGAAAAACCTATCAAGTTAGAAAAACTAGATAATTATGTAGGAAAATTTATAAACATTCATCTATCAAATCCTTATAAGGGAGAAAATACTTTAGAGGGTACTTTAGAAAACTGTGATGAAAACATGGTAATAATCTCATTTAAAAATAAAACGAGAACTATAAAAGCTGAAATTAATAGAAAAGATATCGACAGAGCTCGATTAGCAATAAAATTTTAAACGGAGTGACTTTATGAAAAACAAGAAAAAATTTATTGAAACAATTAAAGAAATGGACAATGTTAAAGGTCTTGACCTTGATGTTGTAACTGAAGCTTTAAAGGAATCTTTTAGACTAACATTTGCTAAAAAGATCGAAGATTCTTATAAAATTGATAAAAAACCAGTTAAAAGCGTTGTGCAAGCTAATAAAGAAAAGGCAGCCACTAAGCTTCCTGATGCTTTAATTAGAGTTGAAATTAATTTAAATAAAGCAATTATAAATTGTTATCGTCAATGGCTAGTTGTAAATGACGATGATATTACTGATGATTATATCGAAATTGGCTTATCAGAAGCAAAAGAGAAAAACCCAAATCTCGTAACAGGAGATTATTATGAAGAAGAGCTATCTTTAGATTCTTTAGAACCTAAAGATTTATCGCGCTTTAAATCTTGCTTCACTCAAAAAATCAATAAAGCTGAAAAAGATGTGCTCTTATCAACATTTGCTAATAAAATTGGAACAATTGTTACTGGCGTTGTTGAAAAATGCGACAATCACTCTGTTATTGTTGAACTTGGAAAAACTAGTGCAACACTTTTTTCTAGAGATTTAATTGGCGATGAAAAGTTCACTCAAGGTGAATCTATTAAAGTATATGTTGTTGGCATTGGAAAAGATGACCGCAAAGGATCGCTTGTTAAAATTTCTAGAAGTTGCAATGGCTATCTTCAAAAATTATTTGAAAACGAAATTCATGAAATTTATGATGGCACAGTTTCAATTAAATGTGTAGAACGTATTCCAGGAAGAAGAGCAAAGGTTTGTGTCTATTCAAATGATCCAAATGTTGACCCATCTGGCGCTTGTATTGGTCAAAATGGTTCTAGAATTCAAAATATAGTTTCTCAACTTGGAAATGCTCGTGATAGCAAAGAAAAAATCGATGTTATCACTTGGAATCCAAATTTAGGTTTATTTGTTGCTGAACTTTTAAGACCTGGTAAAGTCCTTGGAATGAATATCGATGAAGAAAGAAAATCGATTGTTGCTGTTACAGATGAAGAAACTTTAAACCTTGCAATTGGTTTTAAAGGAACTAACGTTGTTTTAGCAAGAAAAATTACTGGTTATCAGATTAGAGTAATCTCTGAATCTCAAGCTAAAGAAGAAGGAATCGTTGTTAAACCAATGGAAGACTTTGAAATCGAGGCTAAAGAAGAAGAAAGAAGAAGATTTAGAGAAAAACAACAAGAAGCAATTAAATCAAGAGAAAATGCTAATGTTTTAACTCATGAAGATAACGCACAAGAAGAAGTATCTCAAGTCGAAGTTCAAGAAGAAAAAGCAACTCCAGTTGAAGAAAAAGTTGCAAGTAAAGAAGAGCCAGCAGTCACTACTTCTGAAGAAAAAGTCGAGAATTGCGAAGAAAAAGTTCAAGAAGAGCCTGTTGCTCAAGTCAAAAAGGTTAAGGAAGAAGAACCTGTAGAATTTAAAGAAGTTAAAACTACAACAACTCTTGAATCATTAGAAAAGTCTCTTGAAGAAGAAAAGAAAGAAAAAACTTCAACTAAGAAGTCATTTAAGAAGAAAAAGAAAGATTTCAAGAAAACTGAAGAAGAAGAGAGCGAAGAAAAAGAAAAGAAAATTATCCAAAAAATGGATATTTATACTGATGAAGAATTACAAGCATTCGAAAACGAGGATTCTGAAGAAGATTATGAAGATGAAGAAGATTATTCAGAATACGACGATGACGAATATTACGAGGATAAATAATGAAGAAAAAGCCACAAAGACAGTGCTCAGTTACTAGAGAATCCTTTAATAAAGAAGATTTATTTAGAGTTGTTCGTACGCCAAGTGGTGAAGTTATTCTCGATATGACTGGAAAAGCTAACGGAAGAGGAGCTTATGTCTCTAAATCCGTTGAGGTCATTGAAAAAGCTCGTTCATCTAAGGTGCTTGATAAAAGATTAGAAGTTCAAGTTCCCAATGAGATTTATGATCGTATGCTCTTATTTTTAAAAATGAAATAAAGGAGGTTTGGAATGAAGAAAACATTTAATAAAAAGCCTAATCAAAGAGAAACTAATATTCCTACGAAAAAGTTTCAAAACCAAAATTTAAATAAGATTAATAATGGTGTTTTTGTCTTCACCAGATCTTTGACAGTTGGTGAGCTTGCTAAAGAACTTAATGTTAACGCAAGCGATATTATTAAAAAACTATTTTTACAAAAGAAACTTGTTACCATTAATCAATATTTAGATGATGAAACCATTGGTGAACTTTGCTTAGAATTTGGTTACGACTTTAAAAAAGAAGAAGTTGTAAATGAAGAGGACTTTGAAAAAGCCCAAATTGAAGATAAGGAAGAAGATTTAGTTGAAAGACCACCTGTTGTTACTATCATGGGACATGTTGACCATGGTAAAACAACTTTAATCGACGCTATAAGAAATTCAAATTTAGCCGCTAATGAAGTTGGTGGTATTTCTCAAGAAATTGGTGCTTATCAAAAGACGATAAATGGTAAAAAGATTACTTTTATCGACACTCCTGGTCACGAAGCCTTTTCGGCTATGAGAAGTAGAGGCGCAAGCGTTACCGATATTGTAGTTTTAGTCGTTGCCGCTGATGATGGTGTTATGCCTCAAACTATTGAAGCAATTGATCACGCAAAAGCAGCAAAAGTACCAATCATTGTTGCAATTAATAAAATCGATGTTCCAGGGGCTAATCCTGAAAAGGTTTTAACCGAACTTATGCAACACGACATTATTGCTGAAAAGTATGGCGGCGATGTCTTAAGCTGTGAAATTAGTGCAAAACAAAAAATTGGTATCGACAATCTTCTTGAAGATATCTTGCTTCAAGCAGAAATGCTTCAACTTAGAGCAAATCCAAAACGTTATGCTATTGGAACCGTCTTAGAAGCTGAACTTGATAAAGGTGAAGGCCCAAAAGCAACTTTACTTGTTCAAAATGGTACCCTTTATAACGGAGATTATGTTGTCGTTGGTACAACTTATGGAAAAATCCGTCGTATGACTAATGAATTCAAACAAGTTATCAAGGAAGTTGGACCAGGTTCTCCATGTTCGGTTATTGGTTTAAGTGAAGTTCCTTTAGCAGGCGACCGCTTTATGGCTTTCCCAACCGAAAAACAGGCTAAAGAAATTGCTGAAAAAAGAAAACTTAAGAAGGTTCAAGAAGAAAGAAGCTCTCAAAATGGAGTTGCTTCACTTGATGATTTATATTCAAAAATTAATGAAGGTCAACTTGCTCAAATTAATATAGTTTTAAAAACAGACTCAACAGGAAGTGCTGAAGCTGTTAAAAATGCTTTAGAAAAACTTAACAATGAACAAGTTAAAGTCAACGTTATTAGAGCTGCAGCTGGAGCAATTACTGAAAGCGATGTTCTTTTAGCAAGCGCTTCTAATGCAATTATTTATGGTTTTAATGTTAGACCAAGCGCAATCGTTAGAAAAAAAGCTGAAGAAGAAAAAGTAGAAATCAGACTTCATAGAATAATCTATGCTTTAACCGAAGAAATGGAAGATGCCATTAAAGGTAAGATGAAAAAAGAAGTTGTTGAGGAAGTTCTTGGACAAGCTGAAGTTCGTAATGTCTTTAAAATTTCTAAAGTTGGTGAAATTGCAGGATGCATGGTCACTGAAGGTTCAATTAAAATTAATTCAAAATGTCGTGTTTTAAGAGATGGGACGATAGTTTATGAAGGAACTGTTGAATCGTTAAAACGCTTTAAAGATGATGCTAAAGAAGTTAAACAAGGCTTTGAATGTGGTGTTAAAGTTTCTAACTTTAACGATATTCATGAAAACGACATCATTGAATGCTACGAAATGAAAGAAGTCGAATAACAATGCCAAAAAATACAAAAGATATTGAAAAGATTAAGAGTTTAATCGCTCGTAATGTTGTTGACATTGTTTCTCAAGATATTAAAAATGAGCACATTGGCTTTATGACAATTACAAAGGTCGAAGTTAGTAGCGATCATTCCTATTGCAAAATTTTTGTCTCATTTTTAAATAATGCCCAACATAGTCTAGAAACATTAAATAGAGCTAAAGGATTTGTCAGAAGTTCACTTGCAAAAAGAGTTCATTTTCGTCGAGTACCAGAAATTTCTTTTGTACTAGATGATAGTTACTTTAAGCAAGAAAAATTTGAAGAATTATTAGCTAAAGATAAAAAAGAAATTACTTCAATAGAAGAGCTAGAAAAGAAACTTAAATAAACTCATTCTTTTTTAAATAAGCATCTAAATTGTCAGGGTTCATTTCTAAAACAAGTGAGCCCTTTTTATTTACAAATTTCATTTTCTTTGCTTCATTTTTATATTTATGTCCATTATAAATAAAACTTATTGGATTAACCTTCTGAGAGATTTCTCTATATAAAGTAAATACAAACGGAATAAAATATTTCTCTTTTTCTAAATAAACGCTTTCTAACTTAAAAATTCTTTCATTTTTAGATAGAAGCAAAATACCTATCAAATTATTGTCTTTGTATAGATGATAGTGAGTAGATTTTTTGCTGACTGAATCGGGGACTTTAATGTATTGTTTTTCATCTAAAACCATGCAAAAATCAACTATTTTTTTAAAATAGAGATTAGAATCGTTGACTTTATGCTCCTCATGAAGAAAGAAAATATCCATTTTGTCTTCATTATTAAGCATAGTTAAAAAGTTATCGTAAGAAGAAGGGTAATCTGAATTTAAAGACAAAATTAAATTTTTAATATCTTCGCGCTTAGTTTTTTTATCATTTGGGCAATGGCTTGAAAAAGTAGGAATATTTTTTTCTTTAACTAAGCGGATGATTTCTTTTTCATCAATATAAATGAAGGGGCGAATGAATGTAATTTTTTCGTTTTCAAGGAACATTTTAGGTTCAAAAGTTGCAATTCTTCCTCCATATATTTCATTTAAAAAAAGTGTTTCGATAGCATCACTTTTATGATGAGCAAAAGAGACTTTATTGCAATTTAATTCTTTAGCTTTTTTGTTGATAATCGCTTTTTTCATCCTTGAACATATCGAACAAGGGAGAATTTTTTTGTTTTGTATTCTTTTTTGTTCTTTTAAAATTTCATATACGCTTTTTCCATCAGCAATAATTAAATCTAAGCCTAAACTTTGACAATAAGCTTTCATTTCTTGATTTTCATAACCAGGAAAACCAAGATCAATATTTATTGGGACAATCTCAAAATCAATATGTGAAAAACGGCGATATAAAGTTAGGGCATATAAAAGCGCCATAGAGTCTTTTCCGCCACTTATTCCAAGAGCTATCTTATCGCCATTATTAATCAAATTATAGGTTCGATCAGCTTTTTTCATCGAAGCCAAAACTATTCTTATTGCATCCATAACGAGCTAATTATACATACTTTTTGTCTTTTTAGATAATAAGAGTATATGTTAAAGAAAATATAACTAACAAACTTCAAGTTAAAGCAACTTTTATTTTTATTTTAAAAATCGTTTGACTTATAATTATGTGCATGGAAGTTATATTTTTAAAAGATTTTAAAGACATTGTTAAGAACATAAATGGGTTAGGTCTTGTTTTAGGCTTTTTTGATGGAGTGCATATTGGACACGCACAATTAATTCAATACGCAAAAGAAAATACTAAAAAAGGATCGCTTGGGGTTTTAACTTTTGATAAACCTTTAAAAAGTATTGAAGGTTTATTAATGGATGTCGATGATAAAATCGAGGCGATGGAAGATTTACATGTTGATTATCTTTTTATCATTGAATGCGATGATAATTTTAAGCAAATGAGCTATGTTAAATTCGTCGATAATGTTTTAAAGGTTTTTAATCCTGCTAAGATTTTCTGTGGACCAGATTTTAGATTTGGTTATGAAGCAAAAGGTGATGTTCATTATTTAAAAGAAAGATTTAACGAAGTTTATGTTTTAAATTATGTTAATGATCATAATGAAAACAAGGTTTCAAGCTCAAGAATCAAAGAATTAATTAAGGAAGGCAATATTAAAGAAGCGAATCGCTATCTTGGTAGACCATATAAAATTAGTGGTGGAATTGTTCACGGCTTAAAAAATGGCGAAATTATCGGTTTTAAAACAGCTAATTTACTCCCTTCAGCTAATTATGTTTTGCCAAGCAATGGAGTTTATTTTACAAAAACTGAAATCAATGGGGTGAAGTATTTATCTGTAACAAATGTTGGTCTTCATCCAACTATTCAAAAATTAAGCAATCGAATCATTGAAACACACTTAATTGATTACGATGAAAATATTTATGGCGAACGCATCTCGATATATTTTTATGAAAAAGAAAGAGATGAAGTAAAATTCGAAAATCTTGATGAGTTAAAGGAAAGAATTACTCAAGACGTTCAAAATTGTGAGAATTTCTTTAAATATAAAAACTAATTGGTTCCTCTTCATGAGGAATCTTTTTGGTTATAGCGATTATAACTATTAGATTAATATTTATAATTAGTATAATTGATATATAAGTTTTCAATTTTAGAGAGGTAAAAAAATAATGAAACTTAAAGCTTCGGATTTAACTTTAGAAGAAAAAATTAA
>CALVMF010000005.1 GCA_944342125.1 uncultured Bacilli bacterium | reverse complement strand
TAAAGCTGCTCTTGAAACTGATTCATTCTTATCAGCCGCATCCTTCCAAGAAACAACACGTGTTCTTACAGATGCTGCAATTAAAGGAAAGACTGACCCATTACACGGCTTAAAAGAAAATGTCATTACTGGTAAGTTAATCCCAGCAGGTAGAGGACTTATCTCAAGAGAGAAAGAAAAACAAATTCTTTCTAACTTCGATGTTTTAGGAAGAATGAAAGAAGTTAAACAACAATACATTGGCATTCACGATAGTGATGTCGATGATAGCTCAGATCATACCGATGCAAAATACGAAGCAATGCAATCGTTAGATACTGAAGGTATGATTACAAATAAGCCAAGAAAAGAAGAAGTTAAGGAAGAAAACATCTTAACTGAGCTCTAATACTTATTTAAAATATTGAGGATGTAGGCAATTAACTTACATCCTCTTTTTTATAAAAAAATTGAGTTTTGCGGAGTTTATTATTTATTTAGCAGAAAATCAGTAGTAAATTAGGCGATTTCTAGTACTTAAAAAATGCTACTTGTTTACTTACTTAAATGTTTCTATAAAGTCAGAAATTATTTAATCATCTATAAATGAAAAGCTTTTTCTTGTAAAATCAATCTATGCTTGAAATTAAAAACCTATCAAAAAATTACGTTAGTAAAAATAAAGAAGTAACTAATGCTTTAGTTAATTTTAATTATAATTTTCCTGACAAAGGTCTCTTTTGTATACTTGGAGAATCAGGATGTGGAAAGACTACTTTATTAAATTTAATTGGCGGAATTGATAAATCTGATGAGGGCGACATCATTATCAATGGTTTAGATATTAAAGATTTAAAAGAAAAGGAATTAGATAATTACAGAAGTCAAAAAATCGGTTTTATTTTTCAAGATAATAATTTGCTAGATAATTTAACTCTTTATGATAATGTTTCACTTTCTTTAGCGCTTAATTCAATAAAAGGTAAAGAAAGGACTAAGCTTGTTGATGAATATTTAGATAAAGTTGGATTAAAGGATAAAAAAAGAAAACTTGCTAAAGAGTTAAGCGGAGGAGAAAAGCAAAGAGCAACAATTGCCAGAGCGTTAATTAAAAAGCCAAATATTATCTTAGCCGATGAACCTACAGGTTCTTTAGATGAAGAGAATTCTTTACAAGTGATGAACATTCTTAAAGAGCCAAGTAAACGTATTTTAGTTATTTTAGTATCTCATGATAAAGAACTTGTTAATAAATTTGCTGATTCTATCCTTTATATGAAAAAAGGGAAACTTATAGGCACAAAAACGATAAATCATATTAACGGAGAAAATGAGAGGGTCTCTAGTAAGCAAAGCAAAAGAAAATACTTTTCTTTTATTGATGCGATAAAATTATCTTTTACCAATATTTTGTCTAAAAAATTATCAACTATTCTCGTAGCTTTTACTTTGGGATTGGGCATTGCTGGGCTTGGACTAGTTTTAGCAATTAAAAGTGGATTTAGTAATTATTTAAATAATGTGGAGCAAGAAACTCTTGTTCGTTATCCTGTTACAATAGAAAAATCAGGTTTAGCAACCGATGATTTATTTTCTATTCTTAATGAAGACAAAGGAACTTTTCCAGATGATGAATTGATTCATGGAGTAGAAAATGCAAACGAATATTTAGTTCAAAATAACTTTAGTGATGAGTTTATGAACTATCTCTCTAATATTGATGAAAAGTATAAAGATTCAATTAGGGTGAATGAATCCTATTCTATGAACATACTTTATAAAAACGCAGTAAATAATGAAGTAGAGGTTTATAAAACTTCGGGAAACTCTTATTTTTCAAGCTTAGCAAATAGTTCATTGTGGAATACTTTACCTTCAAATTCAGACAATATTTTAGAAGATTATGATGTAATATCTGGCAAATATCCTAAAAACAAAAACGAAGGGATATTAATCGTTGATACTAATAATAATGTCCCTAAAGATTTACTAGAATTATTAGGTTCTGCAGACTTATTAAACGAAAACAACACTTTATCTTTTGCTAATGTATTCAATAAAACCTTTAAACTTATCGATTATAACGACTTATATGAGAAGCAATTCTTATCTCAAAGCGAATCTCAAGTTAACGCAATTTTTCTTAAAAGAGGCTATGAACTTTATAATGATGGACTAGAGTTTAGTGATTTATATGGTTATATAAATTTACTTGCAAATATTAATAATTTTAATGAAGACATGAATCAAGAAGAATCGAAACATCTAAAAGAAGAATTAAAAGAATTATTGAATTTCATTTCACTTCCTAAAGATACATCTTTTAACATTGATGAAGTTGATTTTACTAATGATGATGTAGTATTAAATTTTTTAACATCTTTAGTAACAAGAAGATATTTAGATGTTTATAAAGAGAAGTCATCTACTGAGTTACTAGAGTATTTTAATGACGAAGCACAAGGCTCTGAGATTAAAATAGTTGGTATTTTAAGACCTAAAAAAGAATTAGCGGTTCCTACTTTTAATTCTGGATTATATATTTCTTCTAAATTAGAAGAAGATTATAAGGCAAGAAATTTTCCAGAATTCGTTGATGAAGATAATAATGGCATAATCGAAGATAAAGAAGATCATAGATCTTCAATTGCAAAAAGTTATGAAAGCAATTTATTTATTCGCTTTGATGGAACTTTTAATGTTTGTACAAGAAATATTTTAAATGATAATGAAGAGAGCAATGATATTTTAAGTTATATTGAAAATAGACAACTATATGGTCTTGATCATTCAGTTCAATCTATCACAATTTATCCACGAAATTTTGAAGAAAAATCCGCAATTCTTAACTATATTGATAAATATAACGCAAACAAAGAAAAAGAAAATCAAATAACTTACACTGACTTAACTAGTATTATTTTAGATAACGTAAAGACTTTAATGGATTTGATTTCTTTTGTTTTAGTGATTTTAAGTGCGGTAAGTTTGGTTGTTGGGCTTTTGCTTGAAGCCTTAGTAACTTCTTTATCGATGAGAGAAAAAAGAAGAGATATTGGCATATTAAGGTCGCTAGGAGCAAGGACAAAAGATGTTATTAATATTTTTCTTTTTGAAAGTGGAATAACAGGAATTGCAAGCGCTATTTTTGGTCTTTTATTAGTTTTAATAAGTGGTTTAGTTATTAATTTAAATATTTCTAGCATGTTTGATTTAAGCTCAACACCGATTGTGGACCTTTCAGCTGGATTAATTTTATTAATTCTTTTTGTTGCTATTGTTATTAATCTTGTAGCTTCGTTTATTCCAATAATTGTTAATGCCAAGAAAAAGCCAGTTGAAGTTATTCATAGTAACTAGTAAGAGATTCGTTTTTTAGAGTAAATATGCATGCCTTTAATGCCTAATCTTAAAGTCAAGGAATATTTGATGCTTATTGTCGATCGCGACTTTAGTGAGTTAGTAAAAATTCTCTAGCGTAAAAAAAGGGTGTAATGCGGGTGCGCCGTACACAACTTGTACACTTCCTAGACTACAAGCTTTTTAGCTCGGCTCAAGATTGTATTATAATGACAAAAAATGATACACAAAAAGCTTTTGGAATGTATAGCAGGTGTTTTTCGAATTTGTTAAAATTAAAGAAATTTCAGGGGAGAGAGAAATGAAAAGAAGAAAAATAAATGCCCTCGCTTTTGGCATATTCGTTGGAGGGGGGTTATTAATTAGCAGTTTAACTGGCTGTACTAACCCAGAAGGTATAATAGAAGGACAATTTGTACTTGATCTAGTTTATGATTCATCACTAGGGCAAGTTAATGCAAGTGCTTTAAGTGGTAAAGGCGGAGATGTTGTTACAATAACTATCACGCCAAATGAAAATGTAAAAATAGAATCGATAATAGTAAATGGAGAAATACGCGAAAGCGTTGAGACTTCTTTTGAGTTTGTTACTTCAGATGGTAAAAACACTGTTGAGGTAAAGTTTAAAGATGAGAATGCGCCAGACCCATTAGATACATCTTTTACTGTTAGAGCAGTTTATGATTCGACAAAAGGAATGGTTAGTTTAAATAAAACTGAAGGTGAAGATTATGCTAGCGATGATGCGATAATAACAGTCACTATTGATCCAAAAGATGGTTGTACCATTGAATCAGTAAAAATTAACGGTCAAGTTCAAAGCGAAATCAAAACTTCATATATGTTCCAAGCTCAACTTGGCGAAAACATTGTTGAAGTAGTTTTTGCAGGTGAGCCAACAGCTGTTGATCCTAGCGCAAATAAATTTAACTTTGTTTTAGATTTTGATAGTACAAAAGGAAATGTAACTCTTAGTGAAACTAGTGGTGATTGGAGTGAAGGCAAAAAAGTTACTCTTACTGTAACTCCAAAATCAGGTTTTATAGTTTCAAGCGTTTTACTTAACAATAATGACTTAGGAATCAGCGCTGATGGTAAATACGAAATAAGTGTTGCTAAAGGCGAAAATATAGTTAAAGTTCAATTCGTTGAAGAAGGAAGCGAAATTGGAGATCGTTTCACCTTAGAGTTAAAATATGATTCTTCTAAAGGTAAGGTTCAAGCTGAAAAAACTCAAGGTGCATGGTCAGAAGGATTAACAATTAATGTTAACGTTCAACCAAATCAACTATATTATGTTAAATCAATAAAATTTAATGGCGAAAGTTTAGCTATAGATAATGTTTCAAATATTTATAAGCTTCCAGTAGTAAAAGGAGCTAATGTATTTGAGGTTGAATTTGAATTAAAAGCTGAAGATCCAAGTACTAAAAAATTCACTATTGATTTAGTTGTTAATAACGAAGAAGGCGGCTCTGCTTCAGTTGATAAAACAGAAGGAGAAGTTGGAGAAAAAATCATTTTGACCATCAAAGCAAATAGTGGATATTTCCCATATGTTACTTTTAATGGAACAACCTTAGAAATTAAGAGCGGACAAACTGAATTAAGTCCAGTTGCTGGTAAAAATAAAATCGTAGTTACTTTCTCAAATGGCGAAGAAAGTATGCTTGAATTATTTGCACGTGGTTTTGAAGTCACAAAAACCTATGAGCCAATTTTAGGAACTTGTGAAGTTAGTAAAAATGATTTTACTTCATATTTTCTAGAAATGTCTGCTCAAATCGACTCAAATAGTGCTGCTTCAACAAAGACATATTTTGAAGAATTTTATGATGCCATTATTTCAAAAACCGCATTAACTGAAGAAACTTTTGCGAAGATTAAAGCTAATTTTACAAGCGAAGACTTGTCAGCAATTATAAAGGCAACTTCATCTGGATTTAAGTTAGAACCAATCGAACAAGTAATTTCGGTAATAATACCAGTTATTAACAATTTAACCGAACAAGAGTTTTCAATAGTTTTGTATGAGTTCCTAGCTTTGTCGCTTAATTCGTCAATGAATAGTGTCTATACAAATACAAGTTATCATGGTATTTCTGTTAGTGCGCTTGATAGAGCCGCAGAATATTTTGCAAGTATTGGAAACCAAGCTTTAGCTAACAAAATTAATAGCTTTGACACTACATCCAAGAAAAAAGAAACGCTAAATGAAACTTTCCTTGTTGAGTTTGAAAAATTCTGTCAAGTCGGTGGCAAATTCCTATATGGATTAGTTAAAGAGTTACTCGCTTATGATAATAATCCTGAAAGTTTAGCTGATAAGATTTTTAGCGTATTTAACTTATTTGATGGCCTCTCAAATGATCCTCAGGCTTTCTTTGATCAAGCCAATAGAGAGAAAAATCTAAAAACAATCCAAGTATTAGGAACAATTTTATATGATTGCTTACCAAGTTTAGATACTTGGAATTTCTTAATGGATGAATTTGAGAAATACTCATCTGCTTTCGATTCATTCTTTGAATTTTTAGGTATAAGTGGTAGTACTAGCTACACTAATCGTAGCGTCTCTTATCAAGGAAATAATGTTAAAAGTGTAATCTCAGCCTTAAATGATGGAGGCGATGAGTTATATTACACGCTTAAATTTCTCGGATACACAATTAAGAATTGTAGTTTAGAGGATTATAATGCCATTTTAGATACAGTTTACGCTATGATGAGTTCTCAAAACCAAGATCAAACAACGATGATTTCTAGCATTGTAAAAGCTTCAAAGATTGTTGTCGAAAATCTTGTTTCCATGGGAAGCGATGCTGAATATATCAAAAATGGTTGCGCTAAAGCTTTTGAAGTATTTGGTAAAATCAGAAATTACTCTTCAAAAGCCATAGTTGACGGTTATGGCAGCATTTACAACTTATCATTCTCAAATGTTGACAACGCCTTTGTTGGATATGATTTTACTAAAGTTAGTGAATTTGTAACTTTTGCATGCGGACTTAATGAGCAAGAAATAACCGAAGAAGACATGGAGAAAATTAATCAATTTATTGGTGAAATACAAAAATCGATGCAAAATAGTGGCTCAAGCCAATATCGCGATGTGTATCAAATTAGAGTTAATAATCAAGGCAAAGAAGGGCAGGAGTTTATCGAGGTTATTTCTGAACCAACTTCTAGCAAAATAGATTTTTCTTCTGTGACAGGCGTTAATTTTGATTATGAAAACATGGGAGTTGGAGTAATCGATAATGTATATGGTGGAAAATTATACATTTCCTACAATAATGCGAGTTTAAAATTTGTTGATTATTATTTCTATTTATCAACTCTTAGCTCACGTGTTCGTCAACTTGCAGTTCCGGCAGGTTATGAATTTACTGATGAAGATTTTCTTTATTATGAATCTGGAGATGCTGAAAGATCGGCTATAAAATTGAAGGACTTGTCGCTCGATACTAGTAGTGTTGGTCTTAAATATGCAACTTTTAAAGATGAAACAGGAGAGTTTTACATATTTGAATATGGTGTATATGAAGAAAGCGATGTTGAATATTCATATTATGTTGATTCTATGATAATTGAAAATGCACCTGATTTTATTGAAGATTATTCAATTGTTGAAAACAGAAGCATCTATATTGATGATGTCTATTTCTATTTTGGTAGTCAAAATGTAGAAATAGTTAATGGCACATTTGATGTTTCAAGTCCTGGAAGAAAAAAATCTGAATTTGTCGTTAAAGGCTACGAAAACAAAGAAAAAACGATTACTTTAGAATATCTTGTTTATGAGAATTTAGGCTCAGAAGCAAACTTAGAGTGTTCATATATTGACGCTGAATTTTATTTCGAAGGCAAAGAACTAGACAATTTAAAACCATGGCATTTTTATGGAGAGTATATTTTAACTTATCGCGATCCAGAAAGCGGATGGGAAGGTCAAGCAGAGTTGAATTATCAAGATTTTGAATTATGTGCTACTGATTTCAAAAATAAATTAGATAATAGCACCTCTGGATTTAAAACTGATTATTATACTGATGAAAATGGAGTTAGATGGTCTTTTGAGTATGAAGTTTATGAACTGATTGATCGTGATTTAGATTATACGTATTATGTTGATGAAGCATATGTAACTGGAATTGGCTTATTAAATGGCACTAATTATGCTTCTTTAACCAAGGCAAAAAGAGAATATTATCGAAATTCGCGTGGTGAAGAAATATCTTTTATAGAAAGAGCTTCTAACGACTATTATGGTGAAATTATTACTAATGGTAATTCGTTAGAACCAGGAACCCATTTAATTAATGTTAGATTAGATTCTGGTGAAGATGTTGAGGCTAAAATTGTTGTTTCCGACTACCAACCTATTGGATTAGTGTATCATTCTAATATTAATCAATTTATTATTGGCGATTTACCAGATGATAATGAAACTATGATATTTGATGTTGACGAAACATTACTAGTTAATACTTGGGATGATAGTAATTTGGAAATTAACCATAATTTAGCTAATATTCAAACTGAGTTTAAAGACATTAAAGATTCTTTAAATCTTGAAGAAGAAGGCGAGCATACTACTATTTTAAAATTTGATGAATGGCCAGAGTTTGAATATAAATATTCAGTTTACGCTTTAAGAGATGCCAATTTAGGATCAACTTATAGCTTTACTGATAATTTAGAAGAGACAGTTGCCTATAAACTTAGTGAATTTGGTGAATCGAATTATGTAAGAATTACTGCTTATAATTGTGATATTCAAATTCTAAGTGAATGCAAATATGTAGATAGTTGGGAAGGAAATACAACATATTTCCTTATAGATACTAAAGATTTAGAATCGTTAAATTTTATTGCTAATTACTATAATATAGAGGATAAATCTTACTTCACGATAGAAGAGGTCTCACCAGAAGAAATTAATTATTCTGAATCATGGTGTCATATAAACGGTCATTTCCAAGATGAAAAGGGAGATTATATTGAAGTAATTGTTTATATTACATATGAAATTAATGTAGGAGACAAAATCAGATACTTTGATGATCAATATATCGCCAGGCTATATATAAATGACATTAAAAAAGATGTTATAGATAATCGTTATATTTATGAATATACATTCACCAATAGAGGTATTGAAAAGACAATAGAAATAGATTTTAGTGGACGGGAAGATTCGTTTGGAGAACAAGCATAAACGTTATAGCATAGTATTTTAGTTTAATAACTTTTTCTTATAAAAAGAGGGCATTTGCGGAGTTTTTATTCAAATTAGTGAATAATAAGTAAGTATTTAGCTGATTTTCGGGACTCATTTGGTACTGAAATGTTACTTTCTTATTATTAAAAACCCGCAACATTGTTGCGGGAAAGAATTATAAATCTAATCGGTAACTTAAAAATGAAATTTAGACTAGTTTCTTTCTTATTGAAGTTGATGCAAAATCAACTATGAGAACTAGAATTAATAATCCCCAAATTAGAGAGCCGAGTTGAGGCCAATTAGCATTTCTTGAATAGGTTAATATTAATCTTCCCATATCACCCGCTCCACATAGACCTAGAATTGAAGCTGTTCTTAAATTAAGATCAAATCTATAAAGGATTGTTGAAATAAAGTTAGGAAATACTTGTGGGAAGACTCCAATTACAACCTTAGAAAATCTTGATGCACCTGCTGAATCTAGGGCTTCTAAGAAGGACATGTCGATTGAATCTAGATTATCGCTATACATTTTGCCTATCATTCCAATTGATTGAATTGATAAAACAACTACGCCAGTTATTGGCCCAAAGCCTGTAACTCTAATCATGATATAACAAAAAATAATTTCTGGAATGGTTCTAATAATAATTAATATGGTCATTGATATATAAGACCAATTTCCAAACAGTTTTTTGCTAGCTAAAAAGCCAAATGGTATTGATAAGATTGCAGAAAATAAAGTTCCAATAAAAGCGATACCAAAAGTTTGTAAGCAAAGATAAATTACGCTTTGTGTAAATCCATAATTATTGGTTCCAATAAATAAATCATAATCAGGGACAAATAGGCCTTTTATAAATAGGAAAAAGTTATCAATTCCACCATGACTAGGATTAAAAATTTCAGTAATTACAGAAAAATATATGAAAATTGCGAGAAAAATTCCAAAAAATAAAAGATTAACAATCCGCTTTGGTGGACAGGAAAAGAAAGCGTCAACGGCATCGATATAGTGTCTATGAAACGCTTCGTAATTGGTTTCAGAAATAATGCTTTTCTTTTGTTTTTTGTAATAGGAAAGTAGAGAAACCTTTTGCGTTTTTAAATATTGTAGTTTTTCTTCTTTCTCATTTTTAGTCAAATTATTATCGTTTTTAATTTCAATTTTTCTTAAATTTATTTCTTTTGATTTTTGCTGATAAACTGTTTTTAATTCAAAAAGTCTTTCAGTGCGATTTTTTCTAGCCAGTAAAAAAGCTTCTTTATTTCTTTTTAAGGATAGTGATCTTGCTTCAGGAGTTAATTTAGCAACTTCGTTATTCATATTTACATAGTCCTTTTCTTAACTTCATTAGAAATTACTTGAAGTATAAATACTAAAATGAATAAAGGAATTAAGATTGCCCCTATTTTATTGTATTGAAACATTCCAACAGCATTAGAAATTTCAGTACCTATACCTCCAGCACCAACTAATCCTAAAACGACACTAGCGCGAATATTAATTTCAAAAGTGTATAAGAAGTTTGAAAGAAATTGCGGGATTATTTGAGGGACAATCGCAATTAAAAATGCTTTTGGTTTACTAGCGCCCGTTGAAATAGAAGCCTCATATGGGTTCATATTAACGGTTTCGATAAATTCGAACATTATTTTAATCATTATTCCTGCCGTAAAAATAATCATAGCGAATATACCAGCAAGTTGACTGATTCCAAAAAAAGCAACGCCTATAATAGCTAAAACAACTGTAGGGAAAGTTCTAATTATGTTTAAAATGACCTTCATTGTATTTGTTATAGCGTGATTTTTAATAATGTTTGATGCACAGAGAATCATAAACGGAATACTGATAATGGCGCCAATTGTTGTCGCTACAAACATCATAACAAATGTTTCCCAAATTAAAGGTATCGCAGTATTACCCATATATCCCCACCAATCACCCCACGATTTAAATGAGCTTGTTGCACCTTGAGGACCGAAAAGTTGACCAAAGATAGAACCTATTTCATCAAAGTTAAAAACTACGTTATTTGGATCACAAAAATAGAAAGATATTATAAAAATTATTAAAAGAAGTGTTCCGATTAGAATCGGCATTCCTTGGCGTTTTAATAAATAATTATCATTAAAAATGACTGGTTTATAAAAAAGGCGAAAAGGGAAAATAATCATTCGATTTTCCTTGTTTAATCGCTTTATCTCTTTTAATTTGTTTTTATGTCGATTTTTTAAATTCAAAAAAGAAGGAGCTATATAATAGTGAGCTTCTTTAAAACTCATACCTTCTTCGATTTTTTCTTTTTTGATATTAAGGAGTTTTCTTTTATTCTCTTTAAAAGTTTTAACTTTTTCTCGTTTTAATAATTTAATCTCACTTTTGCGTGATTTGTATGAAGAAATACGCTCATTTTTAGGAGCAACAAAACGATCATAATTTGGGTCTTTATAGTTAATCATGTTATTTCTCCAATAACTCATTATCAGTTAAACTACGACCATAAATCTTCATTAAAGCTTCATCGGTAAGTTCTTCAGGCCTACCATCAAAAGCGATTTGACCATCTTTAATGCCAAGTATTCTTGTCGCATATTTTTTAGACAAATCGACATGATGCATATTAGCAATAATTGTAATTCCAAAGGTTTTATTTATCTTTAAAAAATCATCCATGACTTGCTTAGAAGTAAGTGGATCTAAAGAAGCAGTAGGTTCGTCTGCTAAGATTATTTTTGGATCTTGAGTTAAAGCACGAGCAAGGGCAACTCTTTGTTGCTGTCCGCCACTAAGTTTATCAGCTCTTTGATATGCTTTATCTAAAATACCCATGAGCTCAAGATTTTTTAAAGCTAAAATTTTTTCTTCTTTTGAATAATGTGAAAATAATACACCCCAAAAAGAGTGAAAGCCCGCTCTTCCAGAAAGAACATTTTTATATACACTAATTCGCGAAACTAGATTGAAAGATTGGAATATCATGCCAATGCCTCTTCTAAGTTCTCTTAAACTTTTCCCTTTACATTGGCTAACATCAGTTCCATTAACAAAAAGAGAACCACTAGAAATATCATGCATTTTATTAACCGTACGCAAAAGGGTGGATTTACCTGCACCAGATAAACCTATAATGCAGATAAATTCACCATCTTTTATAGTTAAATTGATATTAGAAAGCGCTCTAGTTCCTTCTGGGTAGACTTTTGAAACGTTTTCAAATTGAATCATATTTATTTTATAAGTTTGCGTTAGACCATTTTTGGAATTCTATTTCTTCAGCATAGTCACTATTTTTAGCATCTTCGTAACCAGTATGAGAATAGAGTGATTTGATAATGTAAGATGGTGAAGGTTTTCCATCTTTATCAACATCGTTTGCGCTTCCATCATCGGTGTTATCACCAGTTGTGACAAGTTTTTTGAAAGCATTTGCTAAAGCGGTTTTGATATCTTGATCCATATCGCTTCTAACTGCAATACCATCATTTAAGATGCCTTGAGTTAAAGCAACAGTGTAGGTATCGGTAAAGACTGAAGCATCATTTTTCCAGCTTTCCCATCCAGCGCCACCATTATATGCATCTTTTCTAACATCCATATAGCCCCATAAGGCATCCACTGTTCCATTCATTAAATCATTAAAGTCACTTGAATAGCCCTTTCCTTGGACATATTGATATTCACCTTTGCTAGCATCGGCTTTTCCAGTTACCATGGTCATTCCATTAGCCCAAGTACCATTATTAGTTTCTTGACTAAAAGCATATCTAGGATATGAATATCCAGCTGGGGAAGTTGCTGCTTGCATACAAATTTTCTTTCCAGCAAGTTCGGCAAGACTGACTTCGCCATCATCATTTGTATCCCATTTTTCGACATTTTCTTTTTTAATGATGCATTCAGCATAATAATAAGAAACAATGCCTTCATCTTCAGCTTTATAGTCATAAGCTTCGCCAGTTTTAGGGTTTTTGCCATTCATTGCTTGGCGTTGCATATCTCTAGCTTTCTCGCTATTATGACTACCTTCATCATCAGCAAAATCTTCAATGACTTTAAATCCAGCACGAGTTGAACGTAAAATCATATCGATTTTTCCTTGTTGAGCAATTTCACTAGTTGCAAAAGTTGATGCTGTCATAAATGCGGCATCAATAGTTCTTGCTTGTAAGCCAACAGCATCAGCGCTGAAATCTGTTCCTACTGAAATTTTGAAATCAAAGTCAGGCATTTCTTCTTCAAGATATGGCTCTAATGCTTTTGCGTTTTGATTTAAGACCTCGCCAGGTTTAGAAGCGGTGAGTTGAAGTTTAATTACTTCTTTGCTTTCTCCACAACCTGCCATACTAACGAGTGCAGTTGCGCACATTAACAATCCACCAAATAATTTTTTGTTTTTCATTTTGAAAAGTTTTCTCCTTGTTTAAAACAAGTTTATTATAGGCATAAAGCAATAATCAGAAAGTAAATGATTGTAAATAAATCATTACAATCTCTTTACAATTTAATTTTTTATTGCAAAACCCAATTATTTATTCTAATTTTTTTTAAGGGCGAGGAAGAAGGTTATGGAAGAGTATAAAAAAGCTTTTAATATTTGGGAAGCAATTAAAAGATATGACAATATAATAATTTATGGGCATGTGAATCCAGATGGAGATTGCGTAAGCTCTGCTAGAGCCATGAAAGCATTAATCAAAGAATACTTTCCTAATAAAGTAGTTTATGTTGCTGGAACGATACCATTTAATTTAACTAATCTTGTAAATCAAAGTGATGATTTATTCTTAGCAAAGAGAAAAGAATATTTAGGAATTTGTGTTGATTTAAATGATGTTAAAAGAATTGAAGATTCTTCTTATGAAGATGCAAAGGAATTGGCATTTATTGATCATCATATAACTAACGATGCACTTAAAAATTACCCTTTATATTACAAAATTGTCGATTCGGCTAGTTGTACTTTCGTAATTTATAACTTCATCAAAGACCTTAATTTAAAAATAAACGATGAAATTGCTTATTACCTTTATATTGGTCTTATAACTGATACAAATCGTTTTTTGAATAACTCCAATATCGAAACCTTTAAAATGGCTGAAGAATTAGTAAGTTTTAATATCGACACTAAAAAGATTTATAGAGAAATAGATAAAGTAAATGAAGCGATGATTAAATTTAGAGTTTTTGTTTATACTAATTATAAATTCTCTAAAAAAGCATGTTATTTAATCGTTCCAAAAGAAGAGTATTTAAAACTTGGCTTAAAACAAAATGATATTAGTCATGAAATAAAACTCCTAGCTAATTTAAATGGTTACCATTATTGGTGTTTTTTTATCGAAAATGAAGATGGTAAATCGATAAGATGTGAATATCGAAGCGATGGTAGTAAAAACGTTCAAAAAGTGGCTTGTAGATTTAATGGTGGTGGTCATTATTCTGAAAGTGGCGGAACACTTTACTCGATAAGTGAGATACAAAAAGTTTTAGATTATATAGATTGTGATGATGATAATTCATAATTAAGAAGTTTTTTTCTTGATATTAAAAAGTAACGTTATTTATAATGGTCAAAAATTTCTCAAAAAATTTTCCTTGCAAAGAGTTGAACAAATGTCTATATTAATTGAGCGACTGAAAAGTTCTTATTTTTTAGTAGATAGTATGATACACCAGGTATTGTGTGTATGAATTCAAGGAGAAAGAAAGATGCCAACTATTAATCAATTAGTTAGACAAGGTAGAAAATCACCTACCTTCAAATCAAAAGCACCTGCACTTTTAAAAAGATTTGACTCTTTAAATAAAAAAGAAAGAAGTCAAAATAGTGCACAAAAAAGAGGCGTTTGCACCCGTGTTGGTACAATGACCCCTAAAAAACCAAACTCAGCTTTAAGAAAATACGCTAGAGTTAAGCTCTCCAACGGATATGAAGTTACAGCTTATATCGGTGGAGAAGGACACAACTTACAAGAGCACTCAACTGTCATGATTAGAGGCGGTAGAGTCAAAGACCTCCCAGGTGTTAGATACCATATTATTAGAGGTTGTTTAGATTGCGCAGGCATTGAAGCCCGTAGACAAGGAAGATCCTTATATGGTACTAAGAAACCAAAAGGAAAAGAGTAATAAAGGAGAATAGTTATGCCAAGAAAAGGTAGCGTAGGAAAAAGAGATGTTTTACCAGATCCAATCTATAATTCAAAATTAGTCACCAGATTAATTAATAAGATTATGATTGATGGTAAAAAAGGAACTGCTCAAACAATTTTATATACTGCTTTTAAAAAGATTGAAGCAAAGACCCAAAAGAATGCAATGGATGTTTTTGCAACAGCATTAGATCACATTATGCCAGAAGTTGAACTTAAGGCTAAAAGAATTGGTGCTGCTAACTATCAAGTTCCAACTGAAGTAAGTACAGAAAGAAAAGTTACTCTCGGTTTAAGATGGTTAGTTAACTATGCTCGTTTAAGAAAAGAAAAATCCATGGAAGACAAACTCTGCAACGAAATTATCGATGCAGCTAATGGAACAGGTAACAGCGTTAAGAAGAGAGAAGATACCCACAAAATGGCTGAAGCTAATAAGGCTTACGCTCACTATAAGTGGTAATCATCATTTTATTAGGAGAGATTTATGGCTAGAGAGTATGATTTAGCGCATACCAGAAATATCGGTATCATGGCTCACATTGATGCTGGTAAAACTACAACAACTGAACGTATCTTATTCTTTACTAATAAGATTCATAAAATTGGTGAAGTCCATGAAGGCGCAGCCACTATGGACTGGATGGTTCAAGAGCAAGAAAGAGGCATTACAATTACCTCAGCTGCTACAACCTGCTTCTGGAAAGAAAATAGATTTAACATCATCGACACTCCTGGGCACGTCGACTTTACAGTTGAAGTCGAACGTTCATTAAGAGTTCTTGATGGTGCTATCACTGTTCTTGATGGAAAAAATGGTGTTGAACCACAAACTGAAACCGTCTGGAGACAAGGAACAAAATATGGCGTTCCAAGAATCGTTTTCGTTAACAAACTTGACGCAATTGGTGCTGATTTTGAAATGTCTTGGAAATCAATTCATGAAAAACTTGGCGCAAATGCTCGCCCAGTTCAATATCCAATTGGTTTATCAAATGAATTAAAAGGCGTTATCGACATCATTAAGATGGAAGGTTGGGATTTTACAGACGCTAAAAATCCAACAAAAGTTCCAGTTCCAGAAGAATATATGGCACGTTGCCAAGAATTAAGACAACAACTCATCGAAGATTTAGCTGGTTTTGATGATGATTTCTGTATGAAAGTTCTTGATGGTCAAGAACCAAGCGTTGAAGAAATTAAAGCCGTTATTAGAAAAGCTACCATTGCTGGAGAATTCCACCCAGTTTTCTGTGGTAGTGCATATAAAAACAAAGGTGTTCAATTACTCCTCGATGGCGTTATTGACTACTTACCATCACCACTTGATATTAAACCTGCAAAAGGTACAAAACCTGATGGTACTATATACGAATGCATTCCTGATGATAGTAAACCAATGGTTGGTTTAGCATTTAAGATTGCTACCGATCCATTCGTTGGCAGACTTGCTTACGTTAGAGTCTATTCTGGTATCTTAAAATCAGGAAGCTATGTTTTAAATAGCAACAAAGGTGTCAAAGAAAGAATTGGTAGACTTGTTTTGATGCATTCAAATCACCGTCAAGAAGTCGAAGCACTTCACGCTGGTGAAATCGGTGCAATTATTGGCTTAAAGAATACTACAACTGGTGAAACACTTTGTGATGAAAACCTTGATGTCGTACTCGAAAAGATGGAATTCCCAGAACCAGTTATCGAAGAAGCAGTTGAGCCAAAAACAAAAGCTGACCAAGAAAAAATGGGTATTGCTCTTGCTAAACTTGCTGAAGAAGACCCAACATTTAAAGTCCATACTAACGAAGAAACTGGTCAAACCATTATCGCTGGTGTTGGCGAACTTCATCTCGACATTATCGTCGATAGATTAAGAAGAGAATTCAATGTTCAAGTTAACGTTGGTAAACCACAAGTCGGATACCGTGAAACTATTAAGAAAGTCGGCGATTGTGAAGGTAAATACATCAGACAATCTGGTGGTAGAGGACAATATGGTCACGTCGTTATTAAATTTGAACCTAATCCAGGCAAAGGATTTGAATTCGTTAACGCAATTGTTGGCGGTACAGTTCCAAAAGAATACATCAAACCAACTCAAGATGGTTTAGTCGATGCTATGCAAAAGGGACTTGTTGCTGGCTATCCTGCAATTGATATAAAAGCTACACTTCATGATGGTTCTTACCATGATGTTGATAGTAGTGAAGCTGCTTATAAGATTGCTGCTAGTATGGCACTTAAAGAAGCTGCTAAAAAATGTGATCCTGTAATCTTAGAACCAATTATGAAGGTTGAAGTTACAGTACCTGAACAATATTATGGTGATGTCATCGGTGATATTAGCCGTAGAAGAGGTCAAATGACTGGTGAATCACAAAGAGGTAACGCTAAGATTATCGAAGCTGAAGTTCCACTTGCTGAAATGTTCGGTTACGTCACAGATTTACGTTCCTTCACTCAAGGTAGAGGAAGCTACTCTATGGAATTTGATCACTTCGGCGAATGTCCAAAATTCATTCAAGATGAGATCATTAAAAAGAGTGGAGTCAACAACTAATTAGGCCGAAATTATTACGATAAGTCATTGCTAATCGTATTTAATTTAAGTAAAATATTTACATTGCGAAAGCTATTTATTCTAGGAGGAAAAAATTACTTATGGCAAAAGAGAAATTTGATAGAAGTAAGGTCCATATGAACATTGGTACCATTGGACACGTTGACCATGGTAAAACTACATTAACCGCTGCTATCACACACGTTCTTGCTAAACAAGGTTTTGCAAAATCAATGGATTACGATCAAATTGATGCTGCACCAGAAGAAAAGGCAAGAGGTATTACAATTAATACAGCTCACGTTGAATATCAAACAGCAAAAAGACACTATGCACACGTCGATTGCCCTGGGCACGCTGACTATGTTAAGAACATGATCACTGGTGCTGCTCAAATGGATGGCGCTATCCTTGTTGTTGCAGCTACCGATGGTGTTATGCCACAAACAAGAGAACACATCCTTCTTGCTAGACAAGTTGGTGTTCCTTACATCGTTGTTTTCTTAAATAAATGTGACTTAGTCGAAGATCCAGAACTTATCGACCTTGTCGAAATGGATGTCAGAGACTTACTTTCAAAATATGGCTTCCCAGGTGATGAAACACCTATCATTAGAGGTAGTGCTAGAAAAGCTCTCGATGGTGATCCAGAAGCTCAAAAAGCTATTCTCCAATTAATGGATGCCGTTGATAGCTACATCCCAGATCCAGTCAGAGATACTGATAAACCATTCTTAATGCCAATCGAAGACGTTTTAACTATCACAGGTAGAGGAACTGTCGTCACTGGTAGAGTTGAAAGAGGTACAGTTAAATTAAACGATCCTGTTGAAATCGTTGGTATCAAACCTACAAAATCATCAGTCGTTACTGGTATCGAAATGTTCAGAAAGACCCTTGATTACGCAGAAGCTGGCGACAATGCTGGTATTCTCTTAAGAGGTGTCAACAGAGATGAAGTTGTTAGAGGACAAGTTCTTGCTAAACCAGGATCTATCACTCCACATAGCAAATTCACCTGCCAATGCTACATTCTCACCAAAGAAGAAGGTGGTAGACATACAGCTTTCTTAAGCAACTACAGACCACAATTCTACTTCCACACAACCGATATTACTGGAACAATTACTCTTCCAGCTGGAACAGAAATGGTCATGCCAGGTGATAACACAAGCTTCACAGTTGAACTTATTCACCCAGTCGCAATTGAAAAAGGTACCAAATTCTCAATCCGTGAAGGCGGAAGAACTGTTGGTGCTGGTACAGTTAGCGAAATCATTAAATAGTCGAATATTTAATAAATTTGATTATCTATTAAAGGAACTCAATTCGGGTTCCTTTTTATATTGTTGATTAAAAATCTCGAAAATTAATGTAAATTAAATCTATTTTTTAATTTTACGCGTTGAAAAAAATACGATAGTTATCGTAAAATATTGAATGTAAGCGGTTACATTTTAATTTATAGAGTTTCTATTTTTATTTACTTAAACTGAAAGCAAATAAAGGGAGAAAACAAAATGAAAAAATTACTTTTAATAGCTCCTCTAGCTTTAGTTGCTTTAGTTAGCACATCACATATTTATAATAGTGATGAAAATAATGATAGAGTAGTTAAAGAAAAAACTGTTTTAAGAGCAGAAGAAGTTACAGCTGAATCAAATTTCTTAGTATATTTCCGTGCTCCAGAAACATGGTCAACGCCAAACATTTGGCCTTGGAAAGAAGGTGGGAAAAATCCATATAGCGATTATGGTTGGCCAGGATTACCAATGAAAGAAGATACTAGTAATGATGGTTGGTATTATGCCTATGTTCCTAGTTATGTTGATAGGCTCATTTTCAATTATACAGATGAAGCTGGAAAAATAATTCAAACAGATGGTGATCCTATTCCAACTGAAATGATAGGTAAAAATATTTGGATAGACGGAATTACATCTAAAGAAGGTACTGATGCCGATGGCAATCCAAAGACTACCTATCACATGGCTGAGCCTACGACTGAAAAGAAAACAAGTGGTGAATTACCAGTAGATTTAAAAGAAAGATTAGCTTTTGCTTCGATACCAAACGATTGGGATGATGCAGTTGCAACATTTACTTCAAGTAGCGATCCTGAAGCTACAAAAACTGTTACGATGGAACTTCAAAGTGATATGTTATGGCACTTTACTTTAATCGAAGGTAAATACGATAAAGTTTCTATTTCTAATGGCGAAGAGGATAGCTTAAAAGAGTCACAAGTCGTAACAATTGAAGGCAATCCTTTCTTTGTTCAAGTTATTGACGAAAAAGATGCCAATGGGAAATATAAAGCAAGCATAGTTTATGAAAAACCTGCTCCTGAAGATGAAAGTAGACCAATACATGCTAAAGTACCAGAAGATTGGACAGAAGTTGGTATTTGGGCTTTTAAGCGTGTTGGTGGTACACCACAATTTGCAAATTGGCCAGGTGAAGAAATGACTCTTGATGAAGATGGTGAGTGGTGGACTTATGAAAGTATTGCAAATTTCTGCGACACAATTATTATCAACCAAAATCAAGCTACAGGTTTACAAACTGTCGATATTGAAGGCGTTGAAGCTAAAGAAGCTTGGATCGTTTTAACTGATAAAAATACTGATGGCAAATATAATGCTGAAGTATATTATGAAGAACCTTCAAGCACTGAAACGCCTGTTACTCCAGACGATGAAGACCCAGATGTTAGTGATCCTGATGAAGATAAACCAAGCACAGATACTGAAACTGATGATAAGGCAGAAGATGGTCAAGGTTTACCAGGATGGGGCATCGCTTTAATTGTAATTGGAGCAGTTGCTCTTGTTGGAGTTGGTGGCTGGTTAGCTTATCATTTCATTAAAAAAAGTAAAAAATAGTTAACTTTTGCGGAGAAAATTATGAAGAATAGCATTAAAGTAATATCATTGGTAGGGGCTTGTTTAGTATCGTTATTAGGTACAAGTTGTGGAAATAGAAAAAAAGATGGTCCACTTGTTATTTGGCACGATAAAGAAGAAGGCGTTATTGATGTTTTATCAGATGCTATTTCTTCTAAACTCCCAGATGTCGAATTTGAATTTATTCGAAAAGAAAATCTAACGGAAACGCTCAAACTTGTAGGAAATGATCCTAGCAGTGCGCCAGATATGTATATATTTGCGCATGACAAGATAGGTCTATTCGATACAATTGGCATTTTAGAGCCAATGGAAAATATTATTGATTTATCGTTACTTGATAATTATAACGATTTAACAATATCTTCCCTTTCTTATAACGACCGCTTATTAGGCGTTCCTTTATATTATGAAACTTTGTTATTTATGTATAACAAAGAAAAGATGAAGGAAGATGAAGTACCAGAAACTACCGAAGAATTATACACATACATGCAAGAAAATTATTCTGGTAGAAGATATGGTTTTGTTGAGCAACATTCAACTGCCTATTATAGTGCAGGATGGATTAATGGATTTGGTGGAGTGATTTTACATGATAATGGAACCCCAGGGTTAAACGATCCAAAAACAATTGAAGCTTTAAAATATCATAAAAAATTCATTGAATATATGCCTAAAGGAACCCAAGATTATGCAACTGTTAATACGCTTTTTACCGAAAAAAGCGCTGATTCGATATTTGCTGGTCCTTGGTTAGTTACAAGCGCTAAAGAAAATAATATCGATTTAGGATTTGCTGAGATGCCTTTAATTCCAGAAACAAATAAGAGAGTTTCTCCATTTTGTGGAGTTCAAGGAATTCAAGTTTTAAAGGTTGCAGTCGAAGATCCTTCTAGAAAAGAGTTGATATCAGACTTTTTAGAAGCTTTAATTGATCCTCAAGTTGGTGCAGATTTAGCCTTACTTTCAGGATGTGCTCCAGCTAATAACGAATCTTATGAGTTAGATGAAATCAAAAATAATGAATTAGTTAACGCAATTAAAATGTCGGCAGAGAGCGCAACAGTTATGCCTTCAATGCCAGAAATGGATGTTATGTGGACAGTTTTAGGAAATTTACTTACTGAAATTAACATGAATGATGCTGATGTTGAATCGGCCTGTAACGAAGCGCAAAAAGAAGCTGAAACCTTAATCGCTAATATGAGATAAGTTATGAGCGAGTTAGCTAGAAGAAAACTAAAGAAGAATGCGAGGCCATATTTATATAGTGGCCTTTCGCTTCTTTTGATATTTCTTATCGTTGTTTTTCCAATAATTTATACACTATATATCAGTTTTACAAATATGAATTTGTATCATTGGTATGATTTTACTTTTATTGGCTTTCAAAATTATTTAACTGCACTATTTTCTTTTGATAGTGGTTTTTTGACGTCTTTAGGAATAACCATTTTATGGACTTTAGTTAACATGGTTATTCAACTTGTGATAGCTTATTGTATCGCTTTGCTTTTAAACTCAAAGTTCTTAAAATTTGGGAAATTTTATAAGACGCTTTTAATGATTCCATGGGCAATACCAGGTTATGTTTCAATTTTGCTTTGGAAGACTGGTATGTTTAATTATCAATTTGGTTTAATCACTAAATGGTTCAATGATTTAGGCATCGTAATTGATGATTTACTTTCTAATTCAGTTAGTGCTTTTATTTGTTGCACGGTCGTTAACCTTTGGCTAGCGCTTCCTTATATGATCATGATTATTGATGGAGCGCTTCAAGCAATCGATAGATCTTTTTATGAATCAGCCGAAATTGAAGGATGTGGCAGACTTAGAAAAAATATTTCGATTACAATTCCATTAATTAAACCAATTATTGGACCTGCTGTTCTTATTACAACTTTTACGACCTTTAAACAATTTGACATCATCTATCTTTTAACAAAGCAACCTGTTAATACAGGAGCAAATATTTCAACAATTATTACTTATGCATATGAAAATGCATTTATTACTTCAAATTATGGTTATTCAAGTGCTGTCAGTATAATTATTTTTATCTTATTAGTTATTTTTTCAGCATTAACTAATCAAAACGTAAAAAGGAAAAATAGTTATGGAGAAGAATAAAAAGAGAACCTTAAAACATAAAAAAAGAGTGGGTTTTGCGAAGAAAATTTGTCTACAAGTCTTTTTTATCGCTCTTTGTATTGTAACATTAATTCCAATTTTTTATGCTTTAAGTGTCTCTTTTAATGCAAATAATTCTTTGATAAGCAGTAACTTTAGTTTCTTCCCAGAAGAGTTTACTTTTGATAATTATGTTCGTCTTTTTACTGAAAACGATATGCTTTTATGGTTTGGTAACAGCTTACTTTTAGCGGTTTCGACTGTTGTTTTAGCTCTTTCGGTTTCAATTCCTGCAGCTTATGCTTTTTCAAGAATGCGCTTTAAAGGAAGAAAGACATTATTAAAAATTCTTATTATCTTAAATGCTTTCCCAACAACCTTATCGCTTTTTGCTATTTGGGCGTTAATGAGAAACATGGGTTTAGTTAATTCAAAGATTGGCTTAATACTAATTTATACTGGAACAATGGCAATTTTTGGCCTTTGGAATTTAAAGGGTTACTTTGATACCGTTCCTTATGAGATTGAAGAAGCAGCGATGATAGATGGAGCTAGTAATCGTAAAATTATTACTTCAATTGTCATGCCTTTAGCAAAACCAGCTATTATGGTTACTGCTGTTATGGTCTTGATTTATGTTTGGAATGAATATATTTATAGCGTTACCTTTATGACTGGAAGCGATAATTATACTTTAGCGGCTGGCTTATATGGCTTACAAGCAAATGAAACTAGTGGAAGTTGGCCTTTATTTGCAGCAGCAAGTTTAATTACTTCTTTACCAATACTAATTATTTTCTTACTAGTTCAAAAACATATGGTGAGTGGTTTAAGTGCAGGGGGAGTTAAAAAATGATCTTTAATAGAAATGGAATTTTACATATCCCTTTGTCAGAGTATGCTTTTGCAACAAAAGAAAACGAACTTGTTATTAGATTAAGAACTGGTAAAAATAGCGTAAAAGAAGTGGTTTTAGCTTATGGAGACACTGCCTGTCGAAAAGAAAATGTAGAATTTTTCTTCATTAAAATGATTAAAAAGGGCGAAGACCATAATTTTGATTATTATGAAGCTAGAATAATTAATTCATTTGCTAGAGTTGTATATTATTTTGAGCTAATCGATTATAAGGATGAAAAGCATCTATATTATGCCGATTCGTTTTATAAAGAAGTGAGCAAAAATCGAAACGACCTCTATAAATTCCCTTATATTAGAAGAGAAGATATCGGAAATCCTCCAAAATGGTTAGAAAACGAACGTTTTTATAACATTTTCCCTGATAGTTTTGCTTCTTATTCAGCTCAAAAAAACAAAAAAGAATTAATTGATGGAGTAGTGATTCAAAATAAAAACGGCGGAACAATTAAAGAGATCAAAAAGCGTTTAGACTACATAAATGAATTAGGATTTAATGGAATTTACCTTAATCCGCTTTTTATGGCAGGTGAATATCATAAATATGATGTTATAGATTATTTTAAGGTTGATCCTTTATTTGGAAAAGATAGCGAGTTTAAAGACCTTGTAAACTCCGCGCATAAAAAAGGAATGAAAGTTGTTATCGACTTAGTTTTAAATCATTCTGGATGGTACTTTTTTGCCTTTGACGATGTGATTAAAAATCAGGAAAACTCAAAATATGTATCTTGGTTCTACGATTTAAAATTTCCTATTTATAGACCTAAAAGTTGGGATGAAATTCCTCCATATGCTTGCTTTGGCTATGAAAGAAATATGCCGAAGTTAAATACAGATAACGAAGAAGTTATTAACTATTTCATTAAACTTTGTTTATATTTAATTAAAGAATTTAATGTTGATGGATTTAGATTAGATACAAGTGATGAAGTCAACGATTATTTTTGGATTGCTTTGAATCGAGCTATTAAAAAAGAAAATAAAGATATTGCTTTAATTGGTGAAATTTGGGAAAATCCAGAACATTGGTTAAATAGTTTAATGTTTGATAGTGCAATGAACTATGAATTAAGGAAAGCTGTCTTACTATTTTTTGAAAATAAAATTGATGCTAGCGAATTTAAAGATCAATTAACTAGGTTGCGTTTTAGAAACAAAGAGCAATACTATTATTCTTTGTTAAACATTTTGACCACTCATGACACACCACGCCTTTATTCTTTACTTGATGAAAGTAGTAAAAAATATAAAAGTGCATATGCTTTATTGTACTTTTTACCAGGAGCAATCAGTGTACTTTATGGGGAAGAATTTCCTATTAAAGGCTTAAAAGAATCCGAATATCGAAATCCAATTAATTTTAAGAAAAAGCCAAGATTTGCAAGGTTTTTTAAAGAAATCAATGGAATTAGAAGTCAATATCAATGCTTAACAAAGGGTGAAATTAGTTTTAGTTTAGATAATGGTTTATTAAAAATAACTAGAGAAGTTGATTCAGAAAAATTGTCAATTTATGTTGCTGGTTCTAGAGGCAAGAAAATAGATATTAAAAAAGAAGATATAATATCAAGCAATGGTTATGATTTTACTAAAAAGCTTCTAACTAATTTTGGTTATATAATTATAAAAGGATAGACATGGAAAAAACTATCAGGGACATAGCTAAATATTGCAAAGTTTCAACTGCTACGGTAAGTCGAGTTTTAAATTCGCCTTTTGAAGTTAAAGAAGAAACTAGAAACAGGGTTTTAGAAGCAATTAAAAAATTTAATTTTGTTCCTAATAACAAAGCAAGAAATCTAGCTAAAGGAAAGGGAAATATCATCGCTTACGTAACTTCTTTTGAACCAGATGGAGCTTTTAAAAACCCACATAAGTTTGAAATTATGTCGGGCATTCAAAAAGTTTTAGAAGCTCATGGGTATTTAATGCTCCTTCTACAAGTTAATAACAATATCAAGATGATTAAGCTACTTTTTGAAAATAAAACGATTTCTGGTTTTATAATTCATGCTTCGAGTTTAACGAGTGAACTTGAAAAATACATATTGCAAAACAATGTTCCGCATCTAGTGATTGGTATGTCGAATAAAAAGACTGATTTAAGTTGGGTCGATAATAATAACTATCTTTGTGGAAAGATGGCGGCTGAATATCTTCATAAAATAAAACATGAAAATTTTATTTATCTTGGTGGAGAGGAAGAAGATAATACGAATATTTTAAGAAGAAAAGGCGTTTTAGATTATTTTGATAAAAAGTTCTTAGATGTTAAAAACTATAAGTTTGTTAACACTCATGCAACGATCCAAGATGGTTATAAATCGCTAATAAAACTCGCAAAAACCGAAGATATTAAAAAATTTAACTCGATAATTTGCGCAAATAATCATATTGCTGTTGGTGTATTAAGAGCCTTAAATGATCTTAATGTTAAAGTTCCAAAAGATATTGCGGTGATTACTTTTGATGATTATCCATTTGCGACGTATACTAAGCCGCCACTAACCTCAGTTAGCATAAATATGTATCAACTAGGTATGACAGCAGCAAGGTTCTTAATTGATAAAATCAATGAACCAAATATAGAAATTAGGACATATATAACATTACCAAGATTAATAGAAAGAGAATCATCTCTTCTTGAAAGGAAGTAAAAACAATGAGCGAATTAATTAGTAAAATCGAAAAATATCTTAAAGATAAAAAAGTTAAACGTGAAAGAAATAAATTTTTTGCAAGACAAAGAGAGGAATATCATAAAAAACTCCTAAAAGAAGAAGAGATTAATGCTGAAAAAGAAAAAATCGCACCTCA
>CALVMF010000004.1 GCA_944342125.1 uncultured Bacilli bacterium | reverse complement strand
CCATAGAAAGCATATTGACTTAAAAGTTCTCTTAAAATCTTATATGCATCATCATAATATTTTGGAGCAACGAAAAGATTGAATTTTTGGTTATATAAAAGACCTTCGATAGCATTAGACCATCTAAGATCATTGATATCGATTAAATCGGCAAATATTGAAACATCGATGTGCTTACCAAAACGAGCTTCAAGCTTCTCTTCTAGGGCGTTTTTAATCATCGTTAAACGAGAATCATAGGTTTTAGTGCCTTGTTTAATATTGCTTTCTTGCTCTTTAATGTCGCGAATATTGCTTTCAAGATTTCTAATAGTTTTAGCAAGTGAAGAAGCTAAATTTGAAACATTATTCTTAAAAATTAAGACTACATCTCTAAAATCAGATAAATCTGATTTTGTGAGTTTTGTTAAATCGCTTAAGAAATTTTCTTTAAAACTTGAGCAAGCATTTAAAACTTTTTTGCTGGAATCTTCAAGTTCTTCAATTTCATCTTTTTGATCTTCGCCAATACCATCAAGTTCAAAGCGACTTAAGTTATCGCAAATTGATTTAGATGCATTTTGGAAGTTATTGATATATTTAGAAAGTGAAGATGTAACAATTTGAATATTTTCATTAATTGTTGCAATTTTAGCTTCGCAATCTCTTTTTTCATCTTTTAAATTTTGAGCAATTCTAACGGTGTCATTACTTGCTCTATCAGAAATAAGTTTTGTTTTTCTTGATTCGAGTTCAGCAAGATTATCAGCGAAATCTTTGAGTTCTTCTTCGATTTCGGCAATTCTTCTTTCGTTTTTCTCAACAAGATTATTTAAGCTTCTAAGCTTAGCGTAGCTTTGTTCAAGTTGGCACTTTTCAATAATATATTGAGAGATAATGAAATTTTCTTTTTGCTTTTTATAGATCGCGTAGTTATTTGAAATTTCTTCGAGTCTATGGACTCTTTTTTCAATATTAGCTGCTTCAACTTCAAGCTTTTTATATTGCAAAATATTATCTTGAAGAGCATCAAGTTCAATGTTAGCTTGAGGATCACAAACATATTCAGTAATAAAAGTTGTGATATCAGTAATTGGAGTAAATGAGGTTGCTTTCTTTAAAAGAGAGAAATATTTATCTTTTAAACCACCAAATTTTCTCTTTAAGAAGTCTTGATATTGTCTATTGCTATCAAAGAATGTGAATTGTTGATAATAGTTTTCGTTAAAGAATTGTAAAAGCGTCTTATAATCCATTGGAATGCGGTCTTTTACAAAGTTATTAATAGGAATAGCTGCTTCTAAACAGAAGAAATGATGTTCTTCACTACCATCTTCAAATGAATCAAAAACAATACCCATCGTAAATGGTTGATTTTTAACATCATCTAAAAATTCAAGAGCAATATAAGAAGTGAAACGTCCATTTCTTAAATATTTAAATCCACCATCGATTGTATCGCCAAGCTCACCTCTAAGATAACCTTTTAAGGTTCTTGAGCTCTTATCCATTGCAGCTTTGTTAAAATATCTACCACTTGTATCACCAAGTAAAACAACTTGAATAGCGTCGATTAAGGTTGACTTACCACTACCATTAACACCAGTTAAAAAAACGATAGGCTTAATTTCGATAAGCTCATCCCAGAAATAATGCCAATTTATGATTTTAATTCTAGTTAAGATTTTCATCTAATAAGCCTCCTTTTGCTTCGTTTTGTTTCTTTAATTCATCAAGTGCGTTACTCATTGCGACAATTTTGTCATTATCAAGTGCATAAACAATGCTTGGGAGGATATAAAAAGAAACATTTCCTTCATCAAAGCTTCCACTAACTTTGGATATAATGCTGTGATTATTTAAAAAACGTAATGATTTAGCTATGCTACGACCATTTAAGCGTCTGCCTGGCATAACCACTCCATCATCGCTCATCGTTTTAATTAAACCAGGGGTTGTAATATAAATTGCTTGATTTGCTGAGTTAGATTCATTTTTTTCATGTTCATAAATCAAACGAAGAGCAAATAAAACAAGCGAAGTTTCTCTATCAAGTCGAATTCGATTTTCAGTATAAAAATTAGATAAAGCAACAACGCCTAAAATAGCATCGCGTTCAAGATTCCAACCACTAAATTTTAAATAATCAGCAATTAAGTCGAAATGACGCTCAATATAACGATAAGTTTCGTTAGTTCTCATGAGTTTTTCTCTAGGATCAAAAATATCTCTAACGACAAAACCTCTTAATAAAAGAGTATTAACTACAGAAGCAAACTCATTTTGTTCGCTTGGTGGCATCTTAACAAAATCTTCATTAAACATAGTTTTAATCCTTCCTTATAAATTCGAAATTAGGAACAACATAGCCATCGGTATGAACTTTACCCTTGTCAATTTCTTCAACATAATAGAAGCAATTTTCATCATCTTTTTTAATAACGGCTAAAATCAAGCAAATAAAAGCATCGAAATTAACTAAAGGTATTTCGCTAATGTGAATTCTATCTTTGTCGCCAAAAGCTTGTTCCATAAAGCCATAAACTTTTTCATCAGTAAATATCGCTTTGGTTTCTTCTAAGAAAGAATCCATCATAAAACCAGTGGCTTCATCAAAAGTGACAAGTTCCATTGGTGTTCCTTCAAATTTAAATCTTCTTAAAATTGGTAAAGTTAAAGAATTAGGGTCGATGTAGCCTTGCTCATAAAAATAGGTTGCATCTTGCATCTTGGAAAGAATTTTTGAAAGAGTTCGCATATCGTTAATATTTTGAGCATAAGTTTTTAAAATATTTTCAAGATGTCCCTTAATGGTTCTATCGTTATTGTTAAGATATAAAATTTTATTGGTACTACTTCTTGTGTAAGAGTTGTTTTCTTTATCGATTGAGCTGATTAAAGTGTTAAGTTTTTCGTAAGAATCGGTAATGTAGTTAATTTTTTCGATAACGTCTTTTTCAACTTCGCCTTTATCATTTATGGCAGCTGATAATGAAGCTTGAACAATTAATTTTGTACGAATTTCTTTATCATTTAACCATTTATCAAGAATCTTAATGATTGGTCTTTTAAATCTAGCGACACTATCAAAAGTTTTTAAAGGGTGATAATATCTATCGCTGATTTTACGTTTATAAACGTCAAAATAATCATGTAAAACACGATTTGTATCGAATAATTTCGAAAGTTTATTTTGGAAAATTCTAATTGAGTTAGTTAAAGTAAGCAACTCAACTTTAAGTTTTTTTGTATTTTCATAAGCTCTTAAAAGGGTTGCATACATTAATTCATCTTGCTCTTCATCTTCTAACTTTAACTCACTATAGGTCGAGTGAACTAAAGAAAGATATGGAGATTCTTCATCTGAAATAATATCCTTAAAAGCTTTTAAAAGAATAATCGAATATTGAGGTAAAACAATAGTTTCTTCAAATGTATCCGGATTCATTGCAACATCAATCCAGCCAGTTTCTTCTAATCGACGGCAAATAAAACTCGCTTTACTAGAAACAGTGTTCATTAAAAGAGTATCATTGTTGTCTTCAGGTTCATACTCTTCATCTTCATAAGTGAACTTATCAAGGTCTTCTGCTTTCTCTTTTAAGGTCTTAATAAAATCGTTTTTCAAAATGATGTTTTCGTCGTTTTCCATCATAGAAAAAAGGATGAGAAGAGACTCAATATAGATATATCTATTCTTCCCCCCAAATAGCCCAAAATAGTTTTGTGGAATAATATCAAATAAGTTCATTTTTAAAATCTATTAAATTATATCATTACTTGATATAATATTCATACTAAAAATATTTTAATTTTGCTATGAATTCTCAAAAATTGTTTCCAAAAAAAAGTAAAGTTCTGAAAGTTTTTTTAATTTTTTCGCTAGTTTTACTCCTTGTTATATATGGTCTATTTTCGTCTCGTTTTGGCTGGGCATATCAAGGCGAAGAAATGCTCATGACAAATATTACAAGAGACATAATTTGTCTTGTTATTTGGCTGGTAGTTTCACTTGTCTTGCTCTACATTTTTTTAACCCAAAATTACTATCTAGTTTCTAACGATGGAATCATACATCATAAGTGGACAAAAGAAAGTAAATATCATTATTCAAACATTCTTTACATCGATGAACTTTATACTAAAAAACATTCAACCCTACTTTTTTATACTAAAGAAGGTAAAGCCGTTTATCTTATGTTAGATAAAGAAAATAAATTACTTTCTTTAATTGAAAAGAATTCAAAAAATTTAATAAGTAGAGATGAATTTCACTCTAAATTTCCCAATATAAAACTTTAATGGAGGTAAAATTATGAGAAAAAATATTGGTGTACATACTTTTTTATACCCTCAACCTGTTTTAATGATTGCTACTTTTGATAAAGATGGTAGTCCAGATTGTATGAATGCTGCTTGGGGCGGGATAAGCGATACAAATAAAATTACAATCGCTATTAGCGCATCGCATAAAACAACAAAAAATATTCTTGAAACTAAGGCGTTTACTATTTCCCCTGCTACTAAAAAGTATGTTAAAGAATGCGATTATTTAGGAATCGCTAGCGGTAATGATATTAAAGACAAATTAAAAGCTTGTGGACTTCACGCCACTAAATCTGAACTCGTAAATGCACCTATAGTCGAAGAATTTCCACTCACTTTAATTTGTAAGCTTGTTAGTTATGACACTACGAGCGAGATTTTAGTAGGTGAGATTATCGATATTTCAGTTGATGAAGCGATATTAACCAACAATAAAATAGATGTAGATAAACTTGAACCAATTTCTTTTGATCCAGTAAATAATGCCTATCTTTTGGTTAAAGAAAAGGTTGGAAATGCTTTTAAAGATGGTTTAGTGTTTAAAAAATAAACCTAAGTCAAAAAATGTTATGGCATAAAGACTTAATCGGGTATAAAATTTTCTTTACAAGACTTTAGCCTTTATGCTATTATTCTAAGGCTGATTTGAGAGGAGGTTACGAGATGTCAAGAATTTGTCCTATAACTGGTAAAAGACCTATGAGTGGTAACAATCGTTCACACAGTTTAAGAGCCACCAGAAGAAGATGGAATGTTAATCTTCATACATACAGAGTCGAAATTGACGGCCAAGTTTGTAAGGTCAGAATGAGCGCTAGAGCTTATCGTACTCTTAACAAATCACTTAAGGAAAATTAATAAAAACTCCTCTAACTAAGTTGCGAGGAGTTTTTTTATGCAATAATTTTATTACCTGTTTAGAAAAACATTAAAATACCGATTGGTACAAAACTTAAAATATAAATTAAGAAATTCCCCCACTCAAGCATAGCAAGATAATTAAAGCGTGGTCTATTAAAGGTTTCAGCATCAACTTTTACCATCTTATTCCATCTTTTATATGCAGGATTAAACATTAACACTGCTTCTAAAATTAAAAGTAGAAAGACAAAAACGAAAATAGTTATTTGACTTGCTTGGTTTGGTAAACTGACAAAACTATAATTTGGATTCGTGAAAAAGAAGAGTTGAAGCACTAAATTTAATAGATTTAAACAAAGAAAAACCACTGCAAAAATTAAATGCATTAAATAATTTGATAATTTCACAAAAGTAACAATATTAAAAACTATCGCTGTAATGGTTGAAATAGCTGCAATAATATAAGCAATAATGATTGCTCCACCATTACCTTGAACAGCTAAAGCAAAGCTAAAAGAAGCTAAAGATAAGGCTAAACTTGCGGCTATCACACCTATCGGATAGCAATAACTCCAATTTGAATCTCGTCTATATCTATTAAGTTCAAAAGGAAAATATCTTAAAAAACTATACTTTTTAGAACCAGTTCTCCCGAAAGCTTTCATTTCCATTACAAATATCGTAATAAATAAAATTAACGAAAAAGCAATTGCAACTAAATAAGTAATTTGCCGTAAATTCATAACTACTCCATCAATAACTCATAACTTTTTTTCATATCTTCTGATTTAAAAAGATAGCTTCCTATAACGCAGACATCAACACCTTTTGATGCACACTTTTTATAGGTAATATTATTGATCCCACCATCCACTTCTATTAAATATTGTAAACTATTTTCATCTTTATATTTAGATAAAAATTCGATTTTATCTAAAGCATTGTCCATGAATTTTTGTCCGCCAAATCCTGGTTCAACAGACATGACCAAAACTAAATCAATTAAATTAAGAAATGGTAAAAGCTGTTTTACATCAGTATTTGGCTTAATCGAAATACCAACTTTCACATTTTCTTTTTTAATAAGATTGACGAGATTAACTACTTCGTCTTCGCTTTTTAAACTTTCCAGATGAAAAGTTATCGAATCGGCGCCTGCTTTAACAAAATCCATATAATATTTTGCTGGATCAGAAATCATCAAGTGAACATCGTTAAAGAGTTTAAATTTTTGGCTAATTGAACTTAAAATTGGCGCACCAAAAGAAATGTTTGGTACAAAATGACCATCCATCACATCAAAATGAAGCCATTTAATGCCAATATTTTGAGCTTTTTTAATTTCTTGCTCTAAATTTAAAAAATTAGCATTTAAAATCGATATGCTTACGAGTGGATTTTTCATGAATTTCTACCTATTCCAAAAAGAGAGAAGAAAAAATACTTTTTCTTCATTATTTTTTTATTTTTATATAAAGATAATATGTCTTTTCTCATTTCGCTGACTGTGTGATATCTTTCATTCAAATCCTTATTAACAGCTTTAAAAATTATATATTCAACTTCTTTAGGTAAATCTGGATTGATAGTTAAAGGTGAAGGCACTTCTTTTTCAACTTGCATAATCGCTACTTCATGAGGATCTTTACCATCAAAAGGAACTCTTCCCGATAGAAGCTCGAAAAAAGTTATGCCCATTGCATAAATGTCGCTTTGAAAACTTGGTTTTTCACCCAAAACAAGTTCGGTTGCAAGATATTGAGCTGTTCCCATTACTTTTTTATTTTCATTAACATTTAAATCGCTTCCTATTAAAACCGAAATACCAAAATCTCCAAGCTTAATCTGACCATCGCTTGCATAGTAAATATTTTGTGGTTTAATGTCGCGGTGAACGATATTTTTCGAGTGAACGGCAATAACTGCATCACAAAGTTGAAGCATTATAGAGCAGCTTTCATTCAAAGAAAAACAGCGCTTATAATCTAAAATTTCTCTTAAAGTTTGTCCTTTTACAAATTCATTTACGATATATGGTAAGTTGTTATATTCACCATAATCATATATTTTCACAATATTTGGATGATTAAAAGCAGCTGAAAATCGAGCTTCATTTTGAAAACGAATCAAATTTTCGATTTTTTTAGCGTATTCGTATTTGATGACCTTTATTGCAACTTCTCTTTTAAAAATAACGTCGCGGGCTTCATAAACATCAGACATCCCGCCACTTCCTAATTCAGCAATAACTTTATACCTGTATCCGATAACATCATTTGCTCTAATCATCAATTGTCTCCCACATCGCTATGGAAATGTTATCGCTCCCTCCATTAAAGTTTGCTAAAGATATTAGTGATTGTACTTTTTCGTTTGTTGGAAGTCTTAAATCAAGCACATTCAAAATATCTTTTTCTCTTACGTTGTTATATAAACCATCAGTGCATAAAAAGACTGTTTCGCCAGTATATGTTAAGACTTGAACATCGACGCTTAAAGAAGGGAAAATCCCAACAGCATTAGTTAAAACATGTCTTTCAGGATGAATTAAAGCTTCTTCTTTTGTAATTTGACCAGATTTAACTAAAAAGTTAACGTAAGTTTGATCTTCGCTAAGTTGTTCTAATGCATTGTCACGTTTTAAATAAATTCTTGAATCACCGCAGTTTAAAATAATTAATTTATCTTTGATTATTAAAGCGATGGATAAAGTTGTACCCATGCCTTTATAAGTAACGTCTTGGTCTTGTAGATTATAAATTGTTGAATTAGCTACCTTAGCAATGTTTTTTAGCCATTTACAAGCGGTATAAGTCGATAAAAATCCTTTTTTATCTTTAAAGGCTTCAGTGATTATCCTAACCGTTTCAAAAGAAGCATAGTCGCCTTTATTATGTCCGCCCATTCCATCAGCGACAATTAAAAGAATATTGCCATCTGCATTTGTGACAACTTTAGTTTCATCTTCATTTGTCGATCTGATTTTTCCTATATCAGTTCTATAACAATAATTACCCTTATAGCTGACCTTCATCTTTCGCTCTTAACTGACCACATGCGGCATCAATATCGCTTCCAAATTCTTTTCTTATGGTAGCATTGACACCTTTTTTCATCAATGTATCCATAAATTCCTTAACTGAACTTGATTCGCTTCGACGATACTTCATTTCATTAACTTCGTTATAAGGAATTAGATTAACATAAGCAAGCGTTCCTTTAATAAGTTTAGCTAAATCTTCAGCATCTTTTTTTGAATCATTTATTCCCTTTAAAAGAATATATTCAAAAGTTACTCTTCTGCCAGCAGTTTTCTCATAATATTTTACTGCTTCCATTAGGTCATTTAAAGGATAAACCCTGCTAATCGGCATTATTTTGTGTCTAATTTCATCATTTGGTGCGTGAAGAGATATTGCTAAATTTATCTGTAAACCTTCACGAGCATAATCATAAATTTTAGGAACTATGCCACAAGTCGATACTGTAATGTGTCTTGCTCCAATTTCTAATCCATGAGGATGATTCAAAATCCTAATAAAATCCATAACATTGTCGTAGTTATCAAAAGGTTCTCCCGTCCCCATAACAACGACATGCGTAATTCTTTCGCCCTTTCCTTCACTAGTTAATAAATCATTTAAAACTAAAACTTGACCTAATATTTCGCTCACTTTTAATTCGCGTTTTTTCTTTAAAAGACCGCTAGCACAAAAAGCGCAACCCATATTACAGCCAACTTCACTTGATACACAAGCTACATTGCCATAATTATATCTCATCAAGACTGTTTCAACTTTATCGCCATCTTCTAACTCTAAAAGCAATTTAACAGTCCCATCGCTGCTGACCTGTTTTTGGTAAATTGTTGGTTTAATTAAGCAAAAAGAGGTTTTTAAGGTTTCTCGAAAAGATTTTGATATATCGCTCATCAAATCAAAATCTTTCACTCCTCTTTTATAAACCCACTTAAAAAGTTGCTCCGCACGGAACTTTTTTTCGCCTAATGAAACAACCAACTCTTCGAGTTTTGGTAAGCTGTAATCGTAAATGTTATACATCTATTTGCTTACCTTCTTTTGAAAGATTGCATAGTATAAAATTGAATTATCTTTTTCAAATGGGAAGAATGTTTCTTCCTTCACTTTGGTAAACTCTTTATGAGCATTCAAAAATTTATTAGTAATTATCATTGTTTCTTTGATATTTAAAGTTGGAACAACATATACTAATAAGCCATCATCCGCGATATATTGTGTAGAATCCGAAAGTTTTGTAAACTCATTTTCAATTATTGAATCAAGTTTTGAAGTATCAAACAAAATTCCATATTCAGGAACTCTTCTTAACTGCTCAAAATTACTGTTTTCAGGTAACAAAATGAATAAATCCTGTTTTTCTGATAAATGAGCAATCAATTCGGAATGAGTAGACTCGTAAATATCAAGTTTATTAATTCCCAAAGGTTTGATTTTTGAATACAAATCTTGATTTAAAGAAGGTTTATTGCAGGCAAGAGATAATTTATTGCCTTCGTTAAGATATTTATTGATTAAAGCATAATAAATAGAGCTCTTTTCTTCGAAATAAAAAGTAATATTAGAGCCTAATAAATTAGGCAATGATTTAACAAGATTATATTCAGCTTTTTGAATTGGTAAAAGTAAACCAGTTCTAATAGCTTCTTCTTTTCTAATCGATGTTTTTTGATCATATTCATAAAAATTAGGCTCTATTATATGAAAGTTTGACTTCATTTGATCGGTTAAATTATCCGCTAAAAGAATGTTCCCAATAGCGTATTGTGAAGGCATTCTAAATATAGAATGAATAGTATCAAAACCGATCTTTCTGTCATACTGATTTTGGATCATTTTGATAATCCGTTCTGGTAAATTGGTAAGTGCAGAGAGATATTTTCTAAAAGACTTACCTTTAAATTTTGTATCTAAATATTCTTTCAAGGAATCCTTCTTATTTTCAAGGAACTTCTTAAACTTGGCTTTCGTCTCCTCATCGTATTTGATTTGGAAAAGTTCCAATTTGTTAGCTAAATAAGTAATAGCTGCTTTTTCATCGACTCCTTTTTTAAAGTAAATATTTACGAATACAAGGCCTGAATATATAACTACTTCAAGCTGATTACTGTTAAAAGAGGCTTCAGTAACGTATCTAATAGAAAAATAATTTCTTAAAAATAATCCACTTAAATTGCTAATTAAATTAAGCTCATCCTTACGGATATTTTTAATTTGATTTTTTATAGCAGAATTAAATGAAATTTTATCCTTAATAATGCTTTTTATAACATTAAAACTTGTATCAAATATTCTATTAGCGTCCATATTTATTTACCACCATTAATCTTTTTTTCAAAATCTTCGAATACATTGCCTAAATAAGGTTCTTCGTCGGTTTCTTCATACTCAACATCGCTATCAATTTCAACACTATTGTCTTCGGTCATGAAGCGTGGTTGTGTATCATCGATAAATTCATATCGATCGTCTTGAGAATAATAATAAAATTCAATTGCCATATTTATGCAAGTTGCCTTAATAAAATCATGAATTATTTTCGCAACATCATTTTGCATAACTTTCACTTTTAATGGTGCATTTACTTTGACCAAAATGTTCCATGTGTTTTGCTCAACACCGTTATGAATATATAAACATTCTGGAGAGTAAAAGTTAATATCGTCAACCGAACATTCGTAAATGTCGGCCAACTTTTCAGACAAATCTTTTGAAATTTGTCTAACCATATATGGATCAAGACCAATAACCGTAATAGTAACCATAAGTTTTCCTCTTCTTTAAGATATAAAATATCTTAAAGGATTAATGGTTGATTTTCAAATCTAACTTCAGCATCTTTTTAGAGTAAATTGTCGCGTCATCGACGTATGAATAACACATTATTCACCTATATAGCCTCGGCGACCATGAATTCCGCCTATCTTCGGCGTACTCATTTTAAAAAAAACTTTTTTTCTGTTCCACAAGAGTCAATTTGTACACATTAACTCTTGTAGTTGCTATCGCAAGATAAAGTTGATCAATCTTTACCTATTGACGCCCTAAAATCCGACTAGACTGCCGTACTGTTTTTATTGTGCTTTTTAAGATCAATTCAAATGCACAATTTATGTCAATATACATCACCTCCTTTAAGAAGGATTTTTAAGATTTTTTACCCTTCTCACTATTACGAAGGTGATTACTAGAAACATTTTTAAAAAAAAGATGAAAAAAGTTTATTTAAATCGACACATTTCTTAAAGTTGTTGATTTAAATTCAAAAAAATTTTTAAAAAGCGTACGGATTGAAGTTAAGTTTAAGTCTAACTTTGCTTTCACTTTTATAAATATCAATTAAAGATTCTATATCATCAATTACATCAGCCAGTCTTTTATATTTTATAAAAATATATTTCCAACATTTAAATTTATTTCTTCTTAAAATAGAAGGTCCAATAATTTCGATTTCTTTTATTCCTAAGCTAACAAAATAATCGCGAACTCTATTAGTGTATTCTTCTAAATAGTTAACATTTTGGCTTGATACTTCAATTGCTAATATTGAATTAAATGGAGGATTATTTAAAGCTTTCCTATATTTAATTTCATTATTATAAAAAGATTCGTAATCTTGTTTTATTGCTGTTTGAATAGCGTAGGAAGAGCTATTTGAAGTTTGAACAATCGCTTTTCCTTTTTCTAGCTTTCTTCCGCTTCTTCCAATAACTTGCGTTAGCAAAGAAAAAGTCATCTCGTTACTTCTATAGTTTGGAAAGTTTAAAAGCGTATCCGCATTTAATACTCCAACTAAGCTAACATTTTCAAAATCATGACCTTTTGCGACGATTTGTGTTCCAATTAGCACGTTTGCTTCGCCATTATTAAATGAATTAAGTATGCTTTCTATCTCGAAAGTTTTCTTAGCGTGGTCGCTATCTAAAACTAAAAAAGGGAGATTAGGAAATAACTTTTTAAAATCTTCAACCGCTTTTTCGACACCAAATTGTCCATAGCTTAAAAAACTTGACCCACATTTATCGCACCTTGTTGGTTTTTTAATTTTGTATTCACAATGATGACAATATAAAATGTTATTCTCTTTATGATAATGCAAAGGAAGTCCACAATGCGGACATTTAAAAACGTGTCCACATTCTCGGCACTGCAAATAATTTGCATATCCTCTTCGATTTATAAAAAGAATCGCCTGTTTATTTTTACTTATTACTTCTTTTAAATCTTTAATTAATTCAAGAGAATAGATACTTGAAAGTGAGGAATAATTCTTATAGTTTGTTGAATCGATTAAATAAACATCAGGTAAATCGATTTTGCTATATCTTTCATCGATTTTTAAAAGCTTAAAAACTCCGTTTTTAGCTTTTGCCATCGTTTCTATCGATGGAGTTGCTGACCCAAAAACAACGGTTACTTTTTCTAGTTTATTTCTTAATAAAGCAACATCTTTTGCATTATACAAAAGACCTTGATCATCTTGTTTATAGCATTCATCATTTTCTTCATCGATTACTATTAAACCTAGGTTATTAACTGGGGCAAAAATGGCGCTTCTTGTTCCGATAACTATTTCAGCTTTGCCTTCGCTAATTCTTCTATATTCATCGTAAATCTCAGCGCTTGTTAATGAAGAATGTAAGACCGCTATTTCATCATCAAAATAAGTATATAAACGAGAAATCATTAAAGGAGTAAGCGCAATTTCAGGCACTAAAACTATGGCGCCTTTCCCTTCTTGTCTAACTTTTTCAATAAGCTTTATATAGACCTCGGTTTTTCCGCTTCCTGTGACGCCATGAATCAAAAATACATCTCCAAAATTTTTCACGATTTCTTGATATACTGCATTTTGTTTCTCGCTTAGCGTGATTTCTTTTTCATAGTTTTCAAAAAGTCTCGTAACTCGATAGCGATACTTTTCTTCTTCTTTTTCAAAAATTATTCCCTTATTTATCAGGTTTTCAAGTGATTTTGTCGCATTTAGCTCTTTTTTCTCTAAATATTTTCGACCTTTAAACTTCTCTAAAATCTTTAATTCGTTCTTCGTGAAAGATTGTCCATTAATTTTCACATCAGCCAAACAATAATATTTAACCTTTTTAATTTTAGCTGCATTTTGATATGTCGATTTTGGCTTTAATGAAGGTGGCAACATTGTTTGAAGAACACCAATTAGAGGATAAACATATCTTTTTTGTAGTTCTTTTGCTAAATTCATCAAAGTTTTAGAAAGGATTGGCTTTTGATCAATTATTTCATCAATATAGTTAAGTTTAATACCTAATTCCTTTTCTATAGCTTCTTTAGAGCCTTCTTTTTTTGTACTTTTAACTACATAACCAACGATTTTTTGCTCATTAAAAGTTATATTAACGCGCACTCCTTCTTCAACGCATTCATCGGACAAATAATAAAAAGTTCTATCTAAAAGATATACATTTCTTTGAGTTAGAACACTTAATAAATACATGTATTTATTATAATTTTATTTTAGATTTTATGATATTACTTATTTCTACGGCTGCTTGCTCAGGAGTTACATCAATTACCTGATATTGGTACATATTTTGAAGTTTGATTTCTTTTTTCGCCTTACCAAGTCGCTCTTGAACAATACTTTCTTCTTCAGTTCTTCTTCCTCTAATTCTCTTTTCAAGTTCCTCAAAAGATGGAGGTAATAAAAAAATCGAAACAAATAATGGGTCATTTATTGATTGTTCCATGACCGATCTTGCACCATTTGTTTCGATTTCAAGCAAAACATTTTTCCCTTCATTGCGGAGTTTTTCAACATATGATTTAGGGGTTCCATAGCTATTATTGACGAAAGTTGCATGTTCTAATAATTCATTATTTTTAATTGCTTCTTCAAATCTTTCTTTGCTCACGAAAAAATAATCAGAACCTTCAACTTCTCCAACTCTTGGCTTTCTAGTTGTCATCGATATTGAAAAAGCAAGATTAAGAGACTTATCTTCCATAAGTATTTTTCTAACCGTCCCCTTGCCTACTCCGCTAGGACCACTTAGTACTATCAAAAGCCCTTTCATATAAAAATTATAGATTTTTGGTTTCTAGATATTCAACTAAATATATAAAAAAAGCGATGATTACCGTATGAAAGCGGTTTCAACAAGCTATTTTTTGATTCAAAACTATATAAATTGAGAGTAAAAGGACAAAAGATATATAATTTTGTTATGACTTTAGTAGAAAGATTAGAAAAAATAGTAAGCGAAATTAATTTAAACCTTGCTGGTTCATATTTAAATAAAATTCAATGTTTGAGTGAATATGATTACTTATTTTCTTTTTCAAAAAGTAAATCGCCATCTATTTTGATTTCTTTAAATGTTAAAAATCCATTTGTAAAGACCACAAACCAAAAATTCATGTTTAGCACATCTAATCAATTCTATTTAAGAATCAAAAATAAGCTTTTAAACTCTTTATTTTTAAAGGCTAATGTTTTTAATAACGATAATATTCTTGAACTCCAATTTATAAAAACGACCGATACATACGATAAAGTTCGTTATTCTTTAATTTTTGAAATTTTTAAAAGCAACTCGAACTTAATTTTGATTTCAGAAAATAAAATCGAAGAAGCATTTCGCTTTAAGGGGATAGATACTCATCATCCGATTTTAAAAAATGCAATATATGAAGCGCCTTTGAAATGTGGAGAAAGCAAAGAAATTAAAGAAAAAGATCTCGCTAATGAAGATTCATATTTTAGTAACATCGAAACTCTTCATTTAAACGAAAAATATAAGGCGATAACTCTAGAACTTAAAAGAAGGAAGAAATCTTTAGAAAAGAAACTTCTTAAGATTGAAGAAGACAAAGATGAAGCTACTGAAAAATTAAAATATAAAGAATATGCTGATTATCTTTTAACTATCTTAGATGAAGTTTCTCGAGGCGATGAATATTTTATTTATGAAGATAAAAAGATAAGTTTAAATACTTCTTTTTCACCATCTCAAAACTTAGAAAGATTCTATAAAATCTATAAAAAAGCTAAAGCGACTATAACTTCCACTCAAGAATTTATAATTAAAACCGAAGACGAAATAGATTATCTTGATAACATACTTTCTAGTTTAACTTTATATAACGATGAAGATTATCAAGAGTTAATTTTTGAGCTTACTAATAAAAATATCATCAAAAATCATCACTATAAAAAGCCTAAAAATCTAAAAAACTCCGCAAATCCTTACTTTATTGTTTTTAAAGATACAAGAATTGGGTTTGGTAAAAACTCACTTCAAAACGATAATTTGACCTTTAAATACGCATCTAAAGATGACTATTTTGTTCACTTAAAAGATGTTCATTCAAATCACGTCATCATTTTTAAAAAGGATTTAGATGATGAAACGCTTCGCTTTGCTCTAGAGTTTGCAACCTTCATTTCCAAGAAAAAAGACGCTGAAGTAATTCTTGCTAAAGTTAGAAGCATTAAAAAAGGAAAAGAACCTGGTTTAGTTCTTCTATCAAACTATGAATCTTACAAAATAAGAGAGTTTCATTACGACTTTAACGAATATTTAAAGCACGCTAGTCGTTTTTAGTGTCTTTTTCTAAAAAATCTTCTCCTTTTATTGTTTCATAGGTAGCTAAACCAAAGAAATTTCTTTGCCTTAAGCACTCGTATAAAACTATTGCAACACTATTTGATAAATTTAAACTTCTAGCGCTAATTGTCATTGGTATTCTTAAACATTTATCGATATTTTCTCGTAAAATGTCATGAGGAATTCCTGTTGATTCTCTTCCAAACATAAAGTAGACGTCTTTTTCAACGCTAGAAAAATCAAAAGATGAATAAACCTTATTGGAATACCTTGTAACGTAATAGATATTTTTGTCTTTAAAATCTTTTATAAAGTGCTCGTAATCTTCATAAAGCGTAAAATCGCTCTCTTTAATGTAGTCCATTCCAGCTCTTTTTAACTCTTTTGTTGTTAAAGAAAAACTCAAAGGACCAATAATAAAAAGTTTTGTTTCACTTGCCATACAAGTGCGCATAATATTACCAACATTTGCTGGTTTTTCAGGGCGATATAAAATAATTCCAACCATGCTTAAAATTGTAGCACAATAAAGACCTTAAAATTATAATGTTATTTAATATGATTCATGGGATTAAAAGGCAATTTGAAGAAATAACTGGGAAGGAAGCAAGATCTATTATCGAGATAAAAGAAGGCATCACAAACGAAAATTATTTAATTAACGATGCTTATGTTTTGCGCATTCCTCAAAAAGACCATGATCCATTAATCAACTATAAACTTGAAAACGAAGTATACACAAAAATTGAGCCTTTACATTTTTCAGAAAAGATTGTCTATTTTGATCCAAAAACAGGTGTTAAACTCTCTAAATTTGTTCATAAAACTAGGTTTTATGTTAAGACTCCGACAAATGAACAAATCCGTGATGTTTCAAAGGCTTTAAAGAAGCTCCACAATCAAAATTTCAAGGTTTCAAAAAAATATAACGCTATCGATAAGCTAGAATATTACAAAAAATATGTTGATTCTGCAGAGTTATTGGATGAAAAATACGAAAATTTAGTCGTTGCACAATATAAAAAAATCCTTGCAAACGAAAAACTTTGTTTGTGTCACAACGATTTAGTGCACCACAATCTGCTATTCAAATTTAGCGGTGGATTGATATTAATTGACTGGGAATACGCCGCAATGAATTCGCCATTATTTGACCTAGCGAGTTTTATAAGCGAAAACAATCTTTCAGATGAACAAAAAGATTTTTTTATAAAAGATTATTATGGCTATCGCTATACAAAAATAAAGCAAAAAAGAGTGAATAGTTTTATCGCTTTTCTAGACATTTTGTTTTATTATCGGGCACTGCACTACTATAAAAAAAGACGCCTAAAAATATATTTTGATATCGCAATCGAAAAATTAAATCACATCAAAAATACAATGATTGAATCAGGTAGCTACTATAAGTTTTAAAAGTTTCCTTCTTTATATAATTTGATGCATCTTTCGATAACTTTTTTAGCTTTTTCAGCTCCTTCAACTTCGCCAGTAAGTAAAGTAGTTCCTTCAAGTTTTTTATATACATCAAAGAAGTTTTTAATTTCATCAAAGATATGCTTAGGAAGTTCGTTTGTATCGTGAAAACAATTATAGAAAGGATCATCGACACTTACTCCAATAATTTTGGAGTCTCTTTTCCCTCCATCAACCATTTCTAAAACGCCAATTGGTCTAACAGTTAAAGTCGTTAAAGGATATAAAATTTCACTACAAAGCACTAAAACATCAAGTGGGTCGCCATCATCACAATAAGTTAAAGGAATGAAGCCATAATTATGTGGATAATGCGTTGAAGTAAATAAAACTCTATCAAGCTTAATAAGTCCAGTTTCTTTGTCAAGTTCGTATTTTGTTTTACTTCCTTTTGGAATTTCTATGACCGCTTTAAAAAGTGATGGTTTAACATCCTCTTCTTTAAATAATGAAAAAAGTCTTTTTTGTCCTTCTTTAGCCATATATTTCTCCTCACTCAGTAATAAAATTATAAATTAAAAAGGGTTTTAATTGAACGATTTTATAATTTACTAGTTTTCGCATTTGAATTCTCTTTTTTCACACAAAGAATATATATAAAAAGGACCCCGAAGAGCCCTTATTACTTCACTAATAAATACTTGTTATTCTTTAACCTTTTCTCTTACAAAATTATCAAATTCCGTAAGCTCATCAAGAGTATTAAATTTCGCCATTACGAAGGAATCACCCATATCATCTCTTAAGGCATGAGGATAATTTCCATAGTAACAGACGTTGTTATGATACTTTTGAAGTATTTCATCAAGATTATGAACATATTTAAATGAATTTCTTCTTCCTGATGCACAAGCGTAATATTTTGTGTAGTTCATATCGCAACGATTTTCGTCATAAGCGATGCTATCAGCATAAATTTCATAGCAGTTTACTGAGTTTGCATAGTTGATAAGATCAGGAGTGTATGCTCCAGCTGGTCGCATATTAGCTTCTAAAGGAACTATTGTTCCTTTTTTGCCTAAATATGGATGATCATGTTTTAAAACAAACCACTCTAAATGGAAAAATCTATTTCTAACATCGAAAGCTTTAATTGCTTTTTTACCCATTTCCATCAAAGTATCGTCAACTTTAGGAACGCAATAATACATATCGTCGAGTCCTTCTGCAACAATTTGACTATTATCATTAATGAAAACATTTGAAGTAGCAAAAATCACATCAGCTTTACTATCTGTGATTCCATCAAAAGAAATAATTTGACCATCTACATATTCTTCCATTATGTAGATTTTATTTGGACTTTTTGTTTCAAACCAACTCTTTAAATCATCTAAAGATTTAATTTTGTGCGTATCTTGAGCACCAACACCATTGTCTGGTTTAGTAAAGACTGGATAACCGACTTCTTCAACAAACTTAATTGCATTTTCTAAAGTGTCAACAAGAATATATCTTGCTGTTTTTAAACCAGCTTTTTCATAAAATTTTTTTTGAAGCGATTTTAATTTATACTTTTCAATATCTTCTAAAGTTGGACCAGTTGTAATATTAAAATCACTTCTTAAACGCGCATCTTTTTCAAGCCAAAATTCATTATTGCTTTCAAGATAATCAATTTTGCCATATTTATCTTCGAAATATTTAACAGCACGTTTTTCATTTTCGTAATCTTCCATATTCGCACAGCAATAATATTCATCAAGTGCGAAACGGCATTCTTCTCCTAGTTCGTTATAAGGTGCATCCCCTATTCCGAGCACCCTGAAGCCACGATTTTTAAGCGCCAAGCAGAATCTCCAGTAGCTTGATGGGAAATGTGGCGATATAAAAACAAAGTTCTTCATTATCCTCTACCCTCGAAAATATTTTACTTTAAAAAAGCTTCTCTGTTAATTGCTTTTTCACGACTGGAAATTAAGAATTGTGGCATCTATAAGAAAATTCAACGTATAAAATTTTCAAATAATAAAATGCTTCAAAAATTTGATCTAAAGCATTCTGCATTAAGACCTAAAAGGCTATTTATCAGCATTTGCACTTCTTAAATAAAAGAGAGCAACGTCAACTATCATCGGAACTCCAGCTATTAAAATAAGAAGATAAACCCATTTTTCAACTTCACCTTCTTTAGTGGAAAAATAGATAAATAAAAAACAACACAAAACAGCAATTACCATGATTGCAAATCTTAAAAAATTGCTTCCAAGTTGAGCTGCTAAAGCTAAGTTCTTAGTTTCTGGAGTAATTTCATTTTTCTTTTTAGCGTTAAAAAGTAAAGCAAGTAAATAAATTAAACCACAAGAAAACGAAATTGCAGTAATAACTAATGGATAATAACTATATGGGGTGTTAAAGGCAAAACCAATGCACGATAAACCTAAAGCAATAGCAAAAATTACTAAGTAAACTAAAACTGTTCTTATATCATTTTTGAACAAGACTTTCATAGTCTTTTTTCTCCTTTTCTTTTATTTATAACTACTTTCCCATCTACATCTAAGGTTTGTATGACTAATCTATTAAATGGAATTTGAATACCTAGTTTATTAAATTCAATCAGAACTTTTTCGTTCATCTCAAAGAAAACATCCCAATAGAGAATGTTCGGCACATAACAGCGCAAAGATAATTTAATATCGCTTGCTTCGAAAGCTGTTACATAACAAACTGGTTTTGGATCTTCTAAAACTCTATTATCTGCATTAGCTAAATCAATTAAAGCTTGTTTTGCTTTATTAATGTCTGTTGAATAGTCTACACCAATTTCAACAACAAGCCTTCTTAAAGGATTTTTGGTGTAATTTGTGATAATCGAGCTTGTAATTGTCTTATTAGGAATTGTAACTATTTGCTTATTAACCGTTTCAATAGTTGTAACTAAAAAACGAACATCTTTAACGCTTCCTTCAACGCCTTCATTTTCAATTTTTATATAATCTCCAGTAACAAATGGTCTTGAAGTTAAGATAATTATTCCGCTAGCGAAGTTAGAAATAACATCTTGTAAAGATAAACCAATCGCTAAAATAGCGCTAGAGAAAATTTGAGCAAATCCACTTAGTTCAACTCTTAAAATAGCTAAAAAGATCAGCACAAGAGCAAAATATAAGACAATTTTAATGGTTGAAATTATAAAAGACTTGACCGAATTCTCTTTAACAATCTTTTTATCGAGCTTAAAAATTTTTGTTAAAAGTTTGATGAAAAGTTTAATTAAAATTATTCCAACAACTAAGACAGCGAGTGCAAATATGAAATTAGCTATATAAGGTGTATTTTCTTCTGTTCCCAGCCAGAAATTAGTAATATCAGTCCAAGCATCCTTAAATGCAGAGCTTACTTGATTCCAAAATGCATCCCAACCACTCGTTAAAACCATAAAAAAATTATACCATTGACCTAAGGCGTGTAAAAGTCTTATAAGACCTTTTTCAAAGAGAAAAAAGTTCAAAAATATGGTTAATAAAGACTAAATCTTTAAGAAAAAGACCGCAAAACTTAACTATTTTTTATTTATTGCTTTGGTCTTAGTTCTTAAAAACTTTAATAACTCTTCATCCTTAGTCAAATTGCTTAAAGCATCATAAACCATTTTATGATAATCATTTAACCAATCAATTTCTTCATCACTCATCATATTTAAATCAAGGCACTTTGTCTCAATTGGCACGTAAGTTATTGTCTCAAACTTAAAGAAACGACCTTGATCATTTTCAAATGCTTTTTTGCATAGCAAATTATTTTCAATTCTTATTCCGTATTTATCTTGCTTATAAACGCCTGGTTCAATTGTAGTTATCATTCCTTCTTTTAAAGGGTCTTGATCATCTCTTTCTGGCACTTTTTTATATCTAAATCCATTTGGTCCTTCATGAACATTTAAAATGTATCCAACTCCATGACCTGTTCCACATTTATAATCCATTCCTTCTTTCCAGAAAAATTCTCTAGCCTTAATATCAATTGTTTGACCACTTGAACCTTCTAAAAAGATTGTGCTAGAAACAGCAATCAAGGCTTTTAAAGTTAAAGTGTAGTCATGAATAAATTCTTTAGTAGGTTTTCCGATTAAAAAAGTACGAGTTGTGTCGGTTGTTCCGCCATAATATTGACCACCACTATCAACAAGTAGCTCGATATCATCCTTTGAAACAATAGAATGATTGCTCTTTGTTGGTTCATAATGCATCATTGCTGCGTTTTTTCCAACTGCTGCGATAGTATCAAAAGATAAATCAAAGCAAAGTGGGCATTCCTTTCTAAACTCTTCAAGTTTTGATGAATAATCATATTCACTTAAATTCTTATCAATATTTTCTTCTAGATATTTTTGAAATTTTAAAAGTGCGAGTCCATCCAAAGCTTGTATCTTTTTTGTATTTAAAATTTCTTTTTCGCCTTTAATTGCTTTCATTAAATACGAAGGGTTTCTTCCTTTTATAGGTTGATTTAATAGTTTAAAGGCTTTTGCATTAATTCGATTAGGATCAACTAAAGTTTTTATATCTTTATGCCTACTCAAGAAGCCAAAAATGTCTTCATAAGAGTGAATTGTTATGTCGTCAAGTTCAAAATCAATCTTATTTTTATCGATAAACAAATGATTTCCAGCAATTTTTGATAGATACAAATAAGAATAAAACACTGGATTGCGAGGAATATCACCTCCGCGAAGATTTAAAATAAAGGCAATATCATCTAAAGTTGAAACTAAGTTAGCATCAGCACCACTTTTAGCAGCTTCCTTTAAAATGATTGATATTTTTTCTTTGTAGTTAAGTGAAACTAAATCATCGTTTAACTTAAAAACCTTGTGAACTTCTTCGTTAAGTTTTTCATCAATTAGGTATTTAAAAGAAGTATCAACAATCTGAACGCCTGACTTTAAAAAAGCTTCGTATTTACTTTCGGTAATATTTTTTAGATTTATACCTAAAGGAAATAAATTATTTTCTTTAATAAAATCTTTCAATGAAGGAACATCTTTATCGCCATCTTTAATGAGCTTAATTCCGCTTCCTTTTAGTTCTTTTTCAGCTTGCAACCAATATCTACCATCTGTGAAAAGAAAAGTATCGTTTTGAGTAATCAAAACTTGACCTGCAGACCCAGAAAATGGAGAGAAAAACAATCTTTCTAAAAGATACTTCTTTCCTACATACTCATTATCGTGAGCATCAGAAGTAAAAATCAAATAAGCTTTTAGATTCTTCTTTTTTAACTCTTCTTGTAAGAGTTTTACATTATTTTTATTAAACATTTTTATATCCTTTCTATAAAATAGTGGCTTTTTGCGGATTTTTTTGGCTAATTAATAGTCTTTTTCAAAATCTTCTTTCACAAATTTCCGTTTCTTTTCATCGATAACACTAACTTCGTTACTAGCACTCCAATCGCTTAAAATATTTGCTTTCATATTTTTATAATAGGTAAGTTCGTCTACTACTTCTTTTGTGAAAACTTCACCTGGGATTATTAGTGGAATTCCTGGCGGATATATCATGATCATCTCTTTCGAGATCTTACCAACAGCGTTTCTTAATTTACAAACTTTTAAAGGAGCGTGATAAGCAACTCTTGGTCTGACTTCCATTTTTGGGAAACCGTCGACATAATGATGATCTTCATAAACAATATTTGGATCATAATAATCTTTTGATATGTCTTCTAAAGCACTTATTAATCTATCAACATCTTTTTCATTGCTTCCAATTGTAAAAAGAAGCAAGAAAACATAAGTTTCACCTAGTTCAATTTGAATTTGATATTTATCTTTTAAAAGTTTGTATAGGTCAAAACCTGTAATTTTTAACTTATCAACTTCAACGCAAAGTTTTGTTTCATCGTAACTAAAAGCATCACACTCTTTAATAAAATAATCTTTCCCATGAGCAATAAAACCAGGAATTTTGTCAATTCTTTCTTTTGCAAGTCGAGCAAGCTTAATTGCGTTATATATTTTTTCGCTACCTCTAAAAACCAAATATTTTCTAGCCGCATCAAGTGAAGCTAGTAAAATTGAACTTGGCGAGGTTGTGGTTAAAAGATTAAACGATTTTATGACAGAATATTTTGAAACTCTCTTTCCTTTAACAAGTAACACGCTTGATTGAGTTAAGCTGCCACCTGTTTTATGGATGCTTAAAGTACTCAGATCAGCACCGGCTTTCATAGCACTTATTGGAAGCTTGTTAGAAAAATAAAAATGAGAACCGTGCGCTTCATCAACTAAAACTATCTTATCGTGTAAATGAGCATAATTAACAATCTTTTTTAGGTCGCAAGTTGCACCAAAATAAGTTGGATTAATTATAAAAATAGCCTTTGCATCAGGATTTTCATCAATAGCCTTTTTCCACTCTTCAAAAGAAACTTGGTTAACGATTTCAGTTTTTTTATCAATTTCTGGCATGATAAAAACTGGAACCGCACCTGACAAAATAAGACCATTTATCGCTGATTTATGAACATTTCGAGGCAAAATAACTTTATCATTTGCTTGAAGAGCGCTTAAAAACATGATTAAGTTTCCACTTGTTGAACCATTAATCAAGAATTTACAATAATCAGCACCGCATGCTTTAGCAAATAAGTCTTGTGCTTCTTTTATTACTCCCGTTGGATGAGCAAGATTGTCCATCCCACGAGGACAATTAACGTCATTTTGATAAACAATGTGAGTAAATATTTTGTCAAAATCAGTTCTAATTCTACCTTGATGATGACCAGGCACATCAAAAACAGCCGTATGCTCTTTTAAATATTTTTGATACGCTCTTAGATAAGGTGTTTTCTTTTGCTCGTTCTTGTTTACCATAATTTAAAAACGAATATATTATAAGTTTTTTTGTTAAAAATAAAACAAGAGAATTCTTAAAAAATAATCTCATTAAAATATATATTTTGGATAACAATTTTAAAGATTTATTTTCTTAATCCTTTTAAATAAGTTCGAAATGAAATATTTATAACTAAAATTTAGCTTTCAGCAATTAATAACGTATCTTACATTAAATAAGTCTAACTTAGAAAGATAAGAATTATATTTTTCATCAATTTTCACAAAAATTATTTTGTCTAGAAAGAATTTAAGTTCTAAAATAACGACATGAAAGTAATTGTTGTAAGTGATTCGCACTCTAATCTCGATGTTTTAACTCAAATTGTCATGAAAAATTATAATGGTGATGTTTTTTATCATCTTGGAGATAGCGAATTACCTGAGTATCTATTAAATAATTTCACATGTGTTTTGGGCAATTGTGATTACACCTCTTTTCCTAGAGAAAGAGATTGTATAATCGAAGGTTTTAAAATTCATTTAGAGCACGGAAATAATTTTAACTTTCAGATGGATAGCGAAAACTATATCAAAAATAAAAACTGCGATATATTTCTCTTTGGGCATACTCATAAAAAACTCGCTACAAAAGTTGGAAACACATACGTCTTTAATCCTGGCAGTGCTACTAGACCACGAGATGGTGAAAATGGATCTTATCTTATTCTCTACTTAGAAAAAGGGAAAGACGTTAAATACGAATTTGTTCAAATTAGTAATAACAAAAATATTTAACTTTTGCGTGAATAATTCTAAAAATTGTGTGAAAAATCAAATTTTAAAGTTATCCCTTTTTTAATATTGGCAAAATCGTTAAGATTTTTTCTAAAGAAAAATATTTTAATTAAACCGATTTCATTAATCTTTTAACGATGTAATTGGAACAACATAAACCCCGTCTTCACGTAAATAAGCAGCATTTGTCAATCCACAAATTACGATTAAAGCTTGAGCACCTTTTCCACCTTTATTAATAATTTTGTTATTTATTTTAACTAAATTTTGAGCAGCTTTATCAATTTGATGTGCTCCAAGTTTTATTTCAACACCACACCACTCGCCATCTTCAAGCTCAATAACGGCATCCATTTCATCATTATTATAGTCTTGGTAGTGATAAAGCTTTGCATTAAAACCATCTACATAAGTCAATAAGTCGCGAAGAACCAGTGATTCAAAAACAAAACCTAAAAACTCAAAATCAGAAAGCAGTTTTTCTTTAGTGACGTTAAGTAAAGCGCAAACTAAGGATGGGTCTACAAAATGTCTTTTTTCACTTTGCTTAACCCTTAATGAAGATCTAATTTTATTACTAAATGGCGGTAAGTTTTCAACCAAATATAAATCATTAATTAAATTCAAATAACTTGTAATTGAATCAATGTTTATATCCTCAGAATCGATATCTTTAATATCCTTTACAAGTTTTGAGTTAGTTACGGTTGTCGATTCATTTCTTGCTAATGACCTCAATAATAGTTCAAGTTTATGAGAATCTCTTTTGATATTATCAACCTTAAAAATATCTGATTTTAAGACGCTATTAATGTATTCTTTTGCGACTAATCTGCCTTCTGATTCGCTAAGTCCAATATTTGCAGGCCATCCGCCAATTAAAATCAGATCAAGTAATTTATCTAAAGATACTTCGCCAGTTAAAACATTCTTGGCTTTTTTATAGCAAATCTCTTTTAACGAAATTTTTCCGTCAGAATTAAGGCTTTCGTATAGACTCATAGGTCTCATTTTTAATCTTGCAATTCTTCCTATCCCAGAATGAATATAACTGCTTTTATTGATTGAAGTCGAACCAGTTAAAATAAACATTCCTTTAGTATTTTTCTCATCGACTTTGCATCTAACTGCATCCCATATACTTGGAATTTCTTGCCACTCATCAATTAAATGTGGCTTCTCACCCTCAAGAGCAATATTTAAATCTAAGCTTGCAATTTGTTTATTGTTAAAATTCCCATTTGGGTTCGCAACCAAAAATTCGCTTTTTGCAGCGTTCCTACCGGAATATGTCTTCCCACATCCTCTCGGTCCTTCGATAGAAATAGCAACAAAAATTTT
>CALVMF010000003.1 GCA_944342125.1 uncultured Bacilli bacterium | reverse complement strand
TGTTTCGATGGTTGTGTTAAATTAACTAAGTTTAATTTTAAACCATGTATAACGACACTTTTAGATGCTGCTTTTCAAGAGTGTGGATTTACTAGCATTGATGTTCCTAATACAGTTACCTCTGTTGGCGCGCATGCTTTTAGAGACAATGTAAACCTTGAATCAGCTAATTTAATGGCAAACATTATGGAAGTTCCAAGATCTTGTTTCTTTGGAGATGTTAAGCTCAAATCGATAAAATATAGTGAAACAATCACAAGTTTAGGGACCAATTGCTTTCAAGACTGTGGACTTACTACTTTAGATCAATCAGTATTAAGTGAAAATATTACTGAAATTTCAAACTATGCATTTAGTGGTAGCTCTTTAAGTGGCGAAATAACTATACCTAATCGGGTTACTTCAATTGGAAATTCTTCTTTTTCCTCCTGCGAAAATATGACGAAACTTATAGTTAGTGAAGGAGTAGAAACAATAGGAACAAGTGCTTTTGCTTCTTGTACTAATTTAAGTGAAGTTAGCTTACCTTCAACTGTATCTAAAATTGGTTCAGGCGCTTTTAGTGGTTGCAAGGTCAATAGTTTTAATATCTCAGAATCAAATAAATATTTTGCGGTTGAAAGTGGTGTACTTTTTGACAAAAACAAAACAGAGCTACTTTTCTATCCTACAGGCTCGACTCAAACTGACTACTTAATTCCTGAAACAGTCAAAACCATTAGTGATCAATCATTTGCTGGTGCGAGTAATTTACTAAGTATAGACTTAAGCAATGTCGAAACAATCGGAAATAAATCTTTTTCTAAATCTGGCATTACTGAGTTACAACTTCCTAACACAATTATTGATGATGGTCTTGATAGTTATGCTCTTTCTGAAATGACAAGTTTGAAAAAGGCAATCTTTAATACAACTAATTTAAAAGTTTTAAATGGGTATACGTTTAATAGCGACACTTTACTTGAATCTGTAACATTTAATTGCGACCTTGAGAAGCTAGGGAACTATGAATTTTATAATTGCATGAATTTAAAAGTCGTTACGCTTCCTGCATCATTAAAGAGCATAGGAACACGCTGCTTTTTGTCAACACCTAGCACCTTAGTAATCAAATATTTAGGTACCAAAGCCCAATGGAATGCAATTAATTCATCTAATGCAGGTTTTCAAAGCGGTACGACTGTTGAATGTAGCGATGGTACTATTACACTCTAGTTAGGTTTAAATTTAATCTTTTTAAAAGTTTTTAAAAAAAGTTTCGTAATTTTTTAAAAAAGTTCAATAGCAATCACCCTCTATATTATGAGGAGGTAAAAAAAGAAGATATTTTGAATTAACTTTTAAAGTCGAGGATCGGTTTATTTCTAATAATAGTAGTGTCCTGAAACTAAAAAGTTAACATCAAAAATTGCAAATGAATTAGTATTCATCGTTTGAATCAAGTAAAGATAAAATGAATATCTTTAACTTGAATAATTACTAGATAATATTTCACATGGGAGAAATTATTATTCCTGATGAAGTGGAACTAAGAAAATTTAAAATGAGTGATGCGCTCAATATATTTAATAATTGGATGAACGATAAGGATGTATCTCGTTTCTTAACTTGGATTCCGCATAAAAGTGTTGAAGAAACAAAAGAGTTGCTTATCAGCTGGTTAAAAAAAGACAAACTTCCCGAAACTCACCGCTTTGCGATAGCACTTAGAGAAAATGACGAAGTGATCGGTTCGATTGATGTTTGTCGATATGATGGTCTTTGTCCACAAATTGGCTATGAGTTAAGCAAGAAATATTGGAATAAAGGTTATATGAGCAAGATACTAGTTCCTTTTAGAGACTATTTATTGTCTTTAGGTCATAAAGTTATCGATATTAATGCTGACGAGCTTAACATTGGTAGCAATTTAGTTATTATTAAATCTGGCTTTATGTTTAAAGAGAAAAAGGAAGCTTATTTTGAGACTAAAAATCTTAATTGTGTCTTAAATACTTATTCTTTTTATTTAGATAACTCAATGCCAAAAAAGTTTACAGTAGATTTAGAAAACAATGATTTTAATGTAAGTGACTCACCTAATAAAACTTTAAATTTAAAATTAGATAAGGCTTCTTGCTTAGGTGAAGCACGTAATAAAGATTATTTAATATTAATTAAAAAAGATAGTAACGAAAAGATATTTGGTTCAATAAAGAATATTAATATAGTCGGACAATCTATTGATATAGTTTGTGATATTTTATTCAAATTTGTTAGTAGAAAAGCTTAGTTTAAGTTTATTTTGCAATTTTGATTTTCTAGCACAAGATTATTTTAGCAAAAAAAATATTTTTTTACGCAAATCTAGCCTCAAATTTTCGTAAATTAAAATTTTTTTCAAGAAAATATTATATTGTGCTTGACAATATCTGTCAAAAAAATTAAACTTTACATGAAGATAGTTGAAAACAAGATTTTTAAGCTAATTTTAAATGAACAAAAAGGAAATAAAAAATTCGGCTCTCTTTATAAAAAAATCAAACAGAGAATATACTTCTTGATGGCGGTTAATAATTTAGAAGATTATCCAACAGCCCCTCCTTACAGCCGACATAAGCTTGGCGGAGACTTAAAAGACTGTTATGGAATAAGTGTCAGCGGAAACTGGCGAATTATTATAAGAAGTGTAAATCACGAAGTGGATTTGAGCAAAATAAGAGAAATCGAAATTCTCGACATATGCGACTATCATTGATTGGAGGTAATTGATTTGAAACCAATATCAACAGGGCAAATGCTTACTGAATTTGTAAATGAAAATAAAGTTTCTATTAATGATGTCGCTAAACTTGCAGGAGTCAGCTATCGCACTATATATAGAGTGCTTAATGACGAAACAAAAATTAGCGAAGATGTAGCAGAGGCTTTTGAAAAAGTGATTCCTGGCTTAAAAGCAAAAAGCATACTCGTTTACGACGCCAAATATCAATACGATATTAAAGTGCGGCAAAAAGAGAATGGAATGAAAGACGCAAAAAAGAAAATTAAGTTTTTTTCTTTAGAACGTTTATATCCAGAACACAAATTAGACATTAAATATCTTTTAATGAAAGGCGAAAGTATCTTTGGAAAAGAAAATTTTTCTAATTTAAAACTTCAAATGAATAGGGAGTTAACTATTGCCTTTTCTAAGGCAAATGGAGCAAAAGAAAGTGAGTCAGTAAAACGGATAATGGCTTCATTAAAAGAATATAATGACAAGAATGATGTTCTGTCTTTAAATGAAAATGCTATTGAGAATTTAACAAAAGAAAAGATAAAAGAGATGGTTTTTGCGCAAAATTTTGTTGAAATGTCTACAAAAATGAAAAACTTGTGTATGGATTGTGGTATTAATTTTTATTGGAGAAATAGTATACCAAGTTCACGTATAATGGGTGCTTCATTAAAAGATGAAGAAGGGCATGTGTATTTATTAATGAGTATTCTATTTAATAATCTAGAAAGATTTGCTCTTACTTTCATTCACGAAATGATGCACATTATTAATGGTGATTTAAATGTTCTGACTTTTGTCAATGAGAATGATGAAAAGAAAATTGAAAAAGAAACTATAGAATTCTTAATCGGAGATAAATATAAAGATTTAAATGAAATTGATGATATTTATAAAGTTTCAAAGGAAACTGGAACACCTGTTGGAATTGTTGCAGAAATCTATAGAAGCAAAAACAATGTTTTCCGAAATTACGAAATTAATCATAAATTGATCCGAAGAATTAAACAAGATTGAAAAATTAGCGACTATCTTCGAATTTGTTTTGGAGATATTTGTGAATTTAAACGAAAGATTTATTGTAAAGTTTAATGAACTTAACGATATTGCTTTAAGGATGTTTGATTCAAATTCAATTAATTTCAAAGCTTTTCATAAACTAACGTGTTTTTTAGAAAATGATGATAAGCAAAGGCTAAAAAACATTATTCAAATTAGAAATATATTATCTCATGATAATAAAAGATTATTCAAAGTCTCCATTGATTCAATTAAGTTTGTTAATGGATTGATTTTCGGACTTAAAAATATAAATTTTGAAGGGAGCTTTAGAAAGATATATCCCTCAATTGAAAAGCGCAGATATCGTATAAGAACCAAACTACAAAGAAAAATTTCCTTTATCGTTGATGAAATCGATTATAGAAAAATATTTTCTAAACTATATAAAGCAAGGAGTTCTGAAGAATTGACTGAAGTAGAAAATTACTATTTAGCTTTATTCAAAAATGGAGCAATTTTTACTTATGTTGAGAGAATGACTCAACTAAACATACTTGAAAATTTTTATTCTGAATTGAATAAAAACTAGGCAAATATATTTAACTAATGAACTAGTAATTTGTTAGTTTATTGTTCTTTGACAACTTTAATTTATCTGGCTGCCCTGACTGGACTCGAACCAGTAAAAACCATGTTTCAGAGACATGTGACTTTACCATTTGTCTACAGGGCAAAAGTTGAGGCTAACGCCTCAATTATTATAATGTTTTTGCTGTTTTATGTATTAAGTTTTTAACTCTTTCAGTTTCGGCTTTTTGGAAATTATACCCATCTAAGCAAGCATCTTCTACGCTATATTGGCATTTAAATCCAAGTTCTTTTTCAGCTTTTTCGGTTGAAGCGTAGTTTTCAGGCACATCGCCATCTCTTCTAGGAGCAAACTCAAAAGGAATTTTTATACCAGTGGCTTTTTCGTAGGCTTTTATAACCTCTAAAACACTAGTTCCTTTACCTGTTCCAAGATTATAGACGACTAAACCTGGATTGGTTTCAAGCTTTTTAAGCGCAAGGACATGACCTCTTGCTAAATCAACTACATGAATATAGTCTCTAATTCCCGTGCCATCAGGAGTAGGATAATCATTGCCATAGACTTTTAATTCTTTTAATTCGCCAACTGCAACCTTATTTATATATGGTAAAAGGTTATTTGGGATTCCGTTTGGATCTTCTCCTAATAAAGTGCTCTTATGTGCACCAATTGGATTAAAGTATCTTAAAATAGCGATGTTCCAATCCTTATGAACGAATGCCATATCTTTTAAGATTCTTTCAATCATTACTTTGGTTTCTCCATAAGGAGAAGTAGCAGACTTTACTGGACTTTCTTCGGTTAATGGTACTTTATCTGGTAAACCATAAACGGTTGCACTTGATGAAAAAACAAAATTTTTGACGTTATATTTTTCCATCGCTTTAAATAGTGCAAAGCAAATATCTAAATTGTTTTCATAATACATTAAAGGTTTTTTGACAGATTCGCCAACAGCTTTATAACCAGCAAAATTTATAATGGAGTCAATTTTTTCTTGCGAAAAAAGTTTGTCCATTTCTTCACTATTAGAGCAATCTAATTTATAAAATTTAGGTCTAACACCAGTGATTTTTTCGATTCGATCTAAAACATCTATCTTAGAATTGTATAGATTATCAACAATAATCACCTCGTATTTATTTTCTATTAAAGAAACTACAGTATGACTACCGATAAAACCAAGCCCGCCAGTAACTAACACTTTCATATAAGCGACCTCCTTATTTTCGTTCCATTAAATTTTATCATTTTTATGGAAGCATAATAAAACAATGAGTGGTGATTTTATCGCTTTTAGATAGAAAAATTTATAGTTATTAATGAATCACTCTTTTAATAATTGAATTATAGCTATTTTGGTGCTTTAATTTTAAAGTCAAGTTCACGGTACTAATTCGTTTAGACTGTAGAAAGGAAAGAAATATGGTTTTATGTATCGATTGTGGCAATACCTCAATTAAATTTGGCATTGTCGAAAACGAAAAGTTGAAGAAAAGTTATTTAATACGAACTATTCGTGAAAAAAGTGATGATGAGTATGCTTATTCTTTTGCTTCACTTTTAAAAAATGAAAAGAAGATTGATGGAGCAATTATTTCAAGTGTTGTTCCGCTATTAACTCCAGTGTTATTTAGTGCAATCAAAAAAGTTTATGGCATTGAAGCGTTAATAGTGGGCAAAAATATTAAAACTAAACTAGCTCTTAAAATCGATAACCCTGCTGAATTAGGAGCAGATATGATTGCTGGAGCGGTAGGCGCAAAAAAGAAATATGGAGCATCAACCTTAGTTGCCGATTTAGGGACAGCAACAAAAATTTATATCGTAAACAAAGATGAAGCTTTTAGTGGCTGTATCATCACCTGTGGCATGGAAATTGGTTTAAAAAGTTTAGTTTCATCTACAAGCCAACTTTTAGAAACTCCAATTATTGTTCCGCCAAAAATTCTAGGTAAAAACACAAAAGAATGTATTCAATCAGGAATTGTCTATGGTCAAATTTATATGATCAATGAGTTTGCTAAAAGAATTGAAAATGAACTCGGATACCCATTAAAAAAAGTATTAACTGGTGGTTACTCAAAAATAATTAAAGGAGAATTGAACTCTTTTATTTATGATGAAGATTTAATACTTGATGGTTTGTATCATATTTTTAAGATTAACGAAGGTGATTTATATGAATAGAAAAACTATATTTCATATTGCATTTGATGCAATGTTTCTCGCTTTATTTGTTGTTTTTTCTTATATTCCATATATAGGTTATATAAATATAGGACCAATAGCTTTTACTACAATGCATATATTGGTGCTAATTGGCGCACTTTTATTTGGCAAATGGAAGGGAGCACTTTTTGGTCTTTTTATGGGCGTTTTATCGCTATTAGTTTCTTTACAATATCCAGGAACGATCAATTATTTATTTCTTAATCCATTTGTTTCTGTTTTGCCTAGAATAATATTTGGTTTTGTATCAGGTTTAGTTTTTGATTTTTTAAGAAAAAAATCAACTTTTGCAGGGTTTTTAACGGTTTCAGCACCATTATGTGGAATTCTTACCATTTTTCATACAACCATCACATTGCTTTGTTTATATGTGTTTGGGTATTTAGATATCTTTTATATTTCTCATCTTATGGGTCTAGAAGAAATTATTGTTTCTTTTGAGAATTTATTTTCTAGTTTTGGGAATTTCGTTGTAGCTTTTATAGCGCCTGGGAGCGTTTGCGAAGTAGCTGCTGCGATTATTTTGGCTCCAACAATTATGAGCGTGCTTTATAAATTTGTTATAAAGAAAAGCAGTGCAATTTATAACCTCGATGTTAATTTTTCACAAGATGAAAATAATACTTTAAGCAAAAAGAATTTAATAATAATTACATCAATTTTAGGAGTTATTGTCGTTCTTCTGGCTACATTAGTGCTTATTCTTTTTTACTATTTTAATAAGTAATTAAATCGCTTGTGAGCATGAGTTGAGATATAATTTCTTTTGGAGATTTAAAAGATGACAGATTTTAAGAAGATATGTAAAAAATATAACGAAGAAGCCTTAGAAACTTTAATTAAAGATTGCTCAATCAATTCGACTTTTGATGAAACGACTTCTAATAATGAAATGCCATATGGTAAAGGCGTGCATGAAGCTTTTCAATTTTTAAAAAACCTTGCTTTAAAAGATGGTTTTAATGTCGATTTATGTGATGGGAGGTGCATTGAAATTTCTTATGGCGAAGGCGAAAGATTAATTGGCATCTTTGCACATCAAGATGTAGTTCCAGCAACTGGAACCTGGAAACATCCACCTTTTGAACCTTATTTCGATAAAAACGAGAATAGGTTATATGCTCGTGGCACAAGTGATGATAAAGGCCCTGGCATCGCAGCCTATTATGCTTTGAAAGCCTTAAAAGAAAATAATTTAATAAAGAATTATAGAGTAAAGTTAGTGTTTGGAGGAGACGAGGAAAGGGGATCATCTTGTCTTTCTTATTATTTTGAAGATCTAAAAAAAGAAGAACCAACTTATGGCTTTACACCAGATGCTGATTTTCCTTTAATTTATGGTGAAAAAGGAATAGTAAATTACGTTTACGATGGTAATTTGCCTTTAAACAATGTCATTTCGATTAAAGGCGGACTAGCTTCTAATATTGTTATAGACCGCTGTAGAGTTGAAGTTAAAGAACCAGAAAAACTTGCTGAATACTTAAATAACGATAAAAACGTTAAATGTAATAGAATTAATGAAAATACTTTTGAATTTATTGGTAAATCTGCTCATGGATCCACGCCTGAAATTGGTATAAATAGTGGCGTCATTGCTTTAGGAGTTTTAGGAGAAGTTTATAACAACCCAATGCTTTCTTTACTTTGCAATGAATATGCCGATGTGAATGGAAAGAATATGCATGTTGAATGTGAAAGCAAAAATATGGGTAAAACGACCTTTAATGTTGGGATTATTGATTATGAAAATGGTCATTTTAAAATGGTTGTTAATTTTAGACACCCAGAAAATTGCGATGTTAATAAAACTATCGAAAAAATTCAGGCTTGTTCACCACTTTTGATTAGAGTAGAAAGTAAAGCCCCTTATTTATATTACGATCCAGAAAACACCATATTTATAAAAGAGCTTTATAAAGTTTACGTGGAAGAAACGGGAGATACTATCAATAAACCAATGGCGATTGGTGGAGGAACATATGCAAAGGAAGCAAAAAATACCGTCGCTTTTGGTAGTTGTTTCCCAGGCAAAGTAGATCATATTCATGAAGAAAACGAAAAAATAGATCTTGAAGATTTTTATAATTCAATCCCGATTTACGCACATGCAATCTATGCTTTAGGTAATTTAAAAGATGAGAAGTAGGTATAAGCCTTGGGCGATTGAATATCTTAAAAACAATTTTAAAAATCAATTTAGTATTGGCGAAAATGAAGATTTTTCTTCGATAGAAGAATATGTTTTGAATAGACCTACTTATTTAGAAATTGGTCCAGGTAAAGGTCAATTTATTTTAAATTTAGCTAAACGATATCCTGAGTTTAATTTTTTAGTTATTGAGCTAGATAAGTCAATAGCTGGGACGACCTTAAAAAAAATAGATGAAGCAGAAATTGATAATGTTAAATTAATAGCAGGTAACTTTTATGATTTAGCTAAAGGATTAAAAAAATCAAAGTTTTGCGGGATATTTTTGAATTTTAGTGACCCTTGGCCTAAAAAAAGACACGAAAAAAGAAGATTGACATCACCTAATTTTTTAATCGAATACGCTAAATTATTAAAAGAAGAAGGCTATATCTATTTTAAAACTGATAACGGAGATTTTTATCAATACTCTTATGAGGAATTTAATAAATTTAAGCGGGACATTATCTATTTAAATGAAAATTATGATTGTTCTAATCAAGATTTTGATGCAGAAACAGAGTTCGAAAATCGATATAAGCTACAAGGGATAGCTATCAAAAGAGTTATTTTAAAAAAGACTAAGGATACTTTATTGGAACTTCCAAAATAATAAAAACTCGCTAGTTCTTAGCTAGCGAGTCTAAAATTCTAATGTTTTAATTGTTAATTTTGAGTATTATTAAAAGCTTCTTCTTTATTGACTTTTTCCTTTTGCATATCGATGTGACCTTTAATTCCAGCCACTATGCAAGCCAATATAACGGCAACCACAAAACTAACAGCTAAATTTAATACAATTGAAAATCCACCAGTCTTTTGAATTATATTAGGATATTCAAAGGTGGTATTTGAATAAGTGGAAGAGATATATTTAGTCGCTTCCTTTAATTCATTTGTGTACTCACTTATTTTTAATGAAAATTCATTAACTTTATTTGTGTAGCTTTCATCGGGAAATACATATGTTGGTTCACCAGTTTTTTCAATTTGAGCAGGAGTATTAGTTTCGCTATTATAATCAGTGAATGTATAACCAATTTTTGGCGCTAAAGAAGTAATCTGTGATTTGATGCTTACATTACTAGTTACTAATTGTTCTATTTTAGTTTGTAGGTCGTTTGGCGAAGAGATGATGATATTGTTATTTTGATAAAGTTCGTTAAATTGTTTGGTTAATCTGTCAACAAGAAGTTGATTATAATTGTATGTTTCGAGTAATGATTTTAGACTATTGTAGACTTCTTGAACTATATTATCTTCATTATCGGCGCTTCCTTTTAAGTAAAGTTTTTCAGTCGCTTCAGCGCTTAAGGCATTGATATTTACAGAATTAAAATATCTAGTTAAGTCTGTAATTTTAGATGAGATTGTATCAGGAGTTGTAGCTGATTCGCTTGGGTTTTTGATGTAAGCGTAAGCTCCAAAAAGTTCTTTAAGTTCATCGTAACTTGTTAAAATATATTGAGCCTGTGCATTTAAATATGTTATTTGTGATTCGTAAGTAGTAGCTGAATTTGCCAAAACTAGATTTGCATCATAATCTATGGCATCATATAATCGAATAGCAAAAGTATATTGTGAATTGAGTAAATCACTTATAAATGATTTAGCAATAGTATCATTTGGGAAGTATGAGCAACTAGCTTCGAAAGTAAAAGTATTTAATTTTGTTACTGTGCTTTCTCCTGTCTCACTTGTTACTTCTTGAGGGACTAAGGTAATAGAAATCGCGTTGTCTTGCACTAGACCGTTAATATCTACATCTTTATAAGAATCATTGCTATCCTTAATTGTAGCTAGATTGTCTAAGGATATAATAGATTGATAATTAAAAGCAGTGCCATTAGGATATTTTCCTTCTGCTGCGCCTTCAAAATTATAAGTTAAACCAGCAGTATATTTTTCGCTAGGTTTTGTATATAAGTATTGTATGCCTAAAACGCCAACGACCATTACTGCTACGAAAGTAACACCAAGAGTGATCTTTGCATGCCAGATTTTCTTAAAAATATCACCTATAGAGATACCTTGTTTTTCTTCCTCGATATATTCGATTTCTTTATTTTCCATTTAGTTTTCTCCGATATTGTTAATTATAAAAGAAAAAAATATAATCGTATAGAATATTTTTAAGGTATAAACGGCAGGATTAATTGTGTTTATAAAACAAAAAGGAGAATATTTCGCTTAACTATAGTATAAATTAAGATATAATAATTTCGTTTTTGGAGTTCTTTATGGATAGATATGGCGTTTTTTATAACTACAAAACTATAGGCGATGTTTTATTGATTATTTTTGATCAAAGAGAAAACCCAGATGAAGTTATTAAACAAGATGATGTGGTAGTAATTAAAAAAAATAAAAAGATCATAGGCATTAATATTTTTAATATTTCGAAAATTATGAAAATTAAAGCTAATGGTTTTATTCCTCTACTTGATGATAAAGTTTTAGATGTTATTAATCACATTTTAGAAAATCACAATCTGCCTATATTAGAAAAGCAAAAAAATAGCGGCTTTGTTGTAGCAAAAATAACTAATATTGAAGAGCATCCAGATAGTGATCATTTACATATTTGTAATGTAGATGTTGGAGAAGACAAAGAACTACAAATTGTTTGTGGCGCTTTTAATGCTAAGAAAGATTTAATTTGTGTTTGCGCTTTACCATATGCTTTTATGCCAAGCGGTAAGCAGATTATCCCAGGGAAACTATTAGGTATTGATAGCAATGGAATGCTCTGCTCGGGGCGTGAGCTATCTCTTGATGGCTATGAAAATAAGCGTGGTTTGTTAGAACTGGATGATACTTATAAAATTGGAAGCGATTTCTTTGCCTACTAAAATTATCGTTTATTTTTTCCTTAATATAGTTCCATTTTCATTTTATTTTCATTATACGAAAACGCTTTTTTGTTAATTTTTTGGCACTTTTACCCTTTTTTACTTTACTAAAAGATAATTTATCGTTAATGTATGTGTAAGCGAATGAAAAAATTTTCATTTTCAAAACCACATCAATGAAAGGGGGCGAAATTATGGAAAATCTTAAAGAGCGTGTGACGATTTATGAAGTTGCAAAAGCTAGCGGAGTCTCTCTTGCTACTGTTTCTAGAGTCATGAATAATAGCGGAACTGTAAGCGAGGAAACAAAAAGAAAAGTCTTATCTATTATTAAAAAACTAGGCTATAAACCTAGTGGTTTAGCGCAAGCTCTTGCTACTAATAAAACTACAAATATTGGTGTCATTATTCCAAGTGCAAACTATGTTTATATCGCAAATATGTTAAACGGTATTACTGAAGTTTGTAAGAAAAATGGATTTACTGTAATTTTATATACTACTTCACATAGTAGAGAAGATGCTCTCAATTGTTTAGAAAGAGTTATTAAATCACATGTTGATGGTGTAATTGTCTTTGATGATGAACTTGATGGTGAGGATTTAGAAGTTTTTAATTCATATAGCGTTCCTGTTATTGATGTTAACAATAGAATAGTCGCAAGTAAGATAGGCTGTATTCCGTTTGGATATGAACATCTTATGAAACGAATAATTGAAGAAAATTTCGTTAAAGGTGACAAAAAAATGACATTCCTTCACGTTCATAATGCTGGGCGTCTTTTATCAAGAGTTGAAAATCAATTTATTAAAGTCCATTTAGAAAACGATAGAGAATACAATATTATGAATTGCGATGACTCATATCAACGTACGTACCAGGATTTTATGGAACGTTTTAAACAAAAAAGAAAAGAATATATTATTGCCTATCGTGATTCGATAGCTGCTGCTGTTTTAAATGCTGCAACTGATTCAGGATTAAGAGTCCCTGAAGATATTGAAGTGCTTTCAATTATTGGTACAAAATATTCATCTATTTTGAGACCTCAAATTTCAAATCTACATATAAATTTCCAAGAAGTTGGAAAAAGAGCTATGTATATGTTAATTGATTTAATTAACGGAACACTTATAGAAAAAGAATATAAATTTGAAAGTGAATATATTAAAAAAGATTCAACTTTCTTTTAGAGGTTAGATTATGGACTTTTACGATAAATATATTAGAACTGTTATTGATTATCCTATAAAAGGAATTAAATTTAGAGATATTACTCCATTACTTGCAAACGGAGATGCTTTTCATCAAGTAATTATGGATTTAAACCGTGAATTACCTAGTTATGATAAGTGGGATAAAATAATTGCTGCTGAAAGCAGAGGATTTATTTTTGCGGCGCCTCTTGCAAGCTATAACAATAAAGGATTGGTTCTAGCAAGAAAGGCTGGTAAGTTACCACTTGTTGGATACCGTGAAACATATAAGCTTGAATATGGCGAAGCCACAATTGAAATTCCTCTAGATGCTATTCAAAAAGGCGATAGAGTTATCATTATGGATGACTTGATCGCAACAGGTGGAAGCGCAAAGGCTATGGTTGATCTTGTTAAGCAAGCTGGTGGGATTCCTATTATGGGATTATTTTTAATTGAACTTCGTAGTTTACAAGGTTACAAAAAACTTGGTATTCCTGTTGTATCTATTGTTAATTATGGACTCCATCAAAATGATTTATTACAAATTGAAGGCGAAAAAGAACCAATGGCTAAATTTGTTAAAAAGATTGATGAAGAAGATATAGAAGTAGAATTTAGTGACAAAAGTAGAGCTTCTATAAATAAAAATAAAATTATTTCTGTTGTTCAAGTTGAAAAAAACGGAAGATTAACTTACATAAAATATAGGGATTAATTATGGCAAACGTTATTGATGATTTAAATTACAGGGGTTTAATTAAAGAATATTCAAACGAAGACAACCTCAGAAAACTTTTCGAAACTAAGCAAACAATCTATTGTGGTTTTGATCCTAGTGCATCTAGTATGCATATTGGAAATTTTGTTATGATTTCGATTTTAATGCGACTTCAAAGAGCGGGTCATAAAATTGTCGCTCTTGTTGGTGGCGGAACTGGAATGATTGGTGATCCTAGTGGAAAAAGTAAGGAAAGAAATCTTTTAACTCCTGATAAAGTTAAAGAAAACACCAATTCTATAAAAAAACAGTTAGAGAGATTTATTGACTTATCTGATCCTGAAAAGGGCATGATTTTAAATAATTTTGACTGGTTAAATAAGATTTCTTTACTAGAATATCTTCGTGATACCGCTAAATTCTTTCCTGTTAATTATATGCTAAGTAAGGATATCGTAAAATCTAGATTAGATGCTGGAATTTCTTTAACTGAATTTTGTTATATGACTCTTCAAAGCTATGATTTTAAATATTTACACGATAAATATGGTGTAAATATTCAAATCGGTGGTAATGATCAATGGGGCAACTTAACTGCTGGATTAGATTTCATCAGAAAAACAGAAGGCGAAGAAGCTAAAGTTGAATGTATGACAGCACATTTAATCACTAGAAGTGATGGTAAAAAATTTGGCAAGAGTGAAGATGGTGCCCTTTTCTTAGATAGAAATTTAACTTCGCCATATAAACTGTATCAATTTTTTATCAATCAAAGCGATGAAGATAGTGTTAAATACTTAAAGGTTTTTACCTTCCTATCAAAAGAAGAAATTAACGAAATAGAAAAGGAACATTTTGCTAATCTAGGATCTAGAGTTGCACAAAAACGTCTAGCTTATGAGGTTGTAAAAATTGTTCATAGTCAAGAAGATGCTGATGAAGCTAAAAAGATGAGCGAAGTTTTATTTTCAAACAATTTTTCTTCTTTAAAAGAAAGCAGTTTAGAAGAGCTTTTTGCTAGTTCAAAAATTGTTATGAATGAGAAGATGAAACTTGAAGATATGTTGATTTTTATTAAAGCAGCAACTAGCAAAAGGGAAGCTAGAGAGTTTATCAAAAATAATGCAGTTTCTATAAATGGAATAAAAGTCAATGACGCGTTAAAAGAGTTTGATAAAGAAGATGCATTGTTTAACAAATATTTAGTAATAAAAAGAGGTAAGAAAAACTATTATCTTGTAGAAATAAATTATTAAAATGCTTAACTTTAAGAAAGCTGATACTTTTATAGTTTCTACTTTTCTGTTATTAGAAGTAGCCATTTATATATTATTTCTTCTTTTAGATAGAAATGTCATCTCATTCGAGATTGATTCAAGTTATTTTAAATATGCGGGCATTATTTTATGTTTAATCTTTTCGCTTTTCGGATTTTATAAAAATAAAAAGGTTATAAACATACTTATACCATTAGCTCTTGTTTTTACATTAATCAGCGATTATTTTTTACTTTTTAACACTGATTCAAGTTTATTTACCTATGGTCTATATACATTTATATGCGCTCAATTAATTTACTTTGTTTTTATAGTTTGCAAAAGAAGAAGCATTAAAGAGTTTATCTTAAATTTAATTTTGCGTATTACCTTATCTCTTGTTGCACTAGTGAGCGCTAATTCACTCGGCTTTAACGATTTATTAACGAATCTAGCTCTTCTTTATTTTGTAGAATTAGTTTCTAACTTTATTTATTCGTTTTGGCTAATTAAAGATAATAAACTAATGTTTATTTTTATTATGGGTTTATTACTTTTTATTGCTTGCGATATTAATGTCGCTTTAAATAACGTTCAAATATTTGAAGGCATCGATTACCATATCGTTAATTATTTAATGCGGGTCTTTTATTTACCTAGTCAAGTGATGCTTTCTTTAACGAATATTTTCGTTAAAAATAGTAATTTAGTTTTAATTTAAGAATTATTTGTTGTAGTAAAAGGTACTATTTTTAATAACTTCGGTACTATCTTTTCCAACTAATGTTTCAATAAGCAATAAAGCAAATTCAATTGAAGCCATTGGACCTTTTCCAGTAACTAATTTACCATCATTTACAGCGTAATGATCGATATATTCTCCACCAAAATCTTCATTCATAGAGTTAAAGCAAGTATATTTTTTACCTTTTAACAATCCAAGATGACCAAGTATAGTTGGAGCAGCACAAATTGCAGCAATAAACTTATTTAATCCAGCAAAATGATTAACAATAGTTAAAAACTCTTTACTTGCCTCGAGCTCTTGATATTGTGGACCACCTGCAATAAATAAGCAGTCATAGTTATCAATATCAGCTTCATGGAAGTTCTTTAAATCTGATATAACGATATTATGAGCCCCGATTAAGCTACTTGTATGTAATGAAAAAATTTCGATAGTTATTCCTGCTCTTCTTAATAAGTCAACAGTTGTTAAAGCTTCGATTTCTTCAAAACCATTAGTTAATATTGTTAAAACTTTCATTTTTCTTTTACCTCACACCTGTAATTATATTTTTTATCGAAAAATATATCTATAAAACCTGATAAAAAACTTCTATCATATAGCCATTAAGAGGAGAAGAATATGAATCCATCAAAAATTATTCAAGGTTTAATGAGGTTAGACAATCTAAGCGCTGATAACTTATATAATTTAATTACATTCGATTTATCAAACGGTATAAATTACTTCGACATAAGTGATATTTATATGAACGGGGAAGCCGAAATTAAATTAGGTCAAGTTTTTAAAAAGCATCCAGATTTGCGTGAGAAAATGTACATACAAACAAAATGTGGAATAGTAAAAGATGGTGATGCAACTTATTATGATTTGAGTTATGAGCACATTGTAAATTCGGTAGAAAACTCTTTAAAAAGAATGAATATAGATTATATAGATGCGCTTTTACTCCATCGACCTGATATATTTTTAAACGCTGGAGAAGTTGCTCAAGCTTTTGCTTTTTTATCTCAACAAGGTAAGGTTAAAAAATTTGGTGTTTCAAATTTTCCACATGAAATGATGAAATATTTATACGACAACACCAATATTCCTATTGATATAAATCAATTGCAATTGGGTCTAGGTCATATGAATCTAATTAGAGAAGTGTTTAATGTCAACATGGATAATAATGATGGTGTTGAGCATACAGGTGAGCTTTTCTTCTATATGAAAAGATATGGAATAACCTTACAATGCTGGTCTCCTTATCAAGTTGGATTCTTTGGTGGAAGTATTTTTAATAATGATTCTATGAAAGAAGTGAGCTTATACTGTGATGAGCTTGCTAATAAATATAAAGTTAGTAAGTGCGCTATTGCGACCGCTTTCTTATTAAAATTAGATGATGAACATATTCAAGTAATTACTGGGTCCACTAATCCAGAACACGTAAAAGAGAGCGTTGATGGAACAAAGATAAATTTAACTAAAGCTGAATGGTACACCTTATATAAAAAGGCTGGCAACTTTTTACCTTGATAATTACTAAACAATTATTCTTGAGCCAAGTGACCTTTTGTTTCTATTTTAATATTTAATAATTCGTATTTAATTGTTAAATCACGAGCAAGAAGTTTTAATCCTTCATTAGAACAACTTGCAAATTCAATGGCGATACATAAGATATTTTCATCATTTAATTTTTCATAGCTTAAGGAAGATCGTCTGATAGTGTAAGAATATGTCTCAATCAATTTAGTGATCTCTTCATAAGTGATTTTTGAATCATTTTTTAAATAAAGATACATTTTTGATGAGTTTTTGTTAGCTTTAATTTCGACTTTATAGAAGAGAAAGAGACAAAGATAGGTAGCAATGGATCCAATTAGTGCGATTACAAAATTGCCAGAGCCACAAGCCATACCAATTGCCATGCTTACCCACAAAGTAGCTGCGGTTGTTAATCCACGTATTGTTCCTTTATTTTTAATGATGACACCAGCACCTATAAAACCGATGCCTGGGGCAACGCTTGCCGAAAGTCGCATCGTTTCAAAACTAGTATTGCTTGCTCCCACTGCATATATAGATAGCATCATAATTATGCAACTACCAATTCCAAGCAAGATGTGAGTTCTAAAACCTGCATTATGACCTTGTGCCTCTCTTTGATAACCAATTATTCCAACTAAGATGATACATAAAATTATTGAGATAATACTCAATAAGAAATTTCCCCATCCATTTGAATTCCATAAAGAATTAAAAAAATGAATTATTTCTCTATCGATAGTTGTTACAGAGGTGGATGAATAATCAACTCCGTTTGAATTTGTTAAAAAGTTTATTGTGTTTAACATTTTCTTTCTCCAAAAATTTAGTGAAATAATAATAACTTAAATTAGCGAATAGTTAAAGTTAAATCCTTGTTTTTCCACGTAAAAAAGCACTATATTTTTCCGATAAAAAAGGCTCAAGAATAAAAGTTAATAAAAAAATTTTGGCAAAAAAGACAAGAGAAAATTTTATTAAACTTTTAAGTTTAAAGTTATATAATGTTTTCAGTTTAAGGAGAACAATTTTTTTATGTCAGAAGTTAAAAAAACAATGCTTAGTGTTGATGGAAACACTGCGGCTGCCTTAATGAGCTACAATTTTACAGAAGTAGCAGCAATTTTCCCAATTACTCCATCTTCACCAATGGCAAATTATGTTGATATCTATGCTTCCCAAGGCAAGAAGAATTTCTTTGATAGCACTGTCAAAGTTTGTGAAATGCAATCTGAAGCTGGCGCAAGTGGTGCATTACATGGCGCTTTAAATGGTGGTGTTTTAGCTACAACATATACTGCAAGTCAAGGTTTGCTTTTAATGATTCCAAACATCTATAAATGGTGTGGTGAATTATTGCCAGCAGTTTTACACGTTAGTGCTAGAAGTTTAGCAACTAGATCTTTATCAATTTTTGGTGATCACCAAGACGTTTATTCAATCAGACAAAGTGGAATCGCAATGATTTGTGCTGATTCAGTTCAAGAAGTTGCCGATCTTGCTTCTGTTGCTCACCTTGTAGCAATTGATGCTGAATATCCAGTCTGCCATTTCTTTGATGGTTTTAGAACATCCCACGAAATCCAAAATGTTGAATTCTTAGCCGATGAAGAATGGAAGAAATTAGTTCCATGGGATAAAGTTAAAAAATTCAAAGAAAGAGCTTTAAATCCACATGGACACGCTGTCACTAAAGGTGGTGCAGAAAATGATGATATCTACTTCCAAGGAAGAGAAGCACAAAATAAACATTTCCAAAATGTTTTACCTGTTGCTGAAAAATATTTCAAAAAAGTTAGCGAATTAACTGGAAGAGAATATGCACCTTTTGTCTATTATGGTGCTCCAGATGCTGAAAAAGTAATTATTGCTATGGGTTCAGTCAATGAAACAGCATATGAAGTAGTTACTGACTTATGGAAAAATAAAGGTCAAAAGGTTGGTATGATTAGAGTCCACCTTTATAGACCATTCTCAGCAAAACATTTAGTTGCTTGCATCCCTTCAACAGTAAAAGAACTCTGTGTATTAGACAGAAGTAAAGAATTAGGCAGTGTTGGAGAAGCATTATACGAAGATGTTTGTTCAGCTCTCACACTTGAAGGAAAAACTGGAATAAAAGTTATTGGCGGAAGATATGGCTTATCCAGTAAAGATACTCAACCAAAACACATTAAATCAGTATTTGATTGGATGTTAAGTGGTAAAGAGCATCATGATTTCTCAGTTGGAATTAATGATGATGTTACTTTCCTTTCAATTCCAGTCGATGAAAACTATGAAATTAAACATTCTTACACATCATGCTTATTCTATGGTTTAGGCAGTGATGGTACTGTTGGTGCAAATAAATCATCAATTAAGATTATTGGTGATGCAACACATCAATACGCTCAAGCTTATTTTGCTTACGATTCAAGAAAATCAGGTGGTGTTACAAGAAGCCACTTAAGATTTGGTAAAGAACCAATTCATTCAACATATTATGTTGAACATGCATCATTTATTTCTTGCTCACTCGATACCTATATCTTTAGATTTGACATGTTAAAGAATTTAAGCGATGGTGGTACTTTCTTACTTAACACTGATATGGACGATGCTAAACTTATCGAATCGTTACCAAACAGAGTTAAATATCAATTAGCTACAAAACACGCAAAATTCTATGTTATTGATGCTAATAAGATTGCAAGTGAAATTGGCATTGGAAGACATACTAATACTATTCTCCAAAGCGCATTCTTCTATTTAAATCCACAAATTATGCCATATGAAGAAGCAAATACATGGATGAAAAAGCTTGCTTTAAAGACTTATGGTAGAAAAGGACAAGATGTCGTTGAATTAAACTATAAAGCCATTGATAAAGGTACTGAAGGCTTAAGAGAAGTTAAAGTTGATCCAGCTTGGGCAAAACTTCCATATAACAGAGAAAGAAGTGTTACTGGCGATGAATATTTCGATACATATGTCGATTTAATCAATACCTTAGATGGCTATGATATCCCAGTCAGCAAATTTACAGAATATGAATTACTTGATGGTACCATGAGAGAAAATGTTACTTTCATGGAAAAGAGAGGTATTGCTGATAGAGTACCTGAATGGAACAAAGATTATTGTATTCAATGTAATACTTGTGCATTTGTTTGCCCACACACAACAATTAGACCATTCTTATTAACCGATGAAGAAATCGCTAAAGGACCAAAAGGATTAGCTGATCAAGTTGTTGATGTTAAACCTGCAAAACCTGGCTTAAAATATGTCATTCAAGTTTCACCAATGAACTGTGTTGGTTGCGGACTTTGTGTTAAAGAATGTTTAGCTAATGTTGCTGCAAAGAAATTAGGTAACGATCACTTTGCATTAAAACTTGTCGAAGCTAAATCACAATTTGGTAAGGAAGATTACGCACAATACTTATATAAACACACTGAATATAAAGCTGATAAGTTCCCAGTCACAACTGTTAAAGGTGCTGCCTTCTTAATGCCATATATGGAAGTAAGCGGAGCTTGTGCTGGATGTGGTGAAACACCATATTACAATTTATTATCAAGATTATTTGGTAAGGACTTATTAATTTCTAACGCAACTGGCTGTTCATCAATTTATTGTGGTTCTACCCCATTAACCCCATTTGTTAATGATAAAGATGGAAACGGTGTTGCTTGGGCTAACTCACTCTTTGAAGACAATGCTGAAAACGGCTACGGAATGAGACTTGCTACAGACTACAAACTTGCAAATATTTGTAGCATTTTAACTGCAGCTTTAAATAGCGATGATGTTGACGCTTCATTAAAAGAAACAATTAATAAATATCTTGCTAATATCAAGAATAAAGATGAAGCTAGAAAGATCGTTCCTGAACTTATTAAAGGCGTTGAAGCTTCAAAAGATAAAGCAATTAAAGAAGTGCTTAATTATAAGGATGATTTAATTGATAAATCTGTTTGGGTCATCGGTGGTGATGGCTGGGCATACGATATTGGCTATGGCGGATTAGATCATGTCATTGCCAGTGAAGATGATATTAATGTTCTTTGTTTAGATACTGAAGTCTATTCCAATACTGGCGGACAAGCTTCTAAATCTTCTCAAACTGGACAAATTGCTCAATTTACAGCAAGCGGAAAGAAGACCGCTAAAAAGAATTTAGCTTTAATGGCTATGTCTTATGGCAATGTATATGTTGCTCAAGTTGCTCTCGGAGCAAATATGATGGCGGCAATTAAAGCTTTCAAAGAAGCAGAGTCTTATAATGGTCCATCCCTTATTATCTGCTATGCACCTTGTGTCAACCATGGTATTAAGGGTGGTATGGTCAACTCAATCGAAGTTGAAAAAGAAGCAGTTGCTTGTGGATACTTCACAACATTTAGATATGATCCACGTCTTGCTGAACAAGGTAAATCACCTTTACAACTTGATTGCAAAGAACCAGACTTTACCAAAATTAGAGAGTTCATTATGAAAGAAACAAGATACTCTCAACTTCCAAAGATTAACCCAGAAGAAGCCGAAGCTTTATTCGAAAAGAACGAAAGATGTGCTAAGGAAAGATGGGAAAGAATTAAAAAATTTGGTCTTTAATTTCATCTAAAAGAAGTTATTTATTATAGATAGGCGAGTTAATTCTCGCCTATCTTTTTTTCAATAAAAAAACTATTTAGCACAAAAGCTTTAGAGTAGTTTAGAGAACAATATATGAGTTTTGCGGGAAAAATTTATATTTTAGATAATTTTGGTTATTTAAGTTCTTTTATGTTTTTAAAATTGCTTTAAACTTTTTTAGAGTCGCTCCTAAAAAAGCTGAAAGCAATATTTCAACCCTAAAAAAGTTTAAAGGATCATAAAAAAAGTCGCCACAATTAAGTAGCGACCCTAAATTCTCAACGTTTACAATTTTATCAAACCCTAAATTTCGTTATGGAAAAAAGCTTCGACTAGTTTGTAATTTTTAGTGCCATAACCAATTTTATCAGCTGTTTCTACAGTAAGATGTCCGTTTAATGATTCAACTCTTTGAATGAAGTGATCTCTACCTGGGTCTTTACTATTATAGATTAAATCTAAACAAGCTTGGTCGATCGCTACTGGATCTTCTGAAGCTAAAATGCCGATATCTTTCATGCATGGATCTTCAGCAACCGCACAACAATCACAATCAACAGAAAGGTTCCTCATTACATTTATATATAGAATTTTTCCTTTGAAATAGTTAATAACACTTCCAGCTGCATCTGCCATGGAGCGAAGGAAACTATCATGGTCGCCTTCAAATAGGATTTCTGGATTACCAGAACCATGAATGTAGGCTTTTCCATAAGCGGAAGCGCAACCAATTGAAAGTTGTTTTAATGCTCCGCCAAATCCGCCCATTGGATGTCCTTTAAAATGCGATATCACAAGCATCGAATTGTATTTAGCAAAATCTTTTCCAATATAGTTCTTTTTAATTTGAACTCCATTAGGGGTATCAAGTTCGATATCAGGACCTGTAGCATCTAATAAATCGAATTTAAAATTATCTAACCAACCATGCTTTTTAAGAAGTTCTAAATGCTTCTCGGTTGTATCTCTTGCTCCTTCATAAGCGGCGTTACATTCAACAACAGTTCCACCAACATATTCAACTATATCCTTTAAATAGTCAGGGCGAAGATAATTTTGGTTTCCATCCTCCCCAGAATGAATTTTTATAGCGATATTTCCGTCAAGTTTATGTCTTAATAACTTATATAAGTTTACAAGACTCTTGGAAGATAAATCTCTTGTAAAATATACTTTTGATTTTTCCATTTTTAAATTACCTCTTAATTATTTTAACATTTAAACAAGAATAATAATTATAAATTAAGTGACAAAAAATCGCGTTTTTATAACAGGACAATTAATTTCCATTTATAATATTTACGAGGTAAATGTATGAAAATTATATCTTTTAATGTAAATGGAATTAGAGCCATTTTAAAAAAAGACTTTGAAAATGATTTTAAAAAGTTAAATGCTGACATCTTTTCATTAAATGAAACTAAACTTAATGAGGATATACATAAAGAATTTCCTTTTAAACCTGATGGATACGAAGTTTATTTTACAAATTCTATCGTCAAAAAAGGCTATTCTGGGGTGGCAATATTAACTAAAATACATCCATTAAGTGTTCATTATGGTCTTATTGATGGTAAATATGACGACGAAGGAAGAGCGGTTACCTTAGAATTTAATAACTTTTATTATGTAGCTTGCTATGTTCCTAATAGTGGAGACGAACTTAAAAGATTAGATTTTAGAATGAACTTTGAAAAGGATTTAGTTTCTTATCTAAATAGTTTAAAAGAAAAGAAAGCAGTTATTTATGCTGGTGATCTAAATGTTGCACATGAAGAAATCGATTTAAAAAATCCCGCTACAAATCATCATAATGCTGGTTTTACCGATGAAGAAAGAAATGCTTTTACTAATCTTCTTAATAATGGATACATAGACACTTTCAGATATTTATATAACGACGTAGTTAAATATTCGTGGTGGAGTTATAGAATGAAAGCTAGAGAAAAAAATGTAGGTTGGAGAATCGACTATTTTGTAGTCTCTAATAACATTATAGATAGAGTTAAAGATTCAAAAATTTTAAACGATATCTATGGAAGCGATCATTGTCCTATAGAATTAGATGTTGATATTGATTAAGCTATGATTTATTTATTTACAGCAAAAGATGCTCAAGAAGCTGACTCGTATACCCAACAAAAGATTCCTGCTATAGAGTTAATGGAGCGCGCTGGTAGAGAATGCTTTTATGAAATCGAAAAAAGAATCAATAGAAGTGACAATATTTTAGTTATCTCTGGAGGAGGAGGGAACGGAGGAGATGGGTTAGTTATAGCACGCTATCTTTATGAAAACGGATATAATGTCTCTGCTTTTATTTCTTCTAATCACTTAAAAGAAAATACACAAACTAATTTATTGAGATATAAAGGCAATATAGTTAAAGATTTATTAGCATATTTATCAGTAAACAAAGTTGATGTTATAGTTGATGCTATATTTGGTGTTGGTTTATCAACAAACTTAAAAAAAGAATATATTGATTTAATTAACAGATTAAACGATATTCAAGCTTATAAAATTTCTATTGATATAAATAGTGGAGTTGATGCAACTAGTGGCAAAATACTAGGTTGCGCTTTTAAAAGTGACTTAACTTTAAGCATTGAAAATATCAAAACCGGACAAATTATCGGCGAAGGAAGTTTCTTATACAGAGAAATAAAACCTATAAAAATTGGAATTATCTCTGCAAATCCCAACAATTTAATCAAAATAATTGAAAAAGAAGATTTAAAGGTTTTATTTCCAAAAAGAGAAAAAAATTCGAATAAAGGGAATTATGGCAGGGTAGCTTTAATCGGTGGTAATAAGCATACTCCTGGTGCCATCGAATTGTCGTTTAGTGCTTTAGCGGCTTTAAGATGTGGATGTGGTTATGCTACTTTATGTGTTCCGAAGTCTCTTTATAACTCCTATGCTTTGATTAATCCTGAAAATATTTATAACTTATTTGAAGATGATGATGGAAATATTAAATTTGATAAAGAAGCGTTAGATAAGATTATAAACTATTCAAGTATACTCGTTGGTCCAGGTATTGGAGTAAGCCCTGAAGTCTTTAAAATTATTGAGTATTTACTAAAAAACTTTAAAGGGAATTTAGTAATAGATGCTGATGGATTAAACTCATTAGCAAAATATGGAATTGATACTTTGCTAGATAACATTTGTGCTTCAATTACACTCACTCCACATATTAAGGAATTTTCTCGTTTGTCTAGCTTAAAAATAGAAGATATTTTATTAAACCCTATAGCATATGCAAAAGAGTTTTCTAAAAAATATCATTGCATTTTAAATCTAAAAAATTATGTGAGCATAATTACAGATGGGAACGAGGTATTTTTGAACACTAATGGAAATCCTGGGCTTGCTAAAGGTGGAAGTGGCGATGTTTTAAGCGGAATAACGACCTCATTATTAGCAAAACACGATAATCTTTTATTAAGAGTAGCAGGGGCTGCTTATATACTAGGCAGAAGTGCCGATTTAGCTTTGCAAGATTCAAATGAGTATTCCTTGATTAGTCGCGATGTTGTAAATAAAATTTCCGACACGATAAGCGAAATTATTAAATCGTAGTCTTATTTTTTGTTTTTGCTTTTTGTTAAACGATTTTTGATGGTTTTATTAACTTTCTTTTTATGTTTTTTACTTAAACTGAAATAAATAATTCCAATAATTATCAGTAAAATTAGAATTGCACTAACCCCAATTATAATTTGAATAGTTGAAAAGCCAACATTAATAGGTAAATTATCAGAATTTATTATGTATCCTTCGCTAGTTTTAGCGCTTGCGTATAATTTTTTATCTCCGAAAACTAGTAAAGAATCACCATCTTTTATTTCTTTTCCATCAATGTAATAAGTGGTTGAAACAGGATTTATTTTATTTCCATTTTTGTCGAGTAACGAAGTTTCAAATAAAGAGGAGTCGAATTTATCTAAAAAGTAAAATGTGTGTCCTTTTTCTTTTATGTCTAATGTAAATGTATAGCCAGCTGAGTTTTTACCATTGAAATTTGAAAAAGACGCGCCTTCAGTGTTTTCAAGGTCAAAGCAAGCTGATGCCCAATCTGGATAATCAACAAAAGGATTGCGATTTCCTTGTACATTATTGTAAATAAGATCGTTTCTATATATTTCAAAATCAGAAACAGGGTCTTCGACATTCCACATTAACAAGTCATCTAATTGACCATATGCTGCTGGATTAGTCTTAGTGTCGATTGGCTCTAAAGTGGAAGTATCAGTAGCGTTATCGACTAGAGTTAGTGCCGGAGTTTCATCGATTAGATTTTCTTCCTTATCATAAATCGCTTCGTATTCATGATATCTTGCGCACATATAAAATATAGAACGAGCTATATCGCCTTTATCTTTATCGTTTGGTTCGAATACCTTTATATTTTCATCATTTAATCCAACATATCCAACAACTTCACCAGTAAAATCACTAATACATTCTTTAGAGTCATCTTTATTGGCGACATTTCCAAAAGGAAGATTATTGTGGCCAGTGGAATTTCCAACATGATCTGCCGCGTGCAAATTATGTGCATCGCATCCAGCTATAAGGTCTTTATACCTTTCATTGTCACCATTAAATCCGAATGATTTTGGAAATACATGTTCTCTATCAAATTGAGCATGACTATTAGAATATTCAACCGTTTCAACAACACTAGTATCTGGAAAATTTGGATAATATTTGTAAACTGCTCCTTTTTTGTTCATGCCTGTGTCAATATAAATTGGAGAATCGAGATACATTACATTTATCCAAATATCGCTCGTTTTAAAATCTCCATTTTTTTCGCTATCTTCTAAAGGAGATAAATCCCAATTACGTTCATATAAATAGTATCCATACCAGCCTGAAGATGTTCCTGAAACACCTTCAGTGTAACCTGAGTTAAAATCAACCTTTACATGGTTCTCACTTAAAATAGTTTGTAGGGAGCTTAACAACTCATCTCCCTTCAAGCCTTCCTTAATATTTGAATAATAGTCTTTGACTGTAGACTCATCGACTAATGAATAATTGATTGTGTTTGTATCTTTTGCTTTAAATACAGAAACACGATTAGGTTGATTAAAATTAATAGATGTTAAGCTAGCCGTTAAGGCTATAATATTAAATAAGTTTTTCATATCTACATTTTAAAACAAAAGTTGTTAAAACAATATAAAAACTTTGCAAAACTCAATTATTTTTTCAGAGAAAAAAATTAGATATGAATGAAAATTGTCTATGATTACCTTCTTAAAACGATATTGAAAATTTTGTCC
>CALVMF010000002.1 GCA_944342125.1 uncultured Bacilli bacterium | reverse complement strand
AACTACCCTTTAATATCTGTAATTTTGCGAGTTCTTTACAATCAAGGATTTTTTGATAAATTTCTATTTTTTCGTCGTTCCTAGCAAATTCTTTAGGTACATAAGCATCTAAATCCGATAGAGCGTGAATGTTTTTCGTGATACTTTCTTCTTTTTTACCTTGTTTTTCAGAAATAGTTTCGTTAAGTAAACGAATATACATATCAATTCCTACTTCATCGATAAATCCAGCTTGTTCTTTTCCTAAAATATCTCCTGCTCCACGAATCAAAAGGTCTCTTTGAGCAATTTTATATCCACTACCAAGTTCAGTAAAATCTTGAATTGCTTTAAGTCTTTTTTTGCTTTCTTCAGTTAAACTTTTATTGGCATTTACCATTAAATAAGCATAGGCTATTTTGTCGCTTCTACCAACTCTTCCTTTAATTTGATAAAGTTGAGCAAGACCAAAATGGTCAGCATCTTCTACTAATAAAAGATTTGCGTTTCTTACATCAATTCCGTTTTCGACGATAGTAGTTGCAAGTAAAATATCTAAAGTTCCATCGTAAAATTGAGACATAATTTCATCGATATCATCTTTATCCATTTTGCCATGAATAATACCAATTTTTGCTTCAGGAACAAGACCTTGAAGAATTAGTCTTTTCTCATAAATACGATAAGTATCGTTAAAAATGTAATATATTTGTCCTTTTCGAGCTAATTCTCTTTTTATTAATTCTTTTATGATTCCTTCATCATAATTTATGACATAGGTTTGAATTGGGAGCCTTTCAATTGGAGCAGTTTCAATTCTTGAAATTGATTTTAAACCAACCAAGCTTGTTTGTAAGGTTCTAGGAATTGGCGTCGCTGATAAAGTCAAAACGTCGACATTAGGATATTTTTCTTTAATTTTCTCTTTTTGCTCAACACCAAAACGTTGTTCTTCATCAATAATTAGAAGTCCTAAATCTTTAAATTCAATCTTATCGCTTAAAGCTTTGTGTGTTCCAATAAGCAAATTCACACTGCCATCTTTTACGCCTTTTAAAATAGAAGTAACTTCTTTTGCGGTGCACATTCTATTTAAAAGTTTTACATTGATTTTAAAATCGCCAAATCGTTTTTCTGCGACTTTATAATGTTGCATCGAAAGAACTGTTGTTGGGCAAAGAAGACAAACTTGTTTTTCAGATAAAATCGCTTTCATACAAGCTTCTAAAGCGACTTCTGTTTTTCCAAAACCAACATCTCCACAAAGAAGTCGATCCATTGGGTGTGGTTCTTCCATGTCTTTTTTAATTTCATCAATTGAAGTTTTTTGATCTTCAGTCAATTTGTGTTCGAACTCATCTTCAAAGGCTTTTTGAATTTCATCATCTTTTTTAAATGCAAAACCAGGAACTCTAGCACGCTCTTGATATAGATTAAGTAATCTATCCGCTAAATCATTTACTCTGTCTTTGATTTTCTTTTTGGTTTTTTCCCATTGGTTAGAGTTGAGGTTTGTGAGCCTGGGAGTAGTGCCCTCTTTTCCAACAAATTTTCTTATTAAATTAAATTGGTAAAGCGGTACATAAAGTTTATCGTTATTAGCATAAGCAATTTCTAAATAATCATTATGCTTACCTTCTAATTCAATAGTTTCAATTTTAATAAACTTCCCAATCCCATACTTTTCATGAACGACATAGTCGCCTGGTTCAAGTTCTTCATAACTTTCAAGTATTTTCCCTTTCTTAAATCTAGTTGAATAAGTTTTGATATTTCTTTTGTCGTAAAGAAGGTCGTCGGTTGCTAAAAGGATAAACTTATCAGTTACGAATTCAAAAGATACATTAAATTTACCTTCACAAATTGAAACATCACATCCTTCATCAATGCAATAATTTAATGTTTCAACGTAGTTTAAACTTAATTGCTTTAATAAATTCTCTATTTGCTTTTTTTCATCATCGCTATGGAAGACAATTAAAACTTTATACTGACCTTTTAATAATGTTTCAAGAATTATTAAAGGACTTGCTCCGTGTGGATCTAAATAGTTTAAGTTCCTGATTGGAATAGAAATATCGCTAGAAGAATTATAAAAAGAATTTAAATAAATAGTTTTTAAAGAACCTTTAAATATACTCGCTCTCTCATTAAAGTAAGAAAGATGAGATAAGCTTTTATTCTTTTCTTGAAGGTCTAACAAAAACTGGGTCGACTCTTTAAACAAGACCTCTTTGCCTTGATTAAAATCGTCGTTGTTAGATACTATGATAGCAAAATTATTTATAAAATCTGTCAGTTCTGCATACTTTTCTTTCAAAAATCCATAATATTTATAATACTTGTTAGAGAAATGATTGTTTAAAATATTGTCTAAATCATCAAGTATTATAGTTTTTAATTCTTCTTTATCTTCTTTCTCTTGCTTAGAAAGTAAGTCCTTTTGAAGTTGGATTTCTATTTTGTTTTTTGCTTTCTTTTTTTCATCTTCGGTTAAAAGATTAATGGTTGCTGGGATAATAACAACCTCATCGAGTTTTTGATATGATGTTTGACTTCCAATATCAAAAAGCCTAATTGATTCAACAATAGTATCAAAAAATTCAATTCTAACTGGATTTTCATAGTTTAATGAAAACACATCGATTACGCCACCACGCGAAGCAAATTCAAGCGATTGATCAATTTTTGAAACCGTAAGATAGCCAAGTTCACTTAACTTTTTCTTTAATTCTTCAAAATTAACATCATCTCCAACTTTAATTTTGATAAAACTATTGTCAAAAGTTTCTACGGTTGGGTAATAGCGATAAAGCGTAGAAGGGGTCGCAATAACTATTGAATGCTTAGCGTGTCTTATTTTGTAAAGTCCATAAATAAGTTCACTCTTAATTTCTTTTGACTCGGAAATATATTCAAGGCGTATTAAGTCATCTCCTGGAAGCAATATAATGTTTTCTTCATCAATTAAACTCGATAATTTATTATAAACATTATTCGCATCATAGTTGTTTGCAGCGTATATTAAAATGTTGCAATCAGCTTCGTTGTATAATTTCAAGGTCTCTAAAATAGTGCCTGATAAGGAATCAACAACGAAAGTTTTTGCTTTACTACCATCTTCAACAAATAAACTTTGTGCTTTCTTTAATAAATTAATCAAATTAATCCCTTATTTATTATACATTGTCATTGCTTTGTTAAAACTATCTTTAATTGCAACTTTTATAGCTTCTACAGCATTTTTTTGGGCTTCTAATATTAATGGTTCTTCTTCTTTTGAAGGTTTTGTTAGCACATAATCGATAATCCCTCTATCAACAGGGTGTCCAATGCCAACCTTAATTCTACAAAATACATCTGTACCTAATTGACTTATAATCGATTTCATTCCATTGTGTCCGCCACTTGATCCTTTTATTTTTAACTTTATGTGACCGATTGGAGTATCCATGTCATCATAAACAACGATCATCTTATCAACTGGAATCTTATAAAAATTCAAAACTTGTATAATACTTTCGCCACTTAAATTCATATACGTTTGAGGTTTCAAAATAATTAAATCCTCATCCATATATCTGGCCTTTACATATTTTCCTTTAAAGTCATCACGGTCAAAAGTAACGCCCAAAGAATCAGCGAACATATCAACAACATCAAAGCCCATATTGTGCCTTGTATGTTCGTATTCTCTTCCTGGATTACCTAAACCGACTAAAAGATACATTTATTCCCTCCAACCATAAATACAATTATAATTGGCTTTTGTTGGAAATCAAACACTTTTTTTAAAATTTTTTGCGCAAAAATCCAATTTTTTCACAAAAAAGTAACTTTTATAAGTAATATATTAATATAAAGAAAGATAAATAATTGACTATCAAGTCAATAATTAATATATTACTTATAAAGGTCACGTAATTATGCCAAAAAGTTTTTTTGAAAATAAAGAGTTAAGAGAAAAAAGATTTGAAACAATCATTAATACGTCACTTAGACTTTTTGCAACTTATGGATATAAAAAGGTAACAATCGACCAAATAACTAAAGAATGTCACTATAGCCACGGGCTCTTTTATCATTATTTTGATACTAAAGATTCGGTTCTTAAAGAAATTGAAAATAGATGCAATAAACTTTTTAAAGATGAATTTGTTAAGCTTTCAAAAGAATTCGAAATCGGTGAACCATTTTTAGTTGAAGTTGTAAGGCTTTTAATTAACTATATAAATCAAGGACATATAAGTAACTACTACGTTCACTTAATGCTATCAACTCAACTTGCTAGACTAAACGAAGGCGACAAATTTCTTTTTATGGATAAAGAAACAAGTAAACTTTTAGTTAAGTCTTTACAAATCATTAAAGAATCAACTAGTCAAGATAAAATCACAACTTTTAAAAACACTATTATCTATTTTTTAACAGTTATTGATTCTCTTTCTTACTATAAAATTGTTTATCCAAATATTTATAGTAATAAAGTTAATGCCGATTCTTTTTACACTAAACTAATTAACTTTGTTTATAAAAATAACTAGTTTTAAGTAATTTTCTTTGCAAAAAGCCACTTATTTTATTTTTTTATTATTTTTAACATCAATTTCAGTTAAGGTTTTGTATAGTTTATTTAAACTTGGGTAAACATCTAAATAAACTTTTTCATAAAGTTCTTTATATTCTAAGCTAGCTTCTTTATTTGGAGTGAAGACTTTTGTATAACGAATCATGTTTGATTTAATTTCATCGAGATTTTTATAAACGCCTAAAGCTAAAAATTGAGCGCAAGCGCATCCTAAAGAGGAGTTTTCACAAGTTTCACTTTTGTAAACAGGTAAATTAAATAAATCTGAAGTGATTTGACAAATAGCATCGCTTCTTGACCCGCCTCCGCTTATCGTTAAATATTTAACTTTTTTATGTGAGTGTTTCTCAATACTTTCTAATCCCTCTTTTAAAGCAAATCCAATGCCTTCAATGATTGCTCTATATAAATGGAATTTTGTGTGAACATCATAAAATCCAATTACCGCTCCTTTTGCAAGTGGTCTTGATAATCCTGGCCCCCAATAAGGTTGAAGGATGAGTCCATCACATCCTGGTGGAACACTCATGAGTTTTTCATTTAGTACTTCTTCAGGAGCAACTTTTTCAATTTGAGCTTCAAGTGATTCGTGTTCACCAAATTGTTCTACGAACCAAGTAAGCATCCAATAGCCTCTATAAATTTGAACTTCGCCACTATAATATCCAGGGAAAGCAGTTGCATAAGCTGGTAAAAACTTTTCAGGGTTAAAATATTTTTGACTGATAACCGCAATTGAAGAGCTTGTTCCATATGATAGGTGTGCACTATCTGAATCGATTTGACCGCTACCTAGAGCTTCACAAGATTTGTCGTTTCCTGTTGTTATATATCGAAGTCCTTCTGGGAAGCCAGTTTCTTCTGAACATTTTTTACTAATTTGACCAATCACGCTTCCAATTGGAGAAATCTTAGGCATAAGTTTAGGGTCAATATCGTAGATACAACCTTTCATAGCGTTTTTCTTATACCATTTACATTTTTTAAAGTTAATTGGAAAGTGACCTATCATATTTGAAGCAGAGTCAGTTAAAACTCCAAGCATTCTATAATTTAAATAGACATTAAGCGGAACATAATGAGCAACTTTCTTCCAATTCTCTGGTTCGTTTTCTTGTAACCAAATAGCAGGGGTTCTTTTACGATTCAATAAAACCGTTTGGGTCATTCCTGAAATCCAAAACGCTGCATTATAAATAAAAGGAAGTTTTCTTTTTACTTCAGCTTGTCTTTGATCAAGCCAAATAATCGATGGTCTGATTATATTTAAATCTTTATCAAGATAAACGGCAGTATCCCTAAAACAAGTTGATGAAATACTTAAACATTTTTCTAAAAGTTCTGGGTGTTTGCTTGTAAGTCTTTTTGCGGCTTTGCACATGCATCCATAATAAAAATCAGGATCTTGTTCACAATAACCAGGCTTAATAGAAAAATATGGTGTGACATATCTTTCTTGCTCAAAAGCTAAAAATCTTCCTTTTTTATCTACTATAGAAACACGAACACTTTGTGTTCCATAATCTATCGCAATTACATATTCTTTTTCCATAAGTACAATTATAAATATTTTAAAAAATAGTTTAAGTCTTAAAAAACATAGTGAAGTGTGCTACAAGAGATTTCATCGTATTTGTTCTAGCTTCTTTATAAGAAATTTGATGTGGTGATTTTTACGCTTTTCACGAATTTACACGAGAAATTATAAGAAAACTGTGCAAAACTCAACTATTTTCACGAAAAAATATTCAAAAATAATTTTTAAGATTTTGTTTTTTCACGCTTTTTATAAGCATATTTTCTTCTATGAAAACGAATCTTATTTCGCTACAAAAATCTTTCTTAATCTTATAGATTAACCATTTAGTTTTTTATGATATAATTTTTGCAGTTGTTAAAACAACTGCCAAGAATTGGAGGTTATATTTAAATGGCTAAAAAGTATGTTTACCTCTTTAAAGAAGCTTATGGAAAAGGAAAAGAGCTTCTCGGAGGAAAAGGTGCAGGCTTAGCAGAGATGACCCACATCGGCATCCCAATCCCACAAGGTTTTACAATTTCAACCGAAGCATGCACACTTTATTATCAAAGTGGAAAGAAATTACCAGAAAGTTTAATTAACGAAATCGATAAGAGCATCCACGAAGTAGAAAAAGAATCTGGTAAATCATTTGGCGGACTTGATGCAACAAAAACTCCACTTTTAGTTTCTGTTAGATCTGGTGCTAGAGTTTCTATGCCAGGTATGATGGATACAATCTTAAACTTAGGTTTAAATGATACATCTGTCGAAACACTTGCTAAAGTAAGTAACAATGAAAGATTTGCTTACGATTCTTATCGTAGATTCATCCTTATGTTCACCAACATCGCAAAAGGTTGGCCAAGAACAGATATGGACAGAATGCTTGATAAAATCAAAGAAGACAATGGTTATAAACTCGATACAGAAGTTACAACCGAACAATTAAAAGAATTAGTCAAAGCTTATAAAGCTTACTATAAAGAAAAATTTGGTGAAGATTTCCCATCAGATCCATATGTTCAATTACATTCAGCAGTTGAAGCTGTTTTTAGATCATGGGATAACCCAAGAGCTAACGTTTATAGACAAATGAACTCTATTCCTTATGAATGGGGAACTGCAGTTAACGTTCAATCAATGGTTTTTGGTAACTTAAACGCTAACTCTGGTACAGGTGTTGCTTTCTCAAGAGATCCATCAAGCGGTGAAAAGAAAGTTTACGCTGAATATTTACCACAAGCTCAAGGTGAAGACGTCGTTGCTGGTATTAGAACTCCTTACCACATCGATTACTTAAAAGAACAAATGCCAGATGTCTATGCTCAATTTGAAAAGACAATCAAGGCTATGGAAGCTCACTATAAAGATATGCAAGATATGGAATATACCGTTGAAAACGGAAAACTCTATTTCTTACAAACAAGAAACGGTAAGAGAACCGCTGCTGCTTCCTTAAAGATTGCTCTTGATTTATTAGATGAAGGCGTTATCACTGAAGACGAAGCTGTTTTAAGAGTTGAACCAAAATTACTTGATTCTTTACTCCACCCAACATTCGACGCAGCTGTTTTAAAGAAAGCAGAACCAATAGCAAAAGGTAACCCAGCTTCTCCAGGTGCAGGTGTTGGTCACATCAGCTTTGATGCAGAAGATGCAAAAGCTAGAAGAGCAAATGGTGAAAAGGTTGTTCTCGTAAGAGCCGAAACTTCACCAGAAGATATCGAAGGTATGGTTTCTGCTGAAGGTATCTTAACCATGAGAGGTGGTATGACTTCTCACGCAGCTGTTGTTGCTCGTGGTATGGGTAAATGTTGTGTCACAGGCTGCTCTGATGCTCACATTGATGAAGAAGCAAAAACATTAACAATTAAAGGTAAGGTCTACCATGAAAATGACACCATTTCTATCGATGGTTCAACAGGAAGCGTTTATGATGGCGCTTTAGCTCTTGTTCCAGCTGATACAAAAGGTGGAAACTTTGGTAGATTAATGGCTCTTGCTGATAAATATAGAAGACTTTCAATTAGAACAAATGCTGATACTCCAAAAGATGCAAGACAAGCTGCTGAATTTGGCGCAGAAGGTATCGGTCTTTGTAGAACAGAACATATGTTCTTCTCTGGCGATAGAATTTTCCACATGAGAAGAATGATTCTTGCTGATACAGTTGAAGAAAGAGAACAAGCATTAAGCGAACTCTTACCATATCAAAGAGATGACTTCTATGGTTTATTCATGGCAATGAAGGATCTTAAACACATCAACGTTAACGTTAGATTACTTGATCCACCACTACATGAATTCTTACCAACAGAAGAAGATAAGATCAAAGAACTCGCTGATTCTTTAAATAAATCTGTTGCTCAAATCAAAGCTAGAATTGAATACTTACACGAATTCAATCCAATGATGGGTCACAGAGGTTGTAGACTTGATGTTACCTACCCAGAAATCGGTAGAATGCAAGCAAGAGCTATCGTTGAAGCAGCTATTAAGGCAAGCAAAGATACTGGTAAAGAAATTGAACCAGAAATTATGATTCCATTAACACTCGATCTTAAGGAATTTAAATTCGTTAAGAACATTATTGTTGGTGAAGTAGAAAAAGTCTTAGCTGAAAACAACGTCAAGATGAAATATCACGTTGGTACTATGATTGAAATTCCTCGTGCAGCATTACTCTCTGGAGAAATTGCAAGCGAAGCTGAATTCTATTCATTCGGTACAAACGACTTAACACAAATGACCTTTGGTTTCTCAAGAGATGATGCTTCTAAATTCTTAGGTGCATATTATGACAATAAGATTTTTGAAGAAGATCCATTCCAACACGTAGACCAAAAGGGTGTCGGCAAACTTGTTAAAATGGCTGTTACAGATGGTCGTGCAACAAGAAAAGACTTATTATGCGGTGTCTGTGGTGAACACGGCGGTGATCCAGAATCAATTCACTTCTTCAATAGAGTTGGATTAGATTATGTTTCCTGCTCACCATTCAGAGTCCCAATTGCTAGACTTGCTGCTGCTCAAGCTGAAATTCTTCTTAAAAGAGAAGCTAAAAAATCTAAATAATTAACATAAATATTTGATTTTAAGAGAGGCTCAAAACCTCTCTTTTTTGTTGTTAAATTAAAAAGTTCACTATGGATTTTTTATAAAATAGTGAACTTTTGCAGACTTTTTTTAAAAATTAAAGTAGTTTTGGTGAGAAATAGAGGTCATTATTTTCGGTTATATGACCGACGTTTTTATTGTTTAAATATATGTCTCCTGAGTCATCAATATATCCTGCCTGATACTTTTCAATGAATATTTTACCGTCGTCGCTCATCACAGCAAATTTACGGTTATTGATATAAATAGTTCCGTTTTTACTTATATAGCCAACAAGCTCATCGCCTATATAAACATTTTTATTGAAGCATTCTAAAAACAACATTTTTATTTCCTCAAAAATTTTGTTGCACAGACTTGATAATGGTCTAATGTGTATTTCTTCTCACAACGTTTCCATAGTTTTTTATCGTTTGTTAAAGCAAAGATACAACTTCCTGAACCACTCATCATCACGCATTCAAACCCATCATCTTTTAAGCTTTCAATAATTTCTTGAATTTCTGGCAATATTTCGCTCGCTGGATTTTCTAACGAATTGAAAACGGCTTTACCAAGACCTTCAAGATCATCTTTTTCGTATAATTCTTTTACAAGATTAATGTCACCATGATCAATATCATCGCATTTATCAGCGGTTTCAAAAACTTCTTTTGTGGATAATCCATCAAAAGGTTTTACAAGTAAAACATAAAAAGGAGCAACGTGATCAAAAAATTCTAATACATCACCCTTTCTTTTTAATAATGTAGGGCAATTAAATATTGCCCAAGGCACATCACTTCCAATTGCAATACCAATATCAATCAAATCTTGTTTAGTGGCGTTAATTTTAAGTAGTTTAAGAACAGCTCTTAAAGCAGCTCCTGCATCAGCACTACCTCCACCTAAACCAGCTTGTAAGAAAATGTTTTTATGAATATTTATTAAAAAGTGTTCAGTAAATCCCCGTCTTTCTCTCGCTTCATCGATGATTCTATGAACTAAATTGTATTTTGTAATTTTTAAAGAAAAGTCATCACAAGTTACAAAATCATCCGTTGCATTTGGGGGTAAAATTTGAACTTCGAGAGAATCATGCATCTCTAAAGGAAGCATAATTGTTTCTAAATTATGATATCCGTCATCTCTTAAATTTTTAATATCGAGCGATAAATTTATTTTCGCGTTTGCTTTTTCAACCATATATAAATTATAAGTTATCTGAAAACTTTAGCAATTAAGTTTTAACCTTTAATTGTTTCAGTTAGTTTAACAAATTGTGCTAAGTCTAATTGCTCAGCTCTAAGATTTTCACGTAATCCACTCTTTATTAAAATCTCTTTAAGTTCATCTTTATTTTTGATTAAAGAGGATAAATTATTTGCAATTGTTTTTCTTCTGTTTTGAAAGCAAATTCTCGCTATTTTATATAAAAACTCCGCAAAAACCACGTTTTTTTCTTGTTTTTTTGTAAGAGAAAATACTAAAGAGTCAACGTTGGGAACAGGGAAAAAGTTGTCTCTTCCTACCTTTATTTCTTCTTTAATATCGAACAGATATTTAAGTAAAATATTGAGAGCATTATAATCTTTTCCACTTTCTGCAACTATCCTTTTATAGCATTCTTTTTGTACCATAAAAACAGCCTTTTCTAGCTTATCACACTTTAATACAATTTTTAAAATTATGTCGCTTGTAATGTAATAAGGTAGATTGCCTATGACTTTGTTATATCCAAATTCCCTTTCTTTTAATATGTTGTTTTTGATGATGCTAATGTTTTCTTTTCCATCAAAAGATCTACTCAAAAAATCTACAAACTTTTGATCGTATTCAACTAAAGTGAATGTATTAAACTTATGCTTTTCAATTTCAAAAGATAAAGCACCAAGACCTGGACCAATTTCTAAAATTTTATCTTCTTCACTTATGTTTAAAAGGTCGACAATGTTTTTTATTATATTTTCATTAACTAAAAAATTCTGTCCAAGTTCCTTTTTTGCGTGGGAATTTACAAGTTTGAAAAAATCAACAATCTCGTCTTTACTTAGCATTTAAAAACTCCTCAATTTCTTTCCTAGTTATTTTTAGCATGTTTAATTTCTTTAATAAAGATTTTGCGTTATTGAAACCTATATGAAAATTTTCAGAAAGTGCTTTTCGGTTAGATGTAGCTTCTTCACATCCTGTCAAACGCAGCTCAATTAAATCTTTAGTTGTGAGAGGAGAATAATTCGAAGTATCAGTTTTTCTAATAAGTTCAATATTTTGAAGAGCATTCATTATTTCGTTCTTGTCGCACTCAGCAACACCAACTTTATGTCGCTTGATTGAAAGTTCTTTTCTAACGTAAGCATTCTTTAAGCCTTCGATTTGTTGGTTTAAATAATTTCTGATTTTTTTACCTGGAAAATCAGGGTCTGTAAGAACAACAACATCGCCTTTTTTTAAGTATTCTTTTATAAAATTAACATCTGATTCAGATACTGCAGATCCGTTTACTGAGTAAAAATCAGCATCAATAAATGACGACAAGTAAGCAATGTCGGTTTTGCCTTCAACAACAATTAAAGTGTTATGAAAATCAATCATTTTCTTTCACGTGAAATATTTTGCATGAATTGTGAAAAGAAATTTTACGCAATTCATCAAAGTTCATTTTTAACGATTCTGATGCATATTTTACAGTTTCATATATAAATTTTGGTTCATTAAGTTTTCCACGAAATGGTGTTGGAGCAAGGTAAGGTGCATCGGTTTCAAATACAATACTTTCTAGTGGAATATTAGATAAAACTTCCTTGGTTTCTTTTGAATTTTTAAAAGTAAGTACACCACCAAAAGCAATTTTATATCCAAGCTTAATAAACTCAGTAGCCATTTCTTTACTTCCTGAATAACAATGCATAACTCCTGATTGATTAACTGGACAACTTTTTAAAATATCAAAAGTGTCTTGAATAGAATTTCTTGAATGGATCGAAATAGGAAGATTGTATTTATTTGCTAAATCTATTTGTTCTTTAAATATAGTTTTTTGCTTATTTTTAATTTCTTCTTCTTTTTCCCAATAGTAATCCAATCCAATCTCTCCAATTGCGACAATTTTAGAAGAAGTAGTTAAAAGTGATTCCAACTCTTTTAAAGTTTTTCCGCCAATTTCATATTGTTTATGTTCTGTTGGTATTACACCAATTGAACAATAAACATTTTTATATTTATTCGCTATTTCAATAGCTTTTTTAGAACTATCTATATCCCATCCAACACAAAGAAATTTTTTAACGCCTATCTCTTCAGCTTCTTTGATATATTGATCTAGATTAGATAGCAATCTTTCTTCGTTTAAATGTATATGGGTATCAAATATCATCTTTTATTTTCCAACACAAAATCTAGAGAATATCTCTTTAGCAATATCAAAATCATTATCTTCACCAAGAAGAGATAAAACTTTTAGATAAGCTTCTTTAAGTTCGCTATTAATTAAATCAATTGGTGTTTCAAGTTCAACATCTTTCAATACATGTTCAAGAATCTCTTTTATATTTTGTAAAATTCCAATATCTCTTACATTAGCAATAGAAGGGTTGTCGTAATTTTCCTTACTTAAACCAAGTTTCTTTAAAATCGCTTCTTTAAGTGGCTCGATATCTTTATTTAAAGCGCTGACATATAATTTATCGCTATCTTTTTTATCAACAAGATCTTTTTTATTGTATACAAATATTGTGTTTTTGTTTTCAACTAATTTCAAAATTTCTTTATCTTCATCGTCAAAATTATTGCTTTCAAAAACGCATAATATAATGTCGCTTTCTTTTAATTTAGCTAAGCTTTTTTCGATTCCGATTGCTTCAACTTTGTCTTGAGATTCTCTAATTCCAGCAGTATCAAAGAGGTTAATTAAAACGCCATTTAAGTTCATTTTTCCTTCGACAACATCTCTTGTGGTGCCTTTAACATCGGTTACAATCGCTTTATTTTCATTAAGTAAAGCGTTTAAAATTGAAGATTTTCCAACGTTTGGTTTACCAACAATTGCGATATTAATACCATCTTTAATGATGTTTCCTTTTTGCCCATCTTTAATTAACTTTTGGATATATTTAATATTTTTCTCGCAAATCTCAACTATTTTTTCTGAATTTGCTTCTTCGATGTCGAGATATTCAGGATAATCAATATTTACTTCAATTAAAGATAAGATGTCTCCTAAGCTCTTTTTTAAAGGGTTAATTAGTTTAGTGGTTTCACCATTTAAAGCTAGTAAACATAGTTTTTTACTTTCTTCGGTTTCGGCATTAATTAAATCATTTATCGATTCAGCTTGCATTAAATTTAATTTTCCATGAGCAAAAGCTCTAGAGCTATATTCCCCATTTGTTGCAAGTCTAGCTCCATATTTTAAAGCTGTTTGAATAATCTTATTAAAGATGAGTGGAGATCCATGACTTATAATCTCTACACTATCTTCTCCAGTAAATGAATTAGGACCTTTATAAGCTAGTAAAACAACTTCATCAATCAAATCTTCACCATCTTTTATATAACCGTGAAGGATTGAATTTTTTTGTGTATTTTCAAGATTCTTTGAAAAGAATTTTGAAACAATAAAAAAACAATCGTCACCGCTAAGTCTGACGATTGCTAAAGCACTTTTAAGTGGTGGAGTAGCAAGAGCAACGATTGTTTCAAACATATTTTTTACTCGTTACTTGCTGTTTCTTCTACGCTTGGAGTAGAAGGAGCAGAAGCGCTTTTTTCTTTTTTAGTGTTGTTATCAGGAACGTATTTAATGACGATAGCTCTATTTTTTCCATCACCAACAGATTCAGTTTTAATGTTCTTCCAATTCGCAAAGGAATTATGAACTTTCTTTCTTTCATCTGGTGTCATTGGTTCAAGTTTAGCATCGACATGTGTTTTTAAAACTTCTTTAGCAACTCTTTTTGCTTCATGAACAACGCGAGCATATTTTTTATTTTTGTAATCTCCGATATCAAGAAGAATTCTAAATTTCTTTTTGAATTTTTGAGATACGGCTAATTTAGTAAGCTCGGTTAAGGATTCAAGGCTCTTTCCGTTGTTTCCGATTAAGATTGAATTGTGATTCGTTTCAATTAAAACCTTGATTAAGTTGTCTTTATAAAAGGTTTTTAAGCTAACTTCTAAGCCAAGAGCGTGACATATATCTTTTATATATTGTTCAGTGAAGACGATAACATCACTTGTTTCTTCAACAGAGATAGTAGCTTTTTTAGAAAATAAACCTTTCTTTTCTTCAACAACTTTATAAGCTAAATCTTTTTCTTCAACGCCTAATTCTTCACACGCTGCTTTAATACATTCAGCAACGGTTTTTGCTGTAAAAAGTTTCATATTATATAGTCCCTTCCTTTTCTTTCTTTTTGAATAAATTCTTTATTTTTGCGGAGAAACTTACTTTTTCTCCATTATTATTTCTGTCGTGATTTTTTGCTCTATTAATAAAGATGAAGTGGAGCAATACCGATTGTAAAATAGAAATAATAGCACCTGCAAACCAATAAACACCCATAGCACTTGGTAATGTAAAGCCCATGATGATGATAAAAATTGTCATTACCCATTGAGTGATTTTAAGTGTTCTATTTTGTTGAGACATAGTTGCACTATTTCCAAGTTTAGTAATTGATTTCATTCTCTTTTTATTGAGCCAATTTGGTAAAAGCATAGCTACGATTTGGGCAGCACTCATAAGTAAAACTAAAACAAGAGCTGTCCACCAACCTGGATTAGAAGGCCAATTAGTAAAGTTAGATAAAACATTCCAAATCGTATCAGAAAGTCTTAATCCTAAAACAGCGTCTCTACTTAAAGATGCGCTTCCTTGTAAAGCATTCCAAACGCAAATAAAGACAGGGAATTGAACGACAATAACAAGCAGTGATGCAAATGGATGAACCTTATATTTCTTATATAAAGCCATTTGAGCACTAGCAAGTTTTTGCTTTTCATAGTTATTTGTATTGGCGTTAGGATATTTTTGTTGAAGTTTAGCAAGTTCAGGTTGTAAGAATGTCATCTTTTGTTGAGATAAAGTTGATGGCATTGTTACAAGTAAGAAAAGTACCCTAATAATTAAAGTAGCAAGTAAAACTGCAAAGATTTGACCAGTACCATTCATTCCAAAGATGTGAGCGAAGTTTTCAACCATCGTTCCAATTGGATAAACAAGCAAGCCTTCTAAGAATCCGTGTTCACTAAAAGCACGTCCCCATCCTTCATAGAAATCTTCGCCTTTTCCTTCAATTAAAACAGTGTCGTTTAAAGGATCATTTGAAACGTGGCCATAAAATCCATCATTAACAGTGATACATGTTCTTAAATTTTGAACTTGAGTTGTTAAATTATTTTTCATTAAATTAAGGAAGTTTTGCGACATTCCATCATCAAAATTAAAACCTTCAGTTTTGATGATTTCATCATTCCACTTGCTTAAATTGGCAAAATAATCTGTAGGATTTGCTTCGTTATAAAATTTGATATGACCAGCACGAGCAAGAAGAGCGTTATTTCTTCCAATATTTTCGCCTTCCTTGCCTTCTAACATTTCATTTAAAAGTGTTTCGTCGTTTTTTTCTTTATATTTAGCTAATTGTTCTGGTGTGTAACCGTAAAGTTGTTCGTAAGTTAATGTTTCTTTTGTAACACCTGCTAAAGCTTCGATGCCAGTATTTTTAGCTTCACTAATCATCGCATCTAAAACTTTATTATCTAAAGCTTCCCAATAAGAGCTACTAGGAGTAATCATTCGATAACTTGAAGCAGAAGTTAAAAGATTTTTTGTAAAATCATTTAAACCAAAAACATAATGGACTCCCTTATCGCCTTCTTCAGCGGTAGAGATCCCATCACAATAAATTTCAACATTTTTAATTGAATATAGGTTGTCGTTGATTTTGTTGAAAAATAAGTCAGTGTTTTTAACAGTTTCGTTATTTTCACCTGTAGTTATATATTTTTGGTTATCGTTAGGATTTGTAGTTCCCGCATCAATCACGAGCTTATCAAGAGTAACTTTTGTGGCATCAACATTAGCTTGGGCTTTAAAGGTATCTAAAATATATTGCTCGCCTTGAGCATATTCATTTCCTTCTTCTCCCATAGCAAAATAAACGGTATTCATACCGTTATATCCGAACATATAATTCGATGTATCTAAATTAGAACAAAATGAGTTACAGCTTGTTAAGATAAGCGCTGCGCCAACAACAGTAGTAACGCCTAGCACCGTTTTAAGACTTTTTTTGTTCATTTATTTTCGTCTCCTTAACGGAAAGAATTTGCTTAATTAAAGATTCTAATAGTTTCTCATTCTTTCCGAATTCATCTGTTTTATATTTTTTTGAAATAATTACGATAATATCTAATGCGTTGTTTTTATAATCGATATTTTTATCTAAGATTGCTCTAACTTGTCGTTTTATTTTGACTCTTTGAACTGCAATACCGTTCTTTTTTGATACAAGTATTCCAATTCGTGCATAACCGAAATCGTTTTTTCTAAAATAAACCGTGTATAATTCGTTTCTTTTAAATTTTCGAAGATTGATGATTTCTTTGAACTCTCGATATTTTTTAACTCGATTAATAATTTTCATTGATTAGTGTTTTGTGTTGACGACTAAAACTTTTCTTCCTTTCTTTCTTCTCATAGCCAAGACTTTTCTACCATGACCTGTAGCCATTCTAGCTCTGAAACCATGTACTCTAGCTTTGTGTAATTTGCTTGGTTGGTATGTTCTTTTCATAAGTTATAATCCTCCTGCGAATATGCAACAAAAATTATATATGTATAAATACATATAAGTCAACAAATTAAACCGAGCTCAAAATGTCATAGCTTTCTCGAGCTTAATTTTTAGATTTTTGTATGCACATATATGTAGATTTCACTTTTTAAAGCTGTGGAAAATAGAGAATTTATCGATGGTTATCGTGCTTTTTGAATGTGGATAAAATCAAGTTATGTTGAAATCGTTCCACACAATCTACACAATCAACATGGACAAAGTTTTTCCACATAGTTTTCCACATTAAAATTGTGGATAAAATTATTTTACTCGATGCCTATCATTCTTTTTTAATAAATTAATGTGGAAAACCTGTTTTGACCAATTTTCTGACCTATTTTTTTATTCACAATTAAGATAAAATTATTTCGATTATGGAAACAAATACAGTAACTCAAAGCAAAGCAATTCGGGACAATGTCTTGTCCGCAATTTCAGAAGACGTCGATAAACAAATCTTTGACGCTTTTTTTGAAGGCACTTCAATTTATAAGGTCGTAGATAACAAAGTCTACATTATGTGTGAGTCAAAACTAGCTCGCCAGATACTTCGTGAGCGCTATTTAGACTTCATAACTCAAAAATTGCACAAATATACAGCTTCATATTATGTTCCAGTTCTTGTCACAGAAGAAGAAATGGAAACAAAGCGTATTTTTGATGATTCGGAGGTTCAGCCTGAGTTCTTTAAAAACAACTCACTCGATCCTCACTTTACTTTCGACAACTTTGTTGTCGGTCCTTGCAATTCCGAAGCTCAAAAGGCTGCTTTATACACAGCAACTTCACCTGGTGGACTTTATCAAACTTTGTTTATGTATGGACAACGCGGATTAGGTCAAACCCACCTATTAAACGCAATCGGAAACTACATTAAAAACGCATCTCCAGAAAAGAAAGTTTTGCTTTGTTCAAGCTATGATTTCATGGAACAATACATCGAATATGTTAAAGGCGAAAACAAAAAAGAAGAGCTTTTTAAATTCTTAAAGAAGTTTGATGTTTTGTTAATTGACGACATTCAACTTTTAAAGGATAAAAAGAAAACTCAAGAGTTTTTCTTCACGATTTACGAGGATTTTCGTCAAAATCACAAGCAAATTTGCTTCACAAGTGATCGTTTACCAGGTGAATTAGACGGTATCGACCAAAGAATTTTAACAAGATTCACCAGTGGTTTAAGCGTTTCAATCACAAGACCTGATACTGAAACTTGTTTCAACATTTTGAAATCAAAAATTCTTGCCAGTGGTGCTGATTTAGCGATGTACGATGAAGATGTTTTGTATTTCATGGCAGACAAATTCCAAGATTCTATTAGAAGTTTGGAAGGAGCGTTAATTCGCTTAAATTTCTACGCTTCAATAAGCAAAACAAATCATGTTAACATCGATTTATGTACCGAAGCTCTTCAATCTATGATTGATGTAAGTGATGCAAAAAGTAAAGCTACTGAACAAAAGATTTTATCTGCTGTTAGTAGTTATTATTCGCTCAGTATTCCTCAAATTACAGGTAAAAACAAAGCAACAAACATTGTTAATGCAAGACATGTTGCAATTTACTTGATTAGAGATTTGCTTGACTTACCACTCAAGAAAATAGGACAAATTTTTGGTGGAAGAGATCACACAACTATCATTCATTCCATAGAAAAAGTGGATAAATTGTTGAAAACCGATCCACAAACCAAGATCGTCATCGAAGAGTTAAAAAAGCGCATTTCATCGTAGTTTTTTGGCTTTATCCCTTATTAAATTAAAGTGCAAAAATCTTTAAAAACTTACTTATCCACATTTCCACAGTCCTTATTATTATTAATAAATAAAATAGAGGTAATATAAATATGAAATTTACAATAAAAAGAAACGAATTCTTAAAAGGTGTTACTTCAGCTTCACGCTTCGTTCCATCAAGTGCTACAAATCCAATTTTATTAAATTTAGTTTTGATGATAAATGAAACTGGTTTGGTTTTATACGGAGGAAACGGAGATGTTTATCTTCAAACCGTAATTCCTTTTGTTTCAAACGATACTGAAATTATTCGTGACTATGAAGAAGGCGCAATTTTAATAAACTCAAAAATATTAAACGAGATTGTCAAGACAGTAGATGGCGAAGAAATCTCGTTTGATATTGTCGAAGAAGGCGTTGCAAAGATTGAAAATGACAATAATACAAAATATTCGCTAAACGTGATACGCTTTGAAGAATATCCAGATTGTAATTTCGAAGAAATCGGAACCAAGATTCAACTTAAAGGTTCAGAATTTCAAAAAGCAGTTAATCAAGTCGCTTTTGCAGCTTCACAAAAGAACTCTAGAATCCAACTTAAGGCTGTTAACATCGAAAATAATGGAACTTCGCTTGTTTTTCTAGCTACAGATGGCTCTAGACTTGCTAAAAAAGAACTTCCTTCAACATCAAAAGATGTCTTTACTCTTAACGTTGATGCTAAAACGCTTTTAGAAGCCTCTAAAATCGCTCAAGAAAACGACACCATTGAAATGTATGCTACTGATAAAAAAGTCTTATTTAAGTGCTTAGAAACGAAAATAATCACAAATTTGATTGGTGGAGACTATCCAAATGTCAAAAACATCATCCCAAAGACCTTTTATTATTACCTTGAAGTTAACTCAAATGACTTTTTAAACGCTATAAATAGTGTCGCAATGCTTACACTCGATAGAGAAAATATTGTTAAAGTCACAATGATGGAAGGAAACGTTGTTGTTTCTTCAAAATCTCAAAATTCAGGAAGCGGTGAAAAGATTTTAAGCTTATTTAGATACACTGGTGAAAGATTAGAAGTTAGTTTCAATTATCAATACGTTGTTGATGCAATTAGAGCTGTTGGTTCACAAGATGTATTGCTCTCTTTTGTAGGAGAAATGAAACCATTCACAGTCTCTGATAAAAACGACTTAAGCAACATTCACTTAATAACCCCTGTTAGAACGTATTAGAGCGCAAAAATTACTAGACACGACTACCCATACATAGGGTAGTTTTTTTCTTTTAAAAGAAAGTCCTTTAATATATAATATTAAAGGAGTTGGTGAAATGAGCGATTTTAAGAAAATTCGAATTGAATCTGATTACATAACCTTAGGTCAATTTTTAAAGTTTGCTAATGTCATTGATAACGGCGGAGAAGCTAAATTTTTTATTGCTGAAAACTCAATATTAGTAAACGGCGAAGATTGCAAAATGAGGGGTAAGAAATTAAGAGAAAACGACAAAATCATCATCAACAATTCTTTGTTCTTTGAAATAGTCAAATGATCATCAAGACATTAGAACTTCAAAACTTTAGAAATTATGATGCTTTGAAGGCAAGGTTTGAAAAAGGAATTAACTATATCTACGGAGAGAATGCGGAAGGAAAAACGAACATTCTTGAAGCGATATATTTTTTATCTTTAACGAGATCTTTTAGAACGTCAGATGTTAGTGATTTAATTAAAAAAGGTACTGGTTTTGCAAGGATTTTTGCTGAAATTAGCGATAATAACTCGACAAAACGCATCGAAATTACCTTTAATAAAAATGGTAAAAAAATCACTATAAACGGGAAAAACGTAGCCAAAATAAGCGAATTAAATTCGCTTATAAACGTAATAGCCTTCATTCCAAAAAACACAAATTTATTAAAGGATTCTCCAAAGGATAGGCGTAGATTTATAAACATCTATCTCTCAAAGTTTTCTAATAACTATCTAAAAATCTTAAATGTGTATGAGAAAATTTTGAAAGAAAGAAATGACGCTTTTAAAGCTTATAACATCAATCGCACCTTACTAGAAATTCTTACAAATCAACTTGTTGAACTAAATAAGCAGATATTCATGTTTCGAAAAAAGTTTATTGATGAAATAAATAAATATATTTCGGATATATTTAAAGAAGTAACTAAAAAAGAAAAGAAACTCTTTGTTGAATACAAAACATTTATAAACGATGCTTCTTCAATAGAGGAATTTATAAAAGAAGAATTCAAAAAAGTCGAAAAAGAAGAGTATTCAAAAAAGCAAACTTTGATTGGAGTTCATAAAGACGATTTTGAAATCTATATAGATGATAAAAATGCAGGTTTATACGGCTCACAAGGAGAAAATCGAATGAGTGTGTTATCTCTGATTTTATCGCTATATTTCTTAAATAAAGATGATAAGCCAATTGTTATTCTTGATGATATATTAAGTGAACTTGATCACAATCACGAAAAAAATCTTATTGACTATTTAAAGACATTTAACCAAGTTTTTATAACAAATACCGCAAAAAGCGAATATTTTGATGGAAAATATTACTATTATTTAAAAGATAGAGAGCTAAAGGAGGAAGAGTGATGATAGATGAAAAGAAAGAAGAGAATCTAGTTAAAGAAACACAAGAAGAGAGCAAAGAAGAAACCTTCGCTGAAAAAATCGATGAAAAAGAAGGCTTCGATGAAAGCGAAGAAAGTATCGATTCTAAAATTTCTAGTGAGATTATCGACGTAAACGATGAAAGAGCTCTAGAAAAAGGTGATTCTAAATACGATAGTAACGCAATTCAAGTTCTTGAAGGTCTTGAAGCTGTTAGAAAAAGACCTGGCATGTATATCGGTTCAACTTCATCAACCGGTCTTCATCATTTAGTATGGGAAATTATTGATAATGGTATCGATGAAGCTTTGGCTGGATATTGTGATACTATCAATGTAAGTATTAATCCTGATAACACCATCACTGTTACCGACAATGGTAGAGGTATTCCTGTTGATACCGTTGGAAAAACAGGTTTAAGTGGTGTTGAAACTGTCTATACTGTTCTTCACGCTGGTGGAAAATTCGGTGAAGGAAGCGTCTATAAAGTATCGGGCGGTCTTCATGGTGTTGGTGCTTCAGTTGTTAACGCATTATCTTCTTGGCTTGAAGTTGAAGTTAAAAAAGATGGTGGGCACTATTTTATTCGCTTTGAAAACGGCGGTCATACAGTCGCACCATTAAAGAAGATTGGCGATTGTTCACTCGAAGAACATGGCACTAAAGTTACTTTTAAACCTGATCCAACCATTTTTAAAGAAACCACTGTCTATAGCTACGAAACCATTAAAAACAGACTTAGACAAATGGCGTTTTTAAATAAAGGTGTCACAATCATCTTAAAAGATTTAAGGGTTGAACCTAATTTAGAAGACAAGTTCCATTTTGATGGTGGAATTAAAGAATATGTTACCTATGTAAATAGAAATTCTGAAGCCTTATTCCCTTCAATTTTCTATTCTGAAGGTGCTCAACAATTCGATGACAATGGAAATTTAGAAACAATTTATGTCGAAGTAGCTTTACAATACACTAAAGGCTATACACACAATGTTTATTCTTTCTGTAATAACGTGTCTACTGGAAATGGTGGTATGCACGTAGATGGATTTAACCTTGCTCTTGTTAGAGTCATCAATAACTATGCTCGTGATAACAAAATTTTAAAAGATAGCGACAAAGAAAGGATTACTTTAGAAGATTGTCTTGAAGGTTTAACTGCAATTATTTCCGTTAAACACCCAAATCCTCAATATGAAGGTCAAACTAAAGGAAAATTAGGTAATCTTGAAGTTAAAAAGATTGTAAATACAGTTTTTGGTGATCAATTCCAAAGATTTTTACTTGAAAATAAAGACATCGCTTTAGCGATAACTAAAAAAGTTAAGAGCGCATACGATGGACGTCTTGCAGCTCGTGCCGCTAAAGAGAACATGAGAAGAAAGGATGTTCTTGAACCTACAACACTTCCTGGAAAATTAGCTGATTGTAGTTCAAATAATCCTGAAGAATGTGAATTATTTATTGTTGAAGGTAATTCGGCAGGTGGTAGTGCAAAACTTGGTAGAGATCCACGTACACAAGCTATCATGCCATTAAGAGGAAAAATATTGAACGTTCAAAAAGCCCAAGCTCATAGAATTTTTGAAAATGCCGAAATTGGAAACATGATAAATGCGATCGGAGCAGGATATGGAGAAGAATTTGATATTACAAAAATCAGATATCATAAAATCGTTATTATGACTGATGCTGATGTCGATGGTTCACACATTAGAATCTTACTTCTTACTTTCTTCCATCGTTTCATGAAACCACTTATTGAGCATGGTTGCGTATATATTGCTCAACCTCCTCTATATAAAGTTGATTATAAAGGTAAACAATATTACGCATATAACGATGAGCAACTCAATGTTATTAGAAAAGAATTAGATTTAAAACCAGGCTATCCTTATCAAAGATATAAAGGTCTTGGTGAAATGGACCCTTCTCAACTTGAAGAAACTACAATGGATCCAAAGGTTAGAAAGATGTTACGTGTAACTGTTGATGATGCAGTTGCTGCTGATCAAGTATTTAACGACTTAATGGGTGAAGATGTTGAACCACGTTCAACCTTCATTGAACAAAACGCTAAATTTGTTAAAAATCTTGATATTTAATAAAAAAAGTGAGGTTTTGCATGGAAAACGAAGAAAAGAAAGCTGAAAATACAGTCGAAGAAAATAAAACAGACGAAGAAATAAAAGAAGAAAACGCTGAACTTGAAGCAGGCATTGTACCATCTTTAACAAACACCGAAATCGTTACTCAAGTCCAAGATTCGTTCCTTGATTATGCGATGAGCGTTATTGTTTCTCGTGCTTTGCCTGATGTAAGAGATGGCTTAAAGCCTGTTCATAGAAGAGTGATTTACGCAATGAGTGATGCAGGTTATACACCTGATAAACCATTTGTTAAATCAGCAAAAATAGTCGGTGAAGTCATGGGTAAATATCATCCACATGGCGATTCAGCGATTTATCAAACACTTGTTAGATTAGCTCAGCCTTTTTCAATGAGATATCCTCTTGTTACAGGTCATGGAAATTTTGGCTCAATGGATGGTGATGAAGCTGCTGCTCCTCGTTATACCGAAGCTAGAATGTCAAAGCTTTCCATTGAAATGGTAAGAGACATTAACTGTAACACTGTTGATTTTGCACCTAACTACGATGGTAGTTTAGAAGAACCAACTGTTCTTGCATCTAGATTTCCAAATTTACTTATAAACGGAAGCGATGGAATCGCTGTTGGTATGGCAACAAAAATGCCACCACACAATTTAAAAGAAGTTTGCGAAGGAATTAAATATTTTGCTCATAATCCAAATTGTGAAATTGAAGACTTGATGAAAATTATAAAAGCTCCTGATTTCCCAACTGGAGGCATAATTTATGGACTTGGTGGAGTAAGAGATGCTTATCTTACAGGTAGAGGAACTTTTAGATTAAGAGGTAAAACCGAAATTGTTGAAAATCCTAACGGAAAATCAAAAATTATCATCACCGAAATTCCTTATCAAGTAAATAAAGCTAGCTTAGTTGCTAAAATTGGCGAACTTGCAAGAGATAAAGTTATCGATGGCATTACTTCTGTAAAAGATTTCTCAAAGACTGATGTAAGAATAGAAATTGAAACTAGAAGAGATGTTGTCCCACAAGTTATTCTCAATCAATTATTTAAAAATACACAACTTGAAGTTAGTTATGGTGTAATAAATCTTTGTATTGTAAATGGCGTACCAAGAGTTTTAGGTTTAAAAGATCTTATTAATCAATATCTTGATTTCCAAGTTGAAATAGTTGAAAGAAGAACTAAGTTCTTAAAAGAAAAGGATGAAGCTAGACAACATATCATTGAAGCTCTTTTAAAGGTTCACGACATCTTGGATGTTAAAAAAGTCGGCGGAAAAGAAAGTAGAGATGAATTTATTGATCTTGCAACTTCTTCACCTAACCAAACAGTCTTAACAGAAAGACTTATGGAAAGATATGGATTTAGTGAAATCCAAGCTAAAGCAGTTGTTGCGATGACAATTGGTAGACTAACCGGTCTAGAAACTCAAAAACTTCACGATGAATTTGACACTTTAGCTAAAAACATCGAAAGATATGTTTATATTCTTGAATCAAGAGAGCATATGCTTGAAGTCGTAATCGAAGAATTAGAAGAAATTAGTAAGAAATACGGAGATGAAAGAAGAACTGCTGTTTCAACCGCAATTTCTTCAATTGATGATGAAGATTTAATTCCTGAAGAAGACATCGTAATTACTTTAACAAATAAAGGTTACATAAAAAGAATGTCTACTTCTGAATTCAAGCTTCAAAACAGAGGCGGAACTGGTGTTAAAGGAATGAGCGTCTATAACGATGATGAAGTTATGATGCTTCTTTCTTCAAAAACCCATGTTGATGTCTTATTCTTTACAAATTTAGGAAGAGTTTATCGCAAAAGAGGCCATGAAATTCCTGAATTTAGTAGAACTGGAAAAGGTATCCCTGTCATCAATCTTTTAAATTTAGATAAAGATGAAAGAGTAGTTGCGATAATTAACGCTGAAGAATATGAAAACCATTATCTTTTCTTCGCTACTGAAAAAGGCATTGTAAAAAGAACTGATTTAATCGAATTTAAACGTATTAACTGCAATGGTAAAAACGCAATTACATTTAAAGAAGGCGATAATTTACTTGATGTAAAAGTCACTGACGGACATAACAGAATCTTACTTGCTAGCAATAATGGAAAACTTTGTATGTTCTTTGAAGATGATGTTAGATCTATGGGTAGAACCGCAGCTGGTGTCCGTGGAATGAAACTTGACGGCGAAGATAAACTTATCGGTTTATCGACAGATAAAACAGGGCATTTAGTATTTGCTTTAAGTGAAAAAGGTCTTGGAAAACTTTCTGATATCGAAGATTATAGATTAACCAATAGAGGTGCAGGTGGTGTTATTACCATCAAAATTACTGAAAAAACAGGTAAGCTTGTTGGCATGAAAGTTATTGAAGGTAATGAAGACTACCTTGTTATGACTAATAATGGACAAGTTATTAGATCGCCAATTTCACAAGTTAGACTTTGCGGAAGAAATTCTTCTGGTGTTAAAATCATTAACTTAAAAGAAGGTGAAAGTGTTTCTAGCTTTACAATCTTGCCTCATGAAGAACAAGAAGTAAAAGATGAAACAAGTGAAAAAACTGAGGTAACTGAAGAAGCAAAAGCTGAAGAATAATTAAGGTTTTTATAAAAAAACTATGCAAAAGTCGAGTATTTTAAAAATATTTTTCTTTGATAACATCAAAAATGATTTGCAAAATTTTGAGTCGGTAGCTTTAAGGAAAAACCTTAAAGCTTCGCTCGAACTAAATGATTTGCATTATTTAACAAACGCTATTGATGAAAATATAAGGGTTGTTGAATACATTAATTTTAACGATCACAATAAGTTTAATTTCTTTAAAGGTAAAGAACTTAAAAAAGTAAGCTACGCTTTTTATTCGGAATTTGAAAACGATTCAAAAGTTTTAAACGTAGCTAAACAAAAAAGCGAGAAAAAATATTTAATCAAAGAGAATGATGTCAAGATCTTAAGTAAATATGATTTACTATTTGTTCCTTCCTTAGAAGCAAAAGAACTTTTAGAAAAAGAAGGGATTAAAACCAACATTGAAGTGCTTTTTCCTCCGATCAGAAGAACTAAATTCGATTTAAAAGATCGTGAAATTCAAAAGTTAATCTATATTTATTTTCATCTTGAAGATAATAGTAAATACGTATACACAATTTTAGATAGCACCGATTCACTCGCAGCTAAAAGGGTAGTTGAGTTTGCTAGAATATTTTCAAACTTAAAAATTATAGTCGTAATACCTAAACTAAAAACAAAAGAAGCTAGAGCGGTTAATAAATATTTTAGAAAAACAGCTCAAAATGTATATACCTGCCCAGTTTTAAGCGAAGATATATACGCTTCTCTTGTATATAATGCATTTGCTTATATTAATGTAAACACACTATATACAGGCGCATTCGCTTTATTTGAAGCGTTTAATTGTGGTGTAAATTGCTTCACTTTAAAAGAAAATTCTTTTAAAGACATCGCAATTGATAAACAAACATCCTATGTTTATAATGATTTCGATTCATTGATTAACGGTTTTAATGAGTTTTTATCTCAAAAAATCCCATCTTTATCAGATAAAGAGAAAGAATTTGTCGATAAAAACGACATTAGAAGCATTGGAAGAAGGTTTGCTGAAATTAATGAAAAATATTTTGGGGAATAAATATGTTAGATATTAATTACATTGTTGAAAACAAAGAACACGTTAAAGAATTATTAAAAAGAAAACTCTATGAAGCCGATATCGACACTTTAGTTTTAAGAGTTGAAGAAAAAAGAAAACTTCAAAAGAAAACTGAAGACAACAAAGCTGAACAAAATAAACTTTCTAAATCGGTTCCACAAGTGAAAAAAGAAGGTGGCGATGTAAACGCAATTTTTGCTAAAGTTAAATCTCTCGCAGCTGAAAATAAAGAAAACGAAGAAAAACTTAAAAAAATCGAAGAAGAAATTAATGAAGTTTTGTATGCCTTACCAAATCTTCCTGATGAAGATTTACTTGGCGGCGGCAAAGAAAACAATAAACCAATTTATTATTATAAAGACAAACCTGAATTTAATTTTAAAATTAAATCACACGTTGAACTTGAAGAATCACTTGGTTTAATCGACTACAATAGAGCTGCTAAAGTAAGTGGACATGGTACTTGGTTCTATACCAATTTAGGAGCAAGATTAGAGCGGGCACTTTTAAATTTCTTTATTAACGAACATATTAAAGATGGATTTGAATTCATGCTCCCTCCACACATCTTAAACTATGAAAGTGGCTTTACAGCTGGTCAATTTCCTAAATTTGAAGGTGACGTTTTTGAACTTAAAGGTATGGATCCAGCAAAATTTTTACTTCCTACTGCTGAAACTGCCCTTGTCAACTTCTATAGAAATGAAATTTTAGATGGTAAGGAACTTCCAAAGAAATTCTTTGCTTATTCTCCTTGCTATAGAAAAGAAGCAGGATCATACAGAACCGAAGAAAGAGGTATGATTAGAGGCTATCAATTTAATAAGGTTGAAATGTTTGAATATACTAAAGAAGATGAAAGCGATGTCGCTTTTGAAGAACTTTTAAATAAAGCTAAATCACTTGTTGAAAAACTTGGTCTACACTATAGAGTCTCTAAACTTGCAGCTGCTGATTGTTCACATTCAATGGCTAGAACCTATGATATTGAAGTTTATTTACCTTCAATCGGCATTTATAAGGAAGTTTCTTCAGTCTCTAATGCTAGAAGTTATCAAGCCAGAAGAGGCATGATGAGATATAGAGATGAAAATGGCAAAGTTCATTATATGCACACTTTAAATGGTAGTGGACTTGCAACTTCAAGAGTTTTCCCAGCTATACTAGAGCAATTCCAACAAGAAGACGGAAGCGTTGTAATTCCAGAAGTTCTTAGACCATATATGGGCGGAATTGAAGTAATTAAACCTATTAAAAAATAAAATTTTTGTTATAATTATTAAGCCGTTACGAGCAACATCTTCGAACCAGGTCAGGATAGAAATATAGCAGCCTTAAGATTATTGTTGTCTGTGTAACGGTTTTTTTTTACCATAAAAACAGGTAAATCTTCTATGAGATATAATATTTATATCTTGGTAAGGTTAATCCTAAGTGC
>CALVMF010000001.1 GCA_944342125.1 uncultured Bacilli bacterium | reverse complement strand
TCATACAAAAGTTTAAGTTGGTTTCTTTCAAATCCTTCTTTTCGGAGATATTTATAAGTATAAAAAGTCAAATCTTCAAACCTTCTTTCAAACTCTTGCCCACCGCAATAAAGATAAAACATTCCAAATTCCTCTGGATTGAAATGGTGTTTTTTTAATGTCTTTTTAAAATATGAATTTTGATACACAAGAAAAGCTGGTGAAAAACAAAGAGAAAATCCGAAAATATTTTTAAATCTCATGCCCATATAAAAAGCCATGAGACCTCCCATCGATGATCCGCCTATTCCTGTGTTTATATCATCATCTAAAGTAAAGAAAGTAGAATCAATTAGTGGCTTTAATTCATAAACAATTGAACACGCTAATTTTTCAGCGTATCCATTGACTTCACTTTTATCGTGATAAGACAAATGATCGCTTTGTGGTGTCATTTCAAGGGTTCTATCGATGTCTCTAGGAGCTGAATCTATACCAACGACAATAAAGCTTTCTTTATTTTGTCTAACTCTTTTTTCAATTGTTTCATCTACGTGCCACTCACCTGCATAAGATGTATAGTCATCAAAGAGGTTTTTGCCATCCATCATATAAAGAACAGCAAATCGTTTCTCAGGATTATCAAAATCATAATTACTTGGCAAATAAACTCTTACCATTCTTCTTTTTGCATTATTATCAACATTAAATTCAAAGAAAGTTGTATAAAGATAACCTCTTCTAATGGTGCAAGGTTTTTTACTATATAGTTCAAATTGACCAACATTATTTAACGCTTTCATCAAAGAACCTCCAAAGCAGGTCGATAATTTCCATAAATTAAGGTAGCTTTGTAATAATTATATCGAAAATTTCTGGCTTTCAATAATATTAAAAACTACTGGATAACTACTTGAAATGTACTTGTTAATTACTAATTATCTACTTATAAAAAAGGACACATTTTTCTGTGCCCTTTTTTTATATTTTTTGCTCTGAATTAATATTCCATTTCTGGTTCAGCTACTTCTTCTTTAGCTTCTTTTTTCTTTTCACTAACCCCAGCTTCGGTTGTAATAAACAAGGCGCTTATTGAACTTGCATTCAAGACTGCACTTCTTGCAACCTTTGTTGGATCAACAATTCCAGCTTCGAACATATTAACCCATTTGCCTTCTTTTGCATCAAACCCAACGTTAACTTTTTGATGTCTTTGTTTTTCAACAATAGCATCTCCATTATAACCAGCATTTTCTGCAATTTGATATAAAGGCGCTGATAACGAATCGAGAACAACCTTCATTCCTCTTTCGATATCTTGATTTCTATCTTTTAAGGTGTCTTTTAATGATTTATAAGCATCCATTAAAGCAGCGCCACCACCAACAACGATACCTTCACTAACTGCAGCTTTTGTTGCGTTAAGTGCATCTTCAATTCTTAATTTCTTTTCTTTTAATTCGGATTCAGTTGTTGCACCAACTTTAATAATAGCTACACCGCCTGATAATTTAGCAGCTCTTTCATGATATTTTTTCTTATCGAAATCGCTCTTGCTGTTATCGGCTTGAGCGTTTAACTCTTTAATTCTAGATTCAACTGCTTCTTTATCACCTGCACCATCAATAATAGTTGTGTTATCTTTTGTGATAGTGACTTTTTTAGCCTTACCTAAATCTTCAATAGTGATATTCTTAAGTTCCATATTTAAATCTTTGGAATAGAACTTTGCACCAGTTAATATTGCGATATCTTCAAGAATATTCTTTTGATTATCGCCAAATTCAGGAGCTTTTGTAGCAACAACATTAAATGTTCCTCTTAATTTATTAACGATTAATGTTGATGTAACGTCATTATCTACATCATCAGCAATAATTAATAAAGGCTTATGTTCATCAACAACACCTTGTAAAACAGGTAACACATCTTGAATATTGGTAAGTTTTTGATCTGTAACAAGAATATAGGCGTTTTCAAGTTCAGCAATCATCTTATCTCTATCGGTTACCATGTATGGTGAAATGTAGCCTTTGTCATATTGAAGGCCTTTAACTACTTCAAGTTCTGTATCAAAACCTTTAGATTCATCAACAGTAATAACACCATTTCTTCCAACTAAATCCATTGCTTTTGCTATTTCTTCACCGATTTCTTTATTTGAAGAAGAAATTGTAGCAACACTAGCAATGTCTTTACTTGTTTCAATAAGTTTTGTGTGTGCAAGTAAATAATCAGCAACTGCTTTACCAGCTCTTTCAATTCCTTCTCTTAAAAAGACTGGATTGCTACCTTTATTTACATATTCAATTCCTTTATGGATCATTGATTGAGCAAGGACTGTTGCTGTTGTCGTACCATCTCCAGCGATATCATTGGTTTTATTTGCAACTTCATAAACTAATTTTGCTCCCATGTTCATGAAGTTATCTTCTAGTTCAATCTCTTTTGCGATAGTAACACCATCATTTGTAATTAATGGTGAACCATATCCTTTATCTAAAACTACGTTTCTGCCTTTTGGACCAAGCGTAATTTTTACAGTATTAGCAAGAACGTCGACTCCTTTTTCCATTCTTGTTCTTGCATCTTTTCCATATCTAACAATTTTTGACATTTAGTTTACCTTCTTTCTTTTAAATTTATTCAATTACAGCAAGAATATCTTCATCTTTTATTAATAAATATTCATCATCGCCTTCTTTATAAGAAGTTGTTGAATATTCTTTATAAACGACTTTGCTTCCGACCTTTAAAAGTTCATTTTTAACATCTTCGCCAAGAGCAATTATAATAGCAACATTGGCATCATCTTTTTTAGTTGTCGTCAAAATAATTGAGCCGATTTTTTTCTCCTCAGCTACTTTTTCTTTTTTTAAAACACAATAATTTTTTAATGGTTTAATCATAAAATTAACCTCCGTTTGTATATATTGTAATCCTAATTTTAGCAATTGCAAGTGGCGAGTGCTAAAAAAATTGGCTCCTAATTAAGAGCCAAATAAAATAGTTATTTTCTGTTTAAAAACTACTTCTTTAAAAAGAAAGTTCAGTTAAAATATCGCTTGAAGTAATTCCCGTTTCTTTCAAGAATTCATCAAAATAAGGATAATTAATCTTATCAAAATCCCATGGTGCGTGAGCATCAACACCAAAAATAAATTTATTCCCAATCTTTTTTGCGACCTTAAAAAATTCAACAGAAGGATAATGATAACAGCAATGCTTTAATGCCCAATATTTATTGTTAGTGTCGCCATTGATATTTATTTCTAGAGGTAAGTTCATCTTTTTGGCAGCTAAACAAATATCTTCAAACATTTTTAAAACTTCTGGAGCTAATGATTTAACATGATTTAAAAAGAGGTCAGGATGACAAACATAAGTAAAATAGCCACTATTGATGCCTAAAATCAAATCATCAACATATCTTCTTATTCCTTCAAAATCATCTATATGACGCCAATATAAATCCATATCACCATTTGAATCGTATCGTAAATGTTGACCTAAAATTAAATAATCAAGATGATAATCATTTAATAACTCTTTATAGTAATCATCTCGCTCAGAATAATATTCAATCTCTAAACCAAGTTTAATATTGATTTTACCTTTGAATGCTTCTTCAAGTGATCTAATTGAAGAAATGTAGCCTGGAAAATCTTTTTCAAAATCCATTCTCATTGATGGATGATGAATCCCTTTTAAAGGTGCATGATCAGAAAACCCTAGATTTTTATAACCTAGCTCGATTGCTTTATTCACATAATCAATGTCAGGATTAGGTAAAGCGTGTCCGCATCTATAAGTATGTGTATGATAATTTGAAATTAATTTTTCCACTATTTTCAATTAACCTCTTCAAATATTAAAGCACAAAAAGATAAACGCTTAAAAATTGAAGTACGATACCAGCCGAAACAAAAAAATGAAAAACCGTATGCCACCAAACGCTATGTTTAGAGCCAATACCATATAAAACCGCACCAATTGAAAAAGAAATTCCACCAAATAATAATAAAAGGAAACCTTCTAGCCCGATTTGATTAAAAAGTTCGACGCAGTTAAAAATAATCAACCAACCAGCACAAATATAAATTGTCATTGAAAGAACACCAAACTTTTTGATGTTCACTGAATTCATTGTGATTCCTAAAGCAATAAGTGCCCAGACAAGAGCAAATATCAGCCATCCACTCCAGTTAGTTCCTTCAATTCCCCATAAAGGTAATTCACGCATTGAAATAAGACAAAATGGGGTATATGTCCCAGCAACTAGGAAGAACACAAAGTCGTGATCTAAAACTCTTAAGACTCTTTTGCCATTATTTTTAGCTAAAGCGTGATATATACAAGATATAGTCATGCAAACGATAATTGCAAAACCATAAATTGCACAACTTACATAAGAATAAGGATCATTAAGTGGAACATGAAGTCCATTTGGTGTATAAACTCCACCAATTTTACACATCATTAAAATTAAGGCGATTATTCCAAATAGCCCAGTTAAACCATGGCTAATCGAGTTCCATAGTTCGTGTGATAATCTATAATTTGGTAATTCAATATCTTTTACAGCCATGTCAAAATTATATTACAGCCTGTAAAATTGATAAATAAAAATAAATATTAATGCAAAAGTTCAACTAAATTTTAATTAAACACCAAGGATTCCTTTGGTATAGTCATCGCTCCAAGAAACAATGCAACTACCAGAAACTTTTGAAAGTTCTTTATTTGCTTCGGTCTCTTCTTCGCTTCCAAGAGCATCTAAAGCATTATCCCAAACCTTTTGAGCCATATCGCCATTTTCAAATTCAACAATTGAAGCAACGTGACCTGAATCGGCGGAAATTGAAACATCTCCTGCTTTAAAAATCTTTTCATTAACTGAAACTTCGGGCGCTTTCATTGCTGAAACCCATCTTAAGATAGTTACATTTGGGTCATCTTCTCCAAGCACCTTTAAAGCTAAAGTTAAAGCGGTTTCAGTTGGCTTAATTACTGATTCTGGCGCTTCTTCAACGACAAACCCATCATTTTTTAAGTTTTCGACCATTTGGTCGGCACTAGGCGCGCAAGCGCTGGCGCTCATAAGGACGGCTGCACTAAGTGCAAAGTATTTAATTATCTTTTTCATAAAATCCCCTTTCGTTTATTTAATATTACCATTCTTTTAAAAATTTGTGTGTAAAAAGGATTTCATCCTAATTTTATTTTTAGTGTTTCTTTTTCCGTATTTATTAGAAGTGAAACGAACAATTAATGAATTACTTTTGCTCATTTCAAGAAGTGAATAAGCATAAAATGTGTCTAACTGAGATTTCAAACAATGAATTTTTAAATAATTCTGTTTACCTAAGTTCGTTATTTTTTATCTCCTTTATTTTTATTAATTTCATATATAATTACGCTCCCATAAATAGCAATTTCTATAATAAGTATTAAAAAACCCATTCCAGGATGATCATTGCTATAAACAAAACTACAAAGAGCAATAATCAAAAATATAATAAAAAGTAAGATGGATTTAATCATTTTATTTCCTTTCACAACCTAATCAAATTTTAATAATGACGACTTTTGTATATACTTATTTTATCACTCATTTTGAAAACACAGAATAATTCTTCATAATCAATAAAGTAGATATGGGATGTTAATTATTCAAAATAATATAAACCATATTTTATTTAAGAACACAAAAACTAACATTTTATTGGATTTAGAGAATTTTTTGTTCGTTGCCAATTACGTGTTAAAAGTCACTTAAAGCAAAATTATAATTGTAATACGACTAACAAAATCTTTTTTAACTAAGCTTATCTGAAAAATAAAAAAGCCTAGATTTTTGTATTTCAATCTAGGCAGTTTTCTATATAGAAGGATAAAACTATAAGCATTAATTAATGAAGAAATTTTCTAAAATCTGGAAAGAAATAATCTCTTTCTTCTTCGTTTTCTTCTTGTTCTTTTTCATTTTTTTCTTCGAGTTCTTCTAATTCTTTTAATAATCTTTCTTTTTCACTGTTTTTCATATCGTTTGTTCCTCCTGAACACCTATATATTAGTATGAAAATAATTTTAGTAAAGTATCAAAAAATGCGATAACCATCGAATGAAAACGCTTTCATTAATTATGAAAATAAAATTTATTCGATGGTTATCGCACTTTCTGAAAACAAGCTAAAATTTTATGAAAGTGGTTACATTATTTTCTATATTTTTGTGGTATTATCCTTTTAAAACTTACTACTATTTTATCCCAGTTTTTTTCAATATAACCCGCAAGTTTTAAAAGACCTTTAAAGACAAAAGGCGCAATAACTAGCCACAAAGCAACAATAATCCATTCGTAATAATGGAAACTTGAAAATAATTCAAAGTTTAAAAAATCATCCATAATTAAATCTATTTGCCCTTTTAATCCTTCCGCACCTTTTAAATATCCAGGCAATAAGAAGACATCAGGAAAAACCATCATCGCAAAAAGCGATAAAAGAATTCCTGTTAAAGATACAAATAATGTGTATTTAGAAAACGGCTTACAAATATAAACAAGAACAAAAAGACCACTGAATGTAATGTTTATAACAATCAAGCTTTGCCAATGTTCAATTCCTTGAGGTACGCAAAAGTTAATTATTGAAGGAATTATTCCCGATATTGTCAAAAGAAGTCCAAATACAACCGATTTTTTTAAAACATTGTTGATAAAACTGCCTTTGATTGGTTCTGGTGATGTTTTTTGAATCGAAAGTAAGAAGCCACATAGAGCAATCGAGATGAACTCGTAAATATATATTGACTCGATTTCGATAGGCAAGCCAGTTTCCATAAAAATACTCGCAAAAGAAAAGAAACCTATAAAAAATGACTTTGTTAAAAACAAAAGAACCGAGCGCATAATATTTGAAACAACTCTTCTTCCTTCTTCAAATACAAGTGGTAAATGAGAAAAATCATTATCTAGTAAAACTACATCGCTTACCGCTTTTGCAGAATCAGCACCACTATTAAGAGCAATTGAACAATCCGCTTGTCTTAAACTAGTCGTATCATTTACTCCATCTCCTACATATCCAACTTTATGATTTTTATTTTGTAGTGCCTTGATTATGGCATTTTTTTGCTCAGGAGTAGAACGAGCAAAGATTGTATATTTTTCGCATATTTCATCAATCTCTTCTAATTTTATATTTTCCATAGAGATATATTTTTCATAGCCTTTTATATCGCATTTTCTAGCGATTTCTTTAACAGTCAAAGGGCTATCTCCACTAATTATCTTTATATCAATGTTAAGATTAGAAAAATAATTGATTGTGTCTTTAATTCCTTTACGAAGTTCATCTTCAAGTAAAATAAGACCTAAATCTTGTTCACTAGAAACAAAAGCCAAGACTCTATACCCATCTTTTTGATATTTTTCTGATAATTCTAGATTAGATTTCTTATTTATCAAGAATTCCGGTGCTCCTAAGCGATAAGTTGTCCCATCTATGAAAGTAACTTCGCTATACTTTGTTTCAGAAGAAAAAAGTTTATAATCTTTAACTTTTAAAATCTCTTTAGAGCCATATTTTTCTATTATTGCTTTACCCGTTTCATTACTCTCTTTCATCGCACTCATAAAAGATGATAAGAGTTTATTTTCATCAAAATCATTGAGTTTTACGAGGTTTTTGAATAAAAAATGCTGGGTTGTTAATGTTCCAGTCTTGTCCAAACAAAGCGTATCAACTCTACTTAAATTTTCTATTGCGTAAAGTTCTTGAACCATTGTTTGGTGCTTATAAAGTTTTACGATAGATGTTGATAGAGTAATTGAAGAGAGCAAAATCATTCCAATAGGTATCATACCTACTAAACTTGCTGAAGCTTTAGTCAAAATTTCAGGCGTACCAACCCAATGACTTCCACCCGTTAATGATTCGCCAACATAAAACATTTTAAGAGATACGAGTCCGACAACAGGAATTAAACAAATAATTAAAATCTTAATTATTTTATGAATATTTATTAAAAGTTCGGATTTTTTCTTATGTATTTGAGATATTTTGCCTTCAAGTTTAGCAACATATGTTTCTGCGCCAACTTTTTCAGCAATTAAAGTAGCTTCTCCACTACTTACAAACGACCCAGAAAGCAAAGTGTCTCCAATTCGCTTAACAATCAAATCACTTTCACCTGTTAAATTACTTTCATTAACAGATAATTCACCTTTAAGAAGTTTAAGGTCGCAAGGAACTTGATTCCCACTTTTTAAAATTAAGATATCCCCTTGAACGATCTTATCAGAGTTTATTTTTTCTTCTTTTCCATCTCTTATAACCGTTACATAAGGGTCAGTTATTAACCTCATCTTTTCAAGTGTATGTTTTGAAGCTTCTTGAGAGATGATGCTAGCAAGTGCATTAAAAAATATGACCACCATAAAGCCAAACTTGGTAATCGGTATATAAGAGGCTCCATTTGGATAAAAATTAATAAAAGTTAAAAAAACAACTCCAACTAAATAAAGAACAATATTAAAAAAGGTAAAAAAGCTTTCAAAAATTATTCTTAAATGTGATTTGCCTTTAACTTGTTTCCTTTTATTTGTCTTTCCAGCTTTAACAAGCTCTTCAACTTCTTCTGATGTTAAACCTTTTTGAAGATCAACCATCAAATCTCAAGCTCCGCGATAATCATATTTTTAATATTTTCTGGATTAGTGATTTTGATAGAGATGCTATCGCTACCGAAAAATACTCTTCTACTTAATGTTTCCTTTCCTAAGTTAATAAAAACCTCAAAACTTGTGTAATCCAAAAGAATTAATAAAGTAAGTTCATCTGAGAACGATTTAATAGATTCACTTACAATATCATTAAACTTCAAATAGAGTTTACTCTTATAAAACAAGAGTTCAACTGGTTCAACATTTTCACTACCTTTAAACTCGATTTTAAACTCACCATTAGCTTGAATTTTAAGCATACTTTTCACTGGAAATTCTTTTTCACAATAATGGTATTGCTTTTTCACACGCTTCAAAATTTCTTTATAAGGCTTTTGAATAAGCTCTCCATTTTCAATTTCTAGAATTCTAGGGTACGAATAAATCCCACAGGTAGGTAAATCATATTTATGTTCAATTGGGTCATAATCATAAGAGTTTAGCCAAGAAATCATCCCAAGTTCGTTATCTTTTGTTGCAAAAAGTTGAGGAGCATAAAAATCAATTGCGTTATCAATTACACCATGTTTTAAAATTGAGTAGTTTGAATTTTCTAAATCCATGTCTAATATGAGATATCCGTTTAAATGGGCAGTTTTTCCATCTTTTCTTTGTGTGATACATGAATAAATTAGTACATATTCATCACCCAGTTTGCCTACTGCAGGGCATTCAATCATCTCGCCAAAAACTTCTAAAGGTCCAATTTCAAAGGCATATTTAAAGTCGTTTAAATTGTCACTTTTTAAAACAATTACTTTGCCAAGATCCTCTTCTTTGTCTTTGCTTGCAATAAAGAGGTAATTGACCCCATCTTCTCTATATATAAAAGGATCTCTAAAATTTTCTGAATCAAATTCTGGCAAAGTTTTTTCATCTACAATCTCTTTAAAATCAGTATGAAAATTAACCGCATCTTGTGAAAAACTTTTTGAAATTGACTCTCTTCTTAAAAACATGTTCTCAACATGTTTTGTAAATATGAGATGAAGCCCATCGTTATCCCTAGTGACTGAACCACTAAAAATGCCATTAACATCCTTTGTTGGAGCTAAAGCAACTTTAAAGTTTTCAAACTTAAGTAAATCATCACTCTCTGCAACTCCAATTGAAATATTGTTCCAATAAGTTTCATATGGATTATATTGAAAAAAGATTCTGTATTTGTTTTCAAAATATATTATCCCGTTTGGATCATTAATCCATCCTTTAGGCACGTGAAAGTGATAAGAAGCCACTTCTTTAACAACATTTTCCATAGAATTTTTCCCCATAAATATAAATTCCTTATTTTTATTTAATGAATGATAATTACTTTCTTAAATATTTTCTTAGCTTTTCAAAGGTTTCATCGCTTAAATCATGTTCAATTTTACAAGCATCATAAGCCGCAACATCTTTATCAACACCAATAGAGATGAAAAAATCCCTTAAAGTACAATGTTTTTCATACGTTTTATTGGCGATACTATACCCTTCCTCTGTTAAACTTAAATACCCAGTATCCTTATCAACTACAACGAGTCCTTTTTCTTCAAGCTTTTTCATAGCGATTGAAATCGAAGGCTTACTAAAATTCATATCGTGAGCTAAGTCGATAGAACGAACGTTTTGCTTTGTTTTTCCTAAGATTAAAATTCTTTCAAGATAATCTTCTAATGATTGATTGTTACGCATAAAAATATTTTACCATTTTTAGAATAAATAAATAGTTAAATATATCTAACTTTTAGTAATAATTTTACTTGTATTATCTAAATAGTTAGTATAAACTAACTACAGTAATTTAATAACTGACAATTCTCCTTAACTCGTTAAATTACTTATATTAACCAGGTGCGCGACCTGGTTTTTATTTTTTTAGTATTTATAGCGATTTTTCGTGATTAACTCGATGATATATTTATAGGTAGATAAAATCTCTAAAGTTTTAAAATATCCAGTTTTTGCGGTGATATTTTTATTTTTTAGGATATTTTCTATATTAATTTCATGTTCTGAAAGGCCTAAAGTGATGTAATCATCTTTAAAAATTAAAACAAAGCCTTTTTTAAGTTTTTCGTTAAGTGTATTAATTGTTTCAATCATTAAAGGTGTTACCATTTTAAAGCCTTCATTTACATCAGAACTATAAAAATTAAAACTTTCGTTTGCTTTTATGCCTTCAGTTTCAAACTTATCTTTCGCTCCATATTTAGACGATAAAGGTGTAATAAATTTTTTACTTCTTACTTCGACCGATGTATTCGAGCTCTTTTTAATGTTAGGAAAAACCATTATGGTTCCTTTAAACTTTTTATTTATTATGCTTTTATCGGAAATTTTTTGAATTGCGCCAAAAATACCAACAAAAGCTGTGCCAATAACTCCAAGTTCTGGAGCGGCCATTATAAAAGTTAAAAGTTCTTCTAAATTTGACGAACTAGTTACTTCTAAAATCGAGACATTTTGATTGTTATGAGTTAATAAGATTTTTTCGCCACTTTTAATAACATCAAAAGGACAAATATCTGTTTCTCTTAATATTTTCGAATTAACAGATGTATTTGAGTCATAAACTACTCTTCCATTAAAAGAATCTTGAATCGCTTGAATTATAAGTTGTTTTTTTAATGCTTGGTCTTTTGACTTATCAGTTTTAATAAATAATGGAAGGCATAAACCCGAAACAAAAATCATGCCACCAAAAGTAATCAAGATTACCATCTCATCCGTACCGTTCAGTACTAAAAACGTAATCCCTAGCGAAACCATCAAAGCGCCAATTAAGGAAAGAACAATCGTGGCTAAAATTATAAATATAGTTTTTTTACTTAAACGATATTTATCATCAAGTTTATTAATTTTTTCTAGTGTATATTTTTTATCTTCCATAATTATTTACTCAAAGAATCAATCAAATTATTGATTAATAAATAGAAATCTTCACACTTTTTATAGTTTTCAAGAATCACTTCATTATCTCTTCTTATAATAGTATAAGGATAAATAAAATGGTCTTTTATAAAAATAAACGCTGTTCCACTTTTGATAAGTAAGATAAACTTAAAACCTTTTTCTTCTAATTTCAATAAAGCTGATTTGAGATTATCGTTAATTTGATCATATGAATTTGAAGAGCTCATATATACTTCGAATTTATTTGAAAAATCGTCTTTTTCAATTCGATTTTCACTATTAAAAAGCATACTAGAAGGAATATCGCTACCTAAGCTTCTAACATCTATAACGTTATCAAATTTATTAATTAAATTTGTAATCTCAATAAGGACTCCTTTGACACTTAAAGAAGCAGCAATTTTATTTTTACCTGCGATTGCATCTTTTGAAACCGAAAACATTTCATTTATAAAATCTTTATTACTATCCTTACTTATTGAACGAGTGATGTTTATTGTTGTAACTTTTGAATTATTCTTATTAAAAGAATAGCTTTCGTTGCTAATATTTAAAATTTCAACATTAGCAATTTCATTGCTTATTAAATAATTCTTTGGCCAAGTTGGCTTATCATCAAAAGAATAATCAGTAATATTAAACGATTCACTAAGTAAGCGATAAATTAATTTATTATATAAAGAAAGATTTAAATATCTAAATTTCAGAGTAAAAAAGCAAATAATTCCAAATAGTAATAATGGTAAACCAATATAAAGTAATATTTTGTTTTCTTCAAAATCTGCTCCGCCAATTATACAAAGCGTAAGTCCAGCAAAGGCAGTAAAAAATCCTACTATAATAAATAACGGCGTAATTTTAACAAAACGTTTGTGATTTGCGATGATTTTTCTTTCTTTTTTTGTTAATGGAACATATTTATTGGCTTTCATTTTCTAAATTCCTTATCAATATTTTACCAAATAGGAAAAATTTTGTATTTTTTTAAAAAACTTTTTTAATTTTTTAAAAAATTTAAATAGTAATCACCTTCTAATATAGTGAAAGGAGAAAAATTTATGTTTAACCTTCGTGATCCAACTAACTTTTATAAAACTAACATAATCGCTTCTACTAAAAACTTAATCGATAGAGCGATAAATATTAAGCCTGAAATAATTGATGCATATTTTTCAATATAAATACCAATTTTTTTACCGAAAATAACGCATAAAAAAGATAATAGCATCGTAACAAGGCCGATAATTCCACAAGTCAGCATTGCTTCAGAAACATTGCTTGTTGAAGCAGTAAGTGTAAAACCGACTGATAATGCATCGATAGAAGTTGCAATCGATTGAATAAATATTTCTAAAGGTTTTACTTTAGTAGTATCTAAAGAATTTCTTTCTTCATTAATACTGCTTTTAAATTCTTTAATGCCATCTACTAAAGATTTTATTCCTAATAAAGCCATTATCCCGAAAGCAATCCAAGGTATATAAAATTGAATATATTCATAAACTGCAAAGCTAATAAAATAGCCTATCACTGGCATAATGAATTGAAAAACGCCAAATGATAAAGCTATTAAAAAGCCTTTAGATAGTTTTATGTCGTGTTCTTTAATACCATCACTAGCTGCAGCACACATTGCATCAGCAGCCATTGTGATACTTAAAATAAAGCTTTCGAGTAAAAACATTTTATTAACTTAAGAAATTATTAAAAGGGTTTAATAGGCTTTAGCAAAATAAACTACATACTTCGCTTTTTTTCCACAAACAGGACATGTGTCGTCAAAAGCGACCTGATCGAAAGGTATGCAGCGTGCGGTCGCGTTGGTATCCTCTTTAATTTTATTTTCACAATCTTCGGAACCACACCACATCATTTTACAATAGCCACCATTATTGACGATTGTTTTAACTTCTTCGTATGAATGTGCTTCTTTAATATTAGATAACAAGTTGTGTAAAGCAGCATTATACATTTCATTATGAATAGTTTTTAAGACAGAAGAACAGGTTTCTGCGATGTTTTCTAAAGAATATCTATCCTTTTTACCATCATTACGTTTTGCAATCATGCATGAATTTTGATTTAAATCTTTAGGACCAATCTCAATTCTTAAAGGAACTCCTTTCATTTCGTATTCTGAGAATTTCCAACCAGGAGTTTTATCACTAGAGTCTAATTTAACCCTTATTCCTGATTTTTCCAAAGTTTCCTTAATTTCCTGACACTTTGATAAAACACCATGTTCATTCATCTTAATTGGAACGATTACAACTTGAATAGGAGCAACAAAAGGTGGTAAAACTAGACCATTGTCATCTCCATGCACCATAATAATGGCGCCTATAAGTCTAGTAGATACACCCCAACTAGTTTGGTAAGGAGTTTTGATTTTCCCATCTTTATCTAGATATTGGACACCGAAAGCTTTAGCAAAACCATCTCCAAAATAGTGAGATGTTCCACTTTGAAGTGCTTTGCCATCATGCATTAAAGCTTCAATTGAATAAGTTTCTAAAGCTCCAGCAAACTTTTCTTTTTCGGTTTTTCTTCCTTTAACGAATGGGATAGCTAAAAGATCTTTTCCACATTTATCATAGATTTCAAGCATTCTTAAAGTTTCTTGTCTTGCTTCATGTTCTGTTGCATGCATCGTATGACCTTCTTGCCATAAAAACTCGCTGCCACGTAAGAAAGGTCTAGTTGTTTTTTCCCATCTTACAACCGAACACCATTGGTTATATAATTTTGGTAAATCTCTATAACTTTTAATAATATGCGAATAATGTTCGGTAAAAACGCACTCGCTAGTTGGTCTAATAATTAATCTATCTTGTAATTCTTGACCACCACCTATAGTTGCGATTAAACACTCAGGTGCAAAGCCTTCAATGTGGTCTTTCTCTTTTTGAAATAATGATTCACTAATGACTAAAGGCATATAAATGTTTTCATGACCAGTTTTTTTGAATTCGTTATCTAAATAATGTTGAATTTGCTCCCATATTGCATAACCATATGGTCGATAAATAATAAAACCCTTAACATTACTATAATCCATTAATTCTGCTTTCTTACAAACGTCCGTGTACCATTGTGCAAAGTCATCGTCTCTGCTTGTAATTGATTTATTTTTTATATCCATAACATCTCCTTTATTTTTTATACATGTCAGATAAGCGTTTACTTACTTTTTTCTTAATTGGCAAAAGTACGCTCGATGGTTCACTTAAGATCTCAGTTGCAAAACTGTAGACACCTCTTTTTACCAAAAGCTCGATTTCCTGCCAGCTTTGGGCTCGATAGCTTACCACAGGTTTTCCAAGCTTAAGCATTTTGTTATAAAGTGCATAACTATCTTGAACCGAACGACTTTGAAGTTTAATAGTCGACGGCAAATTCGACACTACAAAATACCCATCAAACATTTGGTACGTTTTTTCTCTTAAAATGTAATTACCAACTTCTATTTTTAGATATATTTCATAGCCTCTAGCTTTTAACACATCTATTTGGTTATAAAACGTAGCTTTTAAATTTTCAGATTCTTTTTCGTTTTCAAGAAAAACTAAATCATCATTATTTAGAATTAAAATTAAATTCAAATCATCAGTCCCATTCATATGTGGGAAACTTCTTACCATGAATTCTAATTGAGATACAGATAATAATAAGCCAAGTTTTGCGGTTAAATTTTCCTTTTCGTCGTTAAAAACAGGCACAACATCACGAACAATCAAGGATGTTAAATCTTTAACCTGTTCGTATTTAATTGCGACTTTTTTAACTTCTTCAATATTCTTGAAGAGTGATTGCTTAGGTTCAACAATAGCAATATAACCAGGATTCATAACACGAACATTAGCAATTCTATAAATAGGTAAAAAATTAACGGTCAATAAGTTAAGCCTTATGATTTTTGCAAGCTCAGCTTTATAAGAGTCTTCAATATTTTGGCTACTTCCAAATTCATCTTTATAAACTAAGTATTTTAGTTTATCTTCTTTTGCAATGCTTGCAAGTTTGTCGAGCATATCAACACTTTTTGTAAAATCTTTATCAAGTTTACTGATTTGACTTGCAGTAATAACATAATCATAAAAACCAGCAAAGCCTTTAACTTCTAAAAGGTATTCAATATAGACATTTTGTCTTTTAATATAATTTGTTATTTTTCCAACCGTACTGATGCTTCTTGCATTAATACCGATTTCATTTGATTTGCAACGGATGGCTATCAATTCGAGTGGATTGTTATCACTAAAAACATAATAATAAGAGTGGGTTCTTAGTTTTTTAAACTTCTTACATAGTGCATTTAGCAACATATATCTAATCTCATACTCATTAAATGAACTAGGCAGATTGTTCTTTTTATATAGTTTTACAAAAAACATCACCCCATATCTAAAGGTGTTTTGTATATACATTTGATTTATCTCTTTGATGCTGTATATACCCAAGCTATTTTTATTAAATATTTTTTTATCTTTAATTGGTAAGTTATATAAAAAGTGTGTATTAAGATATAAAGTTTTTTTCTCTTTATTTATTTTTGTGCAACAAAACATTAATCGATAAGTATACTTTAAAAAGTCTTTTTTTTCTTTGCTACAAGTACAAAACGAAAATAGCTTAACTGTATCTTCACTATCGGCTAAAATTTGACCAGTTGCAAGATTTTTAACCCATTTATCAAATTTCTTTATATCCTCTTCATAAAAATTCTTTAGAAAATCGCTGTATTCCATTATCACGGTGTTATCAAGTTTTTTAAAATTAATTAATCGAACTTTTTTATTCTCTAAATCAATAACAATTGCGCTTTCTGCATTGAGTTCATATAGAATTCTTTTTCTTGCTTGTTGCCCATTAAAATATAAATAAAGATAAACGCCTGTGCATAACAAGGCAAAACAAAGAAAAAGAATGCCAAAAATAAGGAGGAAATTGCCTCCCTTATTCTCACTAATCAATGTGTTTAACGTCCTAACAGATGTCATACTTTAGTATTATATACTAAAGTAGGTCAAGAATGAAAGTTGACATCAAAAACAAAATTTTTGCTTCTAGAATTAGGTTATCACTAAATGTATAATTTATTGAACGGAGAAATACCCAAGCGGCTGAAGGGGTCAGTTTCGAAAACTGATAGTAGGTTCACGCCTAGCAGGGGTTCAAATCCCCTTTTCTCCGCCAATAAATTGTTAATTAAATTCCTTATAAATATGAATTTTTCTCCGCAAAAGTTCGTTATTTTAAAAAAACCGCCGTATTGTTCGGCGGTTTTGTTAATTTTTATTATAGAAACTATTTTCCCATTAATTCTTCATCAATCGCTTTAGCAGCATGTTTTCCGGCGCCCATAGCGAGAATAACTGTAGCGGCTCCAGTAACGGCATCACCACCTGCATAAACGTGTTCTCTAGATGTAAGCCCAGATTCACCTTTTGTAACAATACATCCATGAGGATTTGTTTCAAGTCCTTCTGTTGTATGTTTAATTAGTGGATTTGGAGTAGTACCGATTGCATCGATGACACAATCAACTTCAATTTCTCTATATTCTCCTGTGCCAACTGGTCTTCTTCTGCCACTTGCATCAGGTTCACCTAATTCCATTTTTTCAACCTTCATTTTAGAGACAAGTCCAGTTTCAGGATCCCCAAAAAGTTCAACAGGATTATTTAAAAGTTGGAAATCAACTCCTTCTTCCATTGCATGTTCAACTTCTTCTTTTCTTGCAGGTAATTCTTCTAAACTTCTACGGTAAACAATATAAACATGCTCGGCACCTAATCTTAAAGCACATCTTGCTGCGTCCATTGCAACGTTACCGCCTCCAACAACTGCAACATTTTTAGCATGTTCAATTGGAGTATCACTATCCTCTCTATATGCCTTCATTAAGTTAGTACGTGTTAAATATTCATTTGCTGAATAAACGCCTTTTAAGTTTTCGCCTGGAATTCCTAAAAATCTTGGAAGACCTGCACCACTACCGATAAAGATGGCTTCAAAATGATATTCTTTTAATAATTCATCGATAGTAATAACACGTCCAATGACCATATTTGTTTCAACTTTAACACCAAGTTGCTTTAATCCATCAACTTCTTTTTGAACGATTGATTTTGGTAATCTGAATTCAGGAATACCATAGACTAAAACACCACCAGCTAAATGCAATGCTTCAAAAACTGTAACATCATAGCCTTTTTTTGCTAAATCACCAGCACATGTTAAGCCAGAAGGACCAGAACCAATAATAGCGACTTTATGACCATTTGATTTAGGTCTAACGATTTCGCCTTTAAAGTTAGCGTTATGCCAGTCTGCAACAAATCTTTCAAGACGTCCGATAGCGACAGGTTCGCTTCCAGGTCTTATTCCTCTTGTACATTTCATCTCACATTGAGTTTCTTGAGGGCAAACTCTTCCGCAAACTGCAGGTAATGAGCTAGATTCTGAAATAATCTCATAAGCTTTTTCAAAATTTCCTAAAGCTACTTCGTGAATGAAATTTGGAATATCAATATTAACTGGACAATGAGCTACACATGGTTTATTTGGGCAGCCTAAGCATCTTTTTGCTTCATCTATTGCCATTTCAGCAGTATAGCCTTCGGCAACTTCTTTAAAATTATGAGCTCTTACTTTTGGATCTTGTGATGGCATTGGATTCTTTTTTAATGCCATGTTTGGTTTATATTCTTTCCACATAACTATTTAACCTCTTTTTTAAAAAGATTACATTTTGCTTCTTCATAAGCCTTCTTTTCAAATGCTTTATACATAGTTCCTCTTTGCATAGCTTCATCAAAGTCAACTTCATAAGCATTAAAATCAGGACCATCAACACAAGCAAACTTGGTTTTTCCACCAACAGTTAATCTGCAGCAACCGCACATACCTGTTCCATCAATCATAATTGGGTTCATAGAACAAACACATTCTGGTACATTATATTTTTTACAACATTGAGTGACGAATTTCATCATAATAACTGGTCCAATACAAATAACTTTATCGAATTTTTCACCTTCAGATAAAAGTTTTTCAAGTGGAACAACAACATTTCCCTTATTTCCGTTACTTCCGTCATCAGTCATTTCAATATATTTATCAGAAGCTTGTGAGAATTCATCATGTAAAATAATTAAATCTTTATTTCTGAAACCAGCAATAGCTGTCACTTTTTTACCTTCATCATGGAAAGCTTTAGCAATTGGGTAAGCGATTGCAGTTCCAAGACCACCGCCAACTACACAAACTTTTTCTCCAGTTAATTCGGTTGGTCTTCCTAATGGACCAACAAAGTCATGTAAGCAATCACCAACTTCAAGTTGATTTAACTTAAAAGTAGATGCACCAACGATTTGGAAAATAATGGTAACAGTACCTTTTTCTCTATCGTATCCTCCGACTGTTAAAGGTATTCTTTCTCCCATTTCATCCACTCTTAAAATAATGAATTGCCCTGGTTGAGCTTTTTTTGCTACTGCAGGAGCTTCAATTTCAAGTAATGTTTCTGTAGGATTGAATACATGTTTTCTGACAATTTTATACATATCCTATTCTTCTCCTTAAATACATTAAAAGTATAGACTCTTAATGCCTGAAAATAAATATCCAAAACTCGTATTATTTAACCTTTTAAACCACGTGCTTGGCGATCCATATCTTCGACGACAATATCGTAAATTTCACCTAAACTTGCGCAGTATTCTAAGACCTTCCAAGGTTCATTTGTATGATAATGAATCTTGATTAAGGTATCATCGCCAACAGCTAATAAACAATCGCCCTTAAAATTTTTATTAAAATAATCATTAATTGCATCTTCGCTTAGATTTTTACCTTCAATCAATAGTTGCGTATCATATCTAAATTCAATCATTTTTGACTCCAAATATTGTTTTTATTAAAAAAAGTCTGCAAAAGTTCGTTTATTTTTTCTAAATAACTTTTCTATTCTCATATAATCGGCAATTTAAAAGAGGAACACTATCTAGATAAGTGTCGCAAAATAAGTCGTCCAAAAACATAACCATCGCCGTTTCATTTTGATGGCTAACGCTGACAACTCTAGCGATTTTTTCTTCGCCATCATCGCTAACTTTCACTAAAACAATGTTTCCAATTTTAATAGATTTCGCCATATTTATATAAGAGAAAAAAAGCCGCTATAAAGCGGCTTATTGTCTTAAATTGACTCAATTAGAACTTATAAGGTTTGTTGTAGTAGCAGCAAACGAATAAGTCAGCCATTTTGGCATCATCGATTGGGTTTGGGTTACTTCCTGTACAAGCATCACCTACAGCATTGTGAGCAATTGTAGTAAGTTTTTCTTTAAATTCTTTTTCATTAACACCAAACTCTTGCATTGATTGTGGAATGCCTAATAAATGATTTAATTCGTGTAATCTATCGATTAAACCTTGAGTTTGTTCTTTAGCTGTTTCGCCTTCAATACCTAAAGTTTGAGCAATTTGAGCATATCTTTCACGTGCTCTTTGATTGTTTGCATTGTATTCGATAACGTGTGGAAGATACATAGCATTAGCACATCCGTGTGGAATGTGACCAGTTGAGAAAGCAGCACCAGTCTTATGTGCCATACTATGGACAATACCTAATAAAGCATTAGAGAATGCCATACCAGCTAAACATTGAGCATAGTGCATTTCTTCTCTGCCCTTACCATTTGGATTGTTGTAAGAATCAACTAATGATGTGTTGATCATCTTGATAGCTTTAAGTGCTAATGGATCTGTAAATGGTGTAGCAAGTGTTGAAACATAAGCTTCAATAGCGTGTGTCATAGCATCCATACCAGTGAAGGCAACTTGCTTTTGAGGTAAACCTCTGACGATATCTGGATCAACAATTGCGACATCTGGTGTAATTTCGAAGTCTGCTAAAGGATATTTGATACCTTTTGCGTAATCAGTAATAACTGAGAAAGCTGTGACTTCAGTTGCAGTACCGCTTGTTGAAGGAATAGCACAGAATCTTGCTTTTTCTCTTAAGTGTGGGAAGCTGAATGGGGTGCAAAGTGTTTCAAAGCTTGTCTCTGGGTGTTCATAGAAAGCCCACATAGCTTTTGCAGCATCAATTGGGGAACCGCCACCGATAGCAACAATCCAATCTGGCTTGAATTTTCTCATGGCTTCAGCGCCTTTCATAACTGTTTCGATTGATGGATCTGGTTCAACACCTTCAAATGTTTCTACTTCAAATCCTGCTTCTTTTAAATAGTTAACGGTTTTATCTAAGAATCCGCTAGCTTTCATTGAGTGTCCGCCAGTAACGACGATAGCTCTTTTACCTTTTAATGATTTGAGATTCTCTAAGGATCCACATCCATAGTAGACATCTCTTGGTAATGTAAATCTTGCCATATATTCCTCCTATAACCTATTGGCGTAAATATTTTAACACTCAAAAGCTGGTTTGTTAATATTATTGCCAAAGAAAAAATGGTTCCTATTTAAGAAACCATCCTTGCAATTTATATTTTATATATAAAATATAACTAGAGACCTAAAGGTGTTACATTATATTTAAAAAGTACTTCGTTTACTTTTAAAATATCGTAAATTTTGAGATTAAGAAAATACAAAGTTACTAAGCCTGACATATCATCATTTAAGCTTGTGTAACCTAAAGAAAGTAGCATTTCTTTAAGAAATTTTTCATCGGCTTTTAATCCAATAGCTAAAGCGTAGCAAACACTTTTTGTAGGTATGTCATTTTTTATTGTTAAAATTTGATTAAGTTCTTCTGGTGTATAGTTAGAATTAAAAGCAAGATCTTCATCGCTGATATTAAGTGCGTTTTGATGCTCTTTTACAAGTTTAACAAATTCTTCATTTGAAGATTTTGAATTCGATGGGCTACCAAAAATAACTTTATATTGATCTAAAATAAACTTAGAGATTTTCGCTTGTGTATCTTCAGAAACAATTTCAGGGAAATTTTTAAACAAAACCATGTAAATCTTAAAATCATCGTGACTTTTTAAGAATTTCTTGATTTCATCTAAGCCTACTTCATAACATTCTCTTAAAGGATAGTTAAATTCGCCACTTAAAAGAGGAAAAGCAAGAGTTTTATAGTTATTTTCGAGAGCTATTTTAAAAACGGATTGATAAGTTTGCCTTAATGCTTTTTCTTCACCATGCTTTCCATTTATATAAATTGGAGCAACGGCATGAATAATAGCTTTTGCGTTTTTTAAGTTAAAACTTGGCGTGACTACAGCCTTGCCAACATCACAATGACCGATTTGTTTACAGGCGTTACTTAATTCCTTGTCTCCAGCTTTATGAAAAATTGCTCTACCGACACCTTCGACCATTTTCAAATTAACATTACTTGCATTAATAATTGCATCGCAATTGATTTCTACGAGATCCCCTTTCTTAAAATAAAACGGCATAACTTACTCCTTTTTTGAACGCCCTTGATTATATCATTTTCAAACGTGATAATAACTAATTTCTCTTTCCGTTAAATAATAAATTTTCACCATGTAGAGGCAATTTATATTTTCATTAATCAATAAAGATAATAACTCTTTTCTTTTTTATAAATTCTTAACTCTAGTTCATTTTTTAACAAAATGCTGTCTTTGTTTATAAATTTTGATATGCTTATCGTTGTAACGGCGGAGGAATTTATGAAAAAAATTGCTATTATTACTGATGATAACGCAGGTTTCACCCCTCAAGAACTTAAAGAATTAGGAATTTACGCCATTAAAATGCCAGTCATTGTTGATGGTGTTACAAAATATCAAAACGAACAATTCAGCGAAGAAGATTTTTATAATTGCATGAGCAAGGATGCTGATATTAGAACTTCTCAACCTGCACCTGGTCAAATCATCGAACTTTGGGAAGAATTATTAAAAACTTATGATCAAATCGTTCAAATTCCAATGAGTAGCGGGTTAAGTGAAGAATGTCATAATTCTATCGGTCTTTCTGCTTCTTATCCTGGTAAAGTGTTCGTTGCTGATAATCACCGCGTTAGTGTAAGCTTAAAACAATCAGTTTATGATGCTATCAAATTAAGAGATGAAGGCAAAAGCGCTGAAGAAATAGTTGCAATTCTTAACAAAGAAGCTCACGAATCAACAATTTACATTATGGTTGATACTTTAAAATATCTTAAAAAAGGCGGAAGAGTAACACCAGCTGGAGCTGCTATAGGTTCAGTTTTACATGTTAAACCTGTTTTAAGCATCTTTGGAGAGAAATTAGACGCCTACAAAAAAGCTGTTGGAAGCAAAAAAGCCAAGCAAATTATGATTGATGCCATCAAGCATGATGTTCAAACAAAATTCAAAGATATTCCTTATGAGAATTTAAGCTTCGCTATGGCTTATACTCACAATTTAGATGACGCTCTCGAGTTAAAAAAAGAATTTGCTATCGCTTTAAATATTAAAGAAGGAGATATTATGATTGATCCTCTTTCTCTTTCGGTTGCAACCCATATTGGTCCTGGGGCTTTAGCTTTAGCACTTACTAAGAAACTTTAAAATATTTAAAAGCCTCATCACTATTTAAATATTGAGCATTCAGCCTTTCAATTAACGAAAGGCTTTTTTTATTCTCTTTATATGATTTAATCGAAAAATAATTGAGTTTTACGTTGTTTTTTAAGTAATCAAGCACTTTTAAGAGGGATAAATAAGCAATATTTTTTCCTTCGAACTCTTTAAAAAGTCTATACCCAATCTCACATGAGTTATCATTTTTCAAATTATAAGCAACAATTTCTCCTGATAATTTGCCTTCATAATATAAGCAAAATACAAATGATGTTTTGTTGTTAAAATCACTTTTAACAACATTATAAAAATAATCTGAATCAGCTTTTTCGCCATTTTTTAAATCGGTTCGATAATCATATCCCCAAAATTTATTGCGCTCATCATCAAGGTTTAATTTCGCATAATCATCTTTAAAATTTTCTTTTAGTTCTCCTATGCTTACTGATTTATTGACAACTAAATCAGGAATCTTGGTTAATAAATCAAGATTGTTTTCTACAATAAGCAAATACTTGTCTAATAAATATAATGGATGATAACTTTCTTTAGAATAACGTAGATTTAAGTCGCCAGAATCATCTTCGCGATTTATAAACTTATATTTACCTTCAAATTTTCTAGCTATTTCTCTAACTAAATAAGCGTAAACACCTTCATATTCTCTTGAGCACTTCTCGACATGATCATAAATTACATCTTTTTTAAATTCTAAGATATTAAGACCAATGACTTTCTCATTATTCTTTAATAAAAAGCATTTTAATCCAAGCTTTTCATAGTTTAATACCAAGTTTCTTGTCATTTCTTCCTCAAATCTTGCTTCGCTAGAATTAAACTCTTTTTGTTTTTCAAATTCATCCAAAAAAGAGAGGATTTCTTTTTTGTCGCTTGGCGTCGCTTCAACAATATATGAGTCAGGATATAATTTTAAAAATCTATTTGCGTGATGTCTTTTTGAAGCATATTTATTTCCTTTAAAGTTTGCTAAATCATCAACGCTATAAATATAATCCGACCATTTTCGATTGTTAAAAATTCGTGAGTGAGGAAATTTTAAATTAAGTTTATTGGCTTCTTCTTTTGATAAGTTGCACATTTCAAACGTAAATTTTTCCTCAGAATTTAAAAAATATTCCTGCAAAACTTCAATATTTTCTATTCCATGTTTAAGCGGTAAGAAAAAGCAGTAATTATTTTCATCATACATTGATTTTATAAAAGCATCGTCAGAAGAATAGGCAATTTGTGTATTTAAAAGTTGTCTCCAAGAATAAATAACTTCTATAGAGTAATCAGAGCCAATCTTATCTGGTATATACAAAAACTCTTTTATCTTTTTAACATCATCTATATCATAACTTTTAAACTGAACCATAATTATTTTACAAAATTATCAATTGCGTAAATTACTCCATCTTCACCAACATCTTTTGTTATAAATTTAGCAACATCTTTACATTCTTTAATAGCGTTACCCATAGCGATACCATTAAAATTCTTAATCATCAGCAAATCATTTCCACTATCCCCAAAAGTATAAACATTTTCATCTTGAATTTTTAAATATTCTTTAAGAAATCTAACACCTTCAGCCTTATCGCTTTTTTTATTGATAAATTCTAAAAAATATGGGGAAGTTCGAACGATGTGATATTTTATTTTCTCTTCTTCGCTAATTTGCTTTTCATCAAAACTCTTACTTCTTCTAGATCCAGAAGCAATCATAAATTTCAATATTGGATAATCTTCAGCTAATTTTTCCTTTTTAAGATTAATTCCCTCAAAATTGTTCGCTTCTTTTTCAAATTTAATCCAAAAATTGTTTTTTAAATAAGCAATTTTATCACTTGTATAACAATAAATATTTGAACTACGATGCTTTAGTATGTTTTCGTGAACTTTGCAAAAAGTTAAATAATCTTTAAGAGTTAAACCACAAAAATATAGACTATTACCTTCGATATCGGTGACTTGAGTTCCGTTTGCACATAAACAAAATTTCTTCCCATCATTTATTTGACTTAAAATTTTCATTATTCCCGAATATGGCCTTCCACTTGCAATAGCTATAACATCGCCATTACTTAAAATTTCGTTCAACTTATTTATTAATTGTGGTTTTAATTTAGTATTTCCGTGACTAATTAAAGTTCCATCTACATCAAAAACAAATAATCTCATAGCGAAAAATATTATAAAGCAAATTGCTCCGCTTTAAATCTAAAATACATTTCACTTTTTGTTGATTTTAGATTTTTCAATTTGTTTTTATGATACCTAAAAAGATATAAATTCAAGTCTAAAAATTGATGAATTTATGCCTTATAATATTTGAACTATGGCAGATAGAGGTATGAAAAAATGGTTGCCTTTTCAATCTTTAGTAGAGCAAGGCGATTATTTAGACAAAATGTTATACGAGAAGTATAAGACTCCTCGTCCTTTAGTAAGCATTGAACAAGCTCGAAAAATTGATAACATTCTTCGAAATTATTCTGATTCGACATTAAATTTTAAGCTATATTTAGATGGATATTTATATAAATATACTGGAAAAATTTTAAAATTAGATAAAAACAAAAAAATCGTCATTTTTGACGATTTTGAAATACCGCTTCGCGATATTATAGATATTGATAGCCCAAATCCTTTTGATGATATTTGTTAATAACCTCTTTTTTGTTCGCGGATTGTAAATAATGGAAATAAAAAGAAAATAAGACCCATTCCTATCGTCACAAAACTCGATAAAAATGTATAAATGAAAAGAAGAATGGTTGATAAATCACTGCTCATCATGAGAGTTTCGACAGCCATTATAATGTTTAATACGCCTTGAACAATGCCAAAAAGAAACATAATGCCACCTAAAATTGCCATAATTAAGTAGTTTCTTTTCCCAATATGCTTATTTTCTAAAACTAAAAGAATGAAATAAACAATTCCTAAAATACCTCCAGAAAGAATAATTGAAAAGAGAACCATTCCAATAGATGAATTAAGTATTCCTTGAATAGCATTAGATATTGCTGGCATTATATAATTAGCAATTACGAGTAAAATAATGGCAAGTTTGGCAAAAGACAAATTGTTATTTTCTTTAGATTGTAAAAAATAACGAACTAGATATAAATCAAATACACAATTAATTACTAAAAAGATAATATTGGTAATATTATTTGAATTTAGTTGATTAGTAAAAAGTGTAATTGCAAAGGAATATAATTCAAGTAGCAAATCTGCCGTACAAACAACAGCACCAATGCCACCTATATGGATTCTTCGGAAGAATCTTTGCAATTTAAATTTAAAGTCATTAAAGTTCATAAAATCTCCAAGTCTTAGTCGACTTTTCTAATTATAAACTTAAGTTGATATTTTTTCGCTCTTTTTATTCTATATTCCTTGTGAACTGGATTTAACCAGCTATTATCACCGCCAACTCCTCGAGTTGCGCAATTAATTGTAACGAAAGTGCTTTTAATTTTTGGAAGTTCATCTAAATGGTTTGCATTTTCAATTTGAAAATTGCTCCAAGGCAAAACTTTAAATGAAAAAGGTGCATCAAGAGCAAAAATGCCTAACTTATTACCTTCTAAACCATTTAAAATTAAATAATTAGTGTCAAGATGTAAACCACATTCTTGAGGCTTTGCATAATTAACATATTCTTTTAAAGGATCAGAAGTATAAATTCCGATTTTTTGACCATCTTTTCTATCTATATAATTATCTTTAAAACCACGACCATAATATGTAAAAGATTTAAGTAAAAATGGAATTTCGAAAGTTAAACCTATTTCGCCTGGTGCAAATTGCCATCTAGAAATTTTAGTCGTTAAAGTCACTAACAAACTACCATCACTTCTCACTTCATAATCAATAGAGATAGTTTTAGGAAGGGGTCCGAAGAAATATCTATAAGAATAATGAACTTTTGCGAAGTTTTTATCTAATTTTATTATTTTAGATGACCCTAAAGTTGGCATGCAGACCATCTTTTTGGATACACCAAGGTAAGTATCAAGATAATATCTAGACATGCTTTCATCATTATCGGTTGTCGCTCTAAATAAAGTAGGCTTAATGATATCAGAAATAAACTCTTCGCCATTTAACCTTATAGAAGTTAAACCTCCATTAAAATTGTCAAAGCCTTTAAACATATATTGAACAGAACGATTTCTTATGCCTAAGTTAAATGGGCTTTCAATGATTTCTAAAGCTTGATTAGCTTCAATGTAGTTATAATTTGGCATTTTTTCATTATCAAACCACTCAAAGAATCCAACTTCATAATCTTTATCAGCAAAGCGAGTAGCAAAGGATAAATGATAGCTTATTCTAATTAATACTTGCTTAGAATAGTCGATGTCGCTACGGTCAATCTGAATTATAGATTCATTTAAAGGCAAAACATTAAAAGAAAAAGGAACTTCTCTTTTTAAAACACCATTTTCGTAATAACTTAATTTAAAATAGTAACCACTAGTATCTTTAAAAGAATTTTTATTAATTATTTTTAAGTTATTCTCAAAAAGTTCAAACTTAACATCTTGATAAAAATATTTTACTTCTTCAAGTTTAGCCGTCTCAGTTCTATCCGATAAAAGCAAGCCATCACAACTAAAAACCGAATCGTTTGGTTTATCTAAAAAATCACCACCATAATTTATTGATTTAGTTTTTTCATCGAGTATGCCTTGATCAACAAAATCCCAAATAAATCCGCCTTGAAAGTTACTAAATTGTTCAGTTAAGTCCCAATATTCTTTAAAATTTCCTGTCGAATTTCCCATAGAATGTTCAAATTCGCACAAAATCATTGGTTTTTTAGTTTGTTTTTTCAATCTTTTTAAAATGTTTATTGGAGTTATGTACATACCAGAATCAATATCAGTTAAATCCGAATATTTTTGATTATAGTAACAACCTTCATAATGGATTAATCGAGTTTTATCTATTTCTTTAAAAAATTTATAGGACTCTCTTAAAACTTCTCCTGTACTCGACTCATTGCCTAAACTCCAAATTAAAATCGAAGGATGGTTTTTGTCCCTTTCAAACATAGCTTTATCTTTATCAATAATAAGCTTTGAAACAGCCATATTATTGCCTGGTAAAACACTTATTTTTTTACTCTTTTTAAAAGCGTTTCCCCATGTTCCATGTGTTTCAAGGTCTACTTCATCGATAATATAAAAACCTAGTTTATCAGCTAAATCATATAAAACGGTTTTATTAGGATAGTGAGATGTGCGGATTGCATTGAAATTGTTACGTTTTAAAAGTTTAAGATCTTCTTCAATAAGCTTATCAGTTATAGCTCTTCCGCTACGCATTTCAAACTCATGACGATTTATACCTTTAAAAACGATGCGTGACCCATTTAAGCAAATAACACCGTTTTTAATTTCGACAATTCTAAAACCGATATTTAATGATGTTGTTTCAATTAAATTTTCGCCTTTATATAAAGAGATTTTAAGTTCATATAAATTAGGATTTTCAGCAGACCATGCATATACAGGAAGAATTGATTTTTTAATAAAAAATTGGCTTTCTGCAACGTTTTTTTCTTCAAAAAGTATAGTTTCCTTGTTAAACGACAAAGTATAACGAACCTTTAAAAAAGACAAATCACCTTTAATATTTAACTTAACATCAAGAATTCCTGTTTGATAATCTTTATCCAAGATAGAATCGTTTCGAATGTCAAAAATATGATTAAATGGTACGAAATTTAAATAAATGTCTCTAAAAATTCCGCCAAATCTCCACATATCTTGGTCTTCTAGCCAAGATGTTTTTGCAAATTTAAAAACGATTATAGCGAAACGATTTACCCCTTTAACTAAGAAGTCGCTTATATCGAATTCGGTAGGCGTATAGTTTTTTTCTGAATAGCCAACAAAACGCCCGTTAATAAACATATAAAGAGCACTATTAAAGCCATCTATGCCAAAAATAACTCTTTCTTTAAAAGGTTCTTCAACTACAAAGTCTCTTAAATATACTCCAACTGGATTTTCCTTAGGTGTTTTTAACTCTGGAACATCTTCAACACCAAACCAAGGATATTGTTGATTAACATACATTGGTTTTCCATATCCTTGAAGCTCAAAATGACCAGGAATTTCGATTTCCCCTAAAGAAGAAATATCAAAAGTTGGTGAGAGCAAATAGCTTATTTCGTTAATATATTTTTGGAAATAAGCAAACTTCCATTTTCCATTTAATATTACTTTGTTTTCTTCTTCACCTATATAAATTTCATGGTCAGAATGATCATCAACTGTATTTATAGAGGTAACATTTAAATCATCTAAAAATCTTAAATCAATATTATCAATCATACTTTTATAGTAACTTTTCTCTTTTTGCTTGTTCTGCCTTTTTATTTGCAATTGTTTTCACTAATGGATTAACTTCTTTAAGTACAAAAAGCATAGTCATGCCATCAGTTAGCGGAGCACTCAAATTAAGACCGACTTTCATATAGAAATCGCCCTTATAAACATCATTTGTTAAAGAATTAAAATAATTTGCATCTGGTTTTAATCCTTTAAGTTTTAAAAATCTGCCTTTTGTTTGTTCTCGCTTGAAAACAAAATTAAAGACTAAAGCCTCCTTTTTATCTTTTGTTACACACATCCAAGAGGCATAGTTAGTTAGATAAGGCGAATTTAAAACATAATAATCTCCACAAGTAACCACGTGATGATGCTCTTTTATAAGTTTGTTGAATGTTTTAATTTTTTCTTTTTCGTCTTTTGTAAGCTTAGATGGATTTAATTCATAGCCAAAAGTACCGAAAGCCGAAGTAATTATTTTATCCTGAATAGTTAATGAGTTAGCTGCGCTAACATGAGCACCAATTGTTGAAAGTGGATAAAAAACGTTTGTAGCAAATTGAATCATAACTCTTGAAAGAGGATTAGTTTCATCGCTTCCCCATATTTGAGATGAATAATACATCATTCCAAGATCAAATCTTCCACCGCCACTCGCACATGTTTCTAAAAGAATATTTGGATATCTTTTTGTAAACATATCTAATAGCTTATAAGAGCCAAGCATAAACCTGTGAAAAACTTCTCCTTCTTTTTCACTTCCTAGAAAATTCGAATATATATCTGTTAAATATCTATTAAAGTCCCATTTTACATAATCAAATGGTATTTGATCGAAAATTTCGCAGAATTGTTTAAAAGTATCTTCAACGATTTTATCATTAGCCAAATCTAAAACTAATTGATGCCTTAATAATGTTGGTTTTTTATTTGGGTTTGCTAAAGCAAAGTTAGGCTTTTTCCTAAAGAGCTCTGAATCAGGAGATATCATTTCTGGTTCAATCCACAAGCCAAACTTCATATTTTGATTATGCGCAAAATCAACTACTTCTTTTAAATTGATTTTATTGCTATTGATAAACCAGTCACCAAGCGCTCTTTTATCATCTTTTCTATCGCCGAACCAACCATCGTCTAAGACAACCTCTTCAATACCAAGTTCTTTAGCATCAAGAATCAGTTTTTTGATTTTTTCTGTGTCAAAATCAAACATGAAAGGTTCCCACGAATTGATTAAGATAGGTCTTTCTTTAAACGCAAATTGTTGTGGCAATAAATTGTCTCTAATTATATCGTGCATTTGTTGGGTTACTCGATTGATGCCTTTGTTCGAATAAACCATTAAACACTCTGGAGCATCAAAATTTTCACCATTTTTTACTTCATAATCAAAAGATTCATCGTTAATAAGAGCTAAAACTCTCAGTTGGTCATATTCATCTAAACCTATTTCGAATTTAAAGTTTCCACTATAAACAAGTGAAAAAGCCATTACTTCACCATAGTCGTAGTTTGCATCTCTTTCTTTAATCAAAATTGATGGATTTTGTCTAAATCCTCTTCCACCATGATTATCGTTTACGCAAATTTTACTATGCCCAATTTGGGTAACTTCAAGCTCTCTATCATCTCCCCATTGACCATGTGAAGAAACCAAATCATAGTTACTATTTACTCTATCAAGCTGAAGAGAACTTAGTTTTTCTATAAAAATACTTGAACCTGTCTTATTTCTTAGTCTAGAAAACCTAACAAGTGCGTCTTTACTAGAAAATAAGGTATAAAACAAATCAAGATAAATTTCATCAAATTCATCTTTTAAAGTAACAACAAGAGTTTCGGCTTCACTATTGTTTTTAATTCTAAAATGAGGCAAACCAACAGGTGATTCTTTTCCTTTTATAATCTTGTGCGAAAAATATTTAAAATTAGTGATTCGAGAGCCATCTTTATGCCTAATAATAGCAAATGCTCCTCTTTTGTCGCCTTTTAAATTGGATGCACACTCAAAAAGTGATCCTTGTTCACTAAAATAATAACTTTCATCACAAACTTCTTTTCCGTTTTCTAAATAAGCATACCTTTCTATATATCTTTCATTCATTCTTTCTATTCCGAAGTCATTTAACTTTGCTCCAGCATATAAATGAATCAAATAATTTAATTTATTAATATGAAAGATATAAGAAAAAGAATCGTTACTTAAATTAAAAACTCTTCTTTTTTCATCAAATTTAATCATTTTAAATTACCTCAAAGATACCAGCAAAATAAGGTGGTAAGGTCTTGAAGTTTTCTTGTGCTTCGTAGTTAGAAATCAGCAATTTTAAATTCAAAAGTCCGCAATACTTAATTATTTTATCAGAAAAGTTCAAAACAATTTGATAGGTTTTATTTTGGTAAGTTCGATAATATGTAATAAGTTTATTAGTTACAATTTCGTCTTTAAAATCGCCAAACTTTAAGACATCGCTTTCGTTTCTAAACTTAATCATCTTTTTATAAAAATTTAAAATTGAGTCTGGGTCTTTTTCTTCGTCTTCAGCATTTATAGTTTGATATAAATCGTTGACTTTAAGCCAAGTTTCATGACCTTCATTAAATCCGCCATTTACACTTTTATTCCATGGCATTGGATTTCTTGCATGGTCTCTATTCGTAGTTTCATTTACGAGTTTAAAAGCTTTTTTCTCGCTCAATTTTAATAATCTTTCAACAGTCTTAGTAGCAGTAATTGCCGCGATATCCTTACAATCACTCATCGAAAACTCTCGATAGTTTAAACAACCAAGTTCTTCCCCTTGATAGATAAATGGCGTCCCTTTCAAAGAAAGTAAAAATAAGGCTAATAATTTAGCGCTTTCTTTATAATATTTATCGACATTCCCATATCTATTAACGCTTCTTAATTGATCGTGATTCTCTAAATAGACGCCTAGCCATGGCACTCCTTTTATCCATTTAAAAATTGGCTTAACCAATCTTTTTGGTTTTAATTTGGCTTTTAAAATAGGAATAAATTTATTTTTATCGGCTCCAGAATGGTCAAATTCAAAGAAAGTATCAAGGCATCTTTCATTAATAAATCTATTTCCATCCTCAATTGTGATATTTCCAGTTTCCCCTACTAAGAATGTATCATAGTTATCCAAAACTTCGGTTCTAAATCTTGTCAAAATTTTAAACATCCCATCTTGAGTACCATAATATTTAATGCCCCTATTGTATAAAATACGGCTATGATCATCTTTTAAAGAAGTTTTATATATGTGGTTGATAACGTCACATCTAAAACCATACACGCCCTTGTCTAACCAAAACTTCAAAATGCTTTCGACTTCTTTAATAACTTCCTCGTTATGATAATTTAAATCCGCTTGAGTATCACAAAATAAATGCATGTAATAATATCCAGGTAAATTATCAACTTTTTTCCAAGCTGACCCCGTAAACATACTATCCCGATTATTTGGAGGTTTCTTAGAATTCTTACCCTTTTTTATGTAATAATAATTACGATACTTATTTTCTGGAGTTTCAATAGCTTTTTTAAACCATTCATGATCAGTCGAAGTGTGATTGATGACTAAATCCATCACTATCCTAATGTCTCTTTTACTAGCTTCTTTTATAAGTTCGTCAAAATCATCCATTGTTCCAAAACGAGGATTTATATTTTTATAATCAGAAATATCATAGCCCATATCATCCATTGGTGAAGGATAAATAGGAGATAACCATAAAATTCCTACTCCTAAATCTTTTAAATAATCGAGTTTGGAGATAATTCCCTTTAAATCACCCCATCCATCGTTATTAGAATCTTTAAAACTAGCTGGATAGATTTGATATACGACTCTTTTTTTAAAGTCATTGCTTTGTGTTTTCATTTTCAGTCCTCTTCGTTAATTTTTCGACCATAATCGAATGATTTTCTTCAGTTATTCGGTAAGTTTTCCTAATCCAAATAAAGCAAGCGAGCATTAAAAGTCCAGGAACAATCGTAAATCCTATTTGATATACGAGTCTTTGCCAAAATTCTACGTTTTCATAACCAGTCATTGAGTTAGCAATCGATCCAACATAGTTTCCAACTTCTGTCGCATTTTCTCCAAACTTTTGAATTGCATCCATTTCTGCTCCGCTAATTTCGTTAGATATGCCATAAAGTGCTCCTGCTAAAAGAGAAACATATAAAACAACTTGTTGTAATGAACTACCAAGTTTAGCAGTAAAAGCTCTTAAAGAGAAAATCGCACTTTCTCTTCTTTTATTGAAATGGTATTCATTGTATTCAATTGAATCCTGAATCATTATGTATAAAACCATGCTAATTAATGTTTGGGCAAAAAAGACTATAAACCCTAACACACATAATAATGGGAAAAATTGAACAGGATTTAAAAATATATATAGGAAAAGGCATAAATATCCAAAAACCGTTACGATAGAAGCTGCTGAAAAAATCTGCATACGATGAAGTTTAAGTTTATTTACTAGTAATGGATAGCAAGCTTGTCCAATTATTGTTGCAAGAGCGTAAACTATCGTAAATAGTAACTGATATGTGCCTGCTTCCGTATAGCCATAATTAAAATAGAAGTAATTTAATCCTAAGGTTACTAAAATACTTGCACCTGTATAGTAAAATAAAATACCTACAATCGAACTTCTGACCTGATCATTTTTAATTAAAACCGAAAAAATGTCTCTAAACTTCATTTTTTCGCTACTTTCTTCAACTTCTTCACTTCTCTTTTTCTCTTTCATGAAGATTACAAGTATTAATTGAGATAAGAAGTAAAGAACCGCAGCGATAATTGCAAACCATCTATAAGAAATGGTATATCCAAAGCTTGAAGACAAGATTGGCACAAGACCGCCAGCTGCAAAACTACCAATTGAAACAAAAATAGAAAGGAGTGTTGTCAAATTTGCTCTAACTTTTTCCTTTTGTGATAGCGAAGGCAACACGCTCCAAAAAGCGATATCATTCATGGTATAAGTAAAGTCCCATAAAAAATAAAAAACCGCAAATAAGCCAACATAAGCCCATCCATGAACTTGAGTTGTAAACATTAAAATAGTCACTATACTGCTTAAAAGTGCACCTAAAAATATCCAAGGACGATACTTTCCCCATTTAAAATGAACTTTTTCAACTATAAAGCCCATGATTGGATCATTAAAACCATCCCAGATTCTTAAAATGATAATTATTACTGTGATTGTGCTATACATTGCAATATAATCAGCACCGTCTTCAGTTCCACCAATTCCACAATATTGAGCATACATCAACAAAAACATGCTAACAAATTGGTAAACCAAATCGCGAAACATCCCGCTACTACAAAATAACCATTTTGTTAATTTAGGGACATTTTCACCTTCAAATGTTCTGTTTTTTAGCATAATATTTCCCTGCCTTATTAAAAATATTATACTTGCAAACTCAACACTTATAAATTAGATTTTATCTAAATTATTTACACTAGTTAAATTTGACTTAACATTGATTGAGAAATTTAATGTCTTTGAATTGTTTAGAATAATAAAGACATTGAAATATTGTGTTATTTAAGGCAAATAAAATATGAATTTACTATTAAAAGACCGCAAAACTCAATTATTTTGCATAATAAAAGGAGGTCTAGTCAAGACCTCCTTATTTTTACTTTAATATCAAACTACTTTGTGAATCTGAATTTTTTGAAAGCATGAATTCCTTCAAAAATAGCTTCATCACCAAGTTCATCTTCAATTCTTAAAAGTTGATTGTATTTTGCCATTCTATCAGTTCTTGATGCAGAACCTGTCTTAATTTGACCAGCATTAACAGCAACACTTAAATCAGCAATTGTAGTATCTTCTGTTTCACCACTTCTATGTGAGACCATTGTGGTATAGCCGTTTGTTTGAGCCATTCTAATTGTATCTAAAGTTTCTGTTAAAGTACCGATTTGGTTAACCTTAATTAAAATAGAATTAGCGACATGGTTTACAATACCTTTTCTTAAGAAATCTTTGTTAGTAACAAATAAATCATCACCAACAAGTTGAATCTTATCGCCTAAAGCAGCAGTAAGTTTTTCCCAACCTTTCCAATCGCTTTCACTTAAGCCATCTTCGATAGTAATAATTGGGTATTTTTTAATCATTTCTTCAAACCAAGCAATCATTTCTTCGCTTGTCTTTGTTCCTTCGCCACTCTTTGTTAATTCATAAACGCCTTTTTCTGCGTTATAGAATTCACTTGAAGCAACATCCATACCTAAGAAAATTTGTTCGCCAGGTTTATAGCCAGCTTTAGTAATAGCTTCCATGATTAATTCGAGTGGTTCAGTATTTCCGTGTTTGCAACTTGGAGCAAATCCACCTTCATCACCAACACCAGTTTCATAACCTTTTGCTTTTAAAACAGCTTTTAAGCAATGGAATGTTTCAACACCAGCTCTTAAAGCTTCATGGAATGTATCAAATCCTGCTGGAATAATGAAGAATTCTTGGAAATCGACTGTTGAATCAGCGTGTGCACCACCATTAACAACATTCATCATTGGAGTAGGTAAAACTTTTGCGTTTGCTCCACCGATATATCTATAAAGTGGCATGCCATAGCTTTCAGCTGCAGCTCTTGCAACAGCAAGTGAAACGCCTAAAATAGCATTTGCACCAAGCTTTTTCTTAAATGGTGTTCCATCAAGTTTAAGTAAAGCATTATCAATACCAACTTGATCGTCAGCATACATACCAATAATTTCAGGAGCGATAATATCGTTGACATTAGCAACTGCTTTTAAAACGCCCTTACCTTGATATCTCTTTTTGTCTCCGTCTCTTAATTCGAGAGCTTCATTTTCGCCAGTGGATGCTCCGCTAGGAACAATTGCTCTTCCAACAGTGCCATCATCAAGTGTAACTTCAACTTCAATAGTTGGATTTCCACGTGAATCTAATACTTCACGTGCATAAACATCAATAATTTCTAACATTTATTTAATCTCCTTTAAGACCGAAATTATTATACCTTAATTATTTTTATCTATAAATATTAATAGATTTAATTTTTGATTTTTTTCATTAATAAGAATTGCCTAGTTCAATAATAATATCTAACTTGGAAATAATAATTGTCATAAGATCCGTTTGCATCCTTTTCAAACGAAAAACTATGTGTTTTAAACCCGATACCATTTAACAGATTTATGTCATCATCTTTAACATTCGCCCAAAGCATATTTATCGCTTCATTTGGAAACATTTGTTTTAAGGCAACTAAAAATTCTCTTCCAGTATTTACTGTTTGACTTTCTTCTAAAGCTAAAAGCAAAATTTCTCCATTATCTTTTAAGACGATAACTCCTTTTATGGCACCATCTTCATCACGAGCAAGATAAGTCGATGAATCGTCTGCTTTTTTGCTTTTTGAAGTAGCGAAAAGCTTAAGTAGGTTTTTAAATTCCGAAGACAATGTTAGTTGTGAAGATTGAACTATCTTTTTTGAAGCATTCAGAAAATTGAGAACGTCTTCAATAGTTTTTTCAGATATTTTTTCAATGTGCATACGTTAGTTAAGTTTAATATAGATAGGTTGCATTGCTTTAACAAAGTTTTGGTTATTTATCGTGTCTACGTAAATTGGAACGAAAAAGATAAACAATTTACGATACGCAACGTTAAATGCAATAAAAAGTATAGTTAAAAGGAAGAAAAGAACGATAGAAACCAAAAAATATTCATTGATTAAAATGTTTTTAACTGTTTCTAACCAATCATAGTTCATGAACGAGAGTAAACTTTCATCAATTTTATTGGCTGTAAAACAAGCAATAGATAAAGCCATAACAATAAAAGATAATATGGCGATGAATATATATAAATAAAGCCATCCTGCCCCAACTTTTTTTGCCTTTTCATCATTAGCCATATATACAGGAACATCTATTGTCGAACCTTTATAAATGTTTTGATTACTAGGGTCAAAGTAGATATTTAAAGGTCCATTCGAATAATAAATGACTTCTCGATTATCAGGAATTTTTTCATATTTAATATCAAGTCTTTTCTTGTAGGCATTTAAATCTTTAAATTTTTGTAAGCCTTTTTTCTTAACAGCGAAATGAATTAGCTTAAGAACCACTATTACAAAAAATACTACAAGAATTATTATGTAAATCCACATAATTAAACCTCTCTTTCCTAATAATGTCTAATTATTGAAAAAACTCCGCAAAAACTAAACTATTATTAGATTTTTAGAAATTAAAAATTACATTTCTAAAATTTTTCCACACAAAAATTATTACATTTTTTATCATTTTTATAAAGTCAATTTCTTAACTCTAGTTTAAATATAAGAAGATTAATTAGCTAAGGTTCCTAAAGGATCCCAAGGGTCTAATTCTATTGGCTTATTTTTATAACACTCTAGTTCAATTTCGTTTAAATATTTTTTATTAATTACTGCTTGGTAAACATATTTATCAAACCAAGAATCAGAAATGATGAAATATCCTTGATTGCCAGTATCCTTACCCCATGAATTTTCAACTTTCCATCTTGTAGGTTTATCGTTTTTTATGTTTACGCCAGTTAAACACATGGCATGATTCATAGCTGATTGATGAAAATCGAGCATTGCTGCTTTATCAAAACTCATATCAAAACCTAGAAGCGATTGATAATCATAAGAATTATCATCCCACACTCCTAACTTTCTTTCTCTATATGATGATACATCGCTACCAAACCAAACTATTTCACCATCTTTTAATTGATTTATTATTAATTCTTTAAATCTTTCCATTGGTAAATTTAAATGAATAATATTCTTACCCTCAATAACATTATTTAAATACTTAATTGTATATATTTTATAAAATGGTTTAGTTTCAGTTGGTGCATTGACAATAGAAACATAATCATCAATATTCTCAACATATTTATTAAAAAATGAAATTGGAGTTAAATCTTTCTCGCAATGATAAGCATCATTTTTATCAGTGTATTCAAAATCAAATGTAGAAGGTGGTAAGCCAAAACAATTAACTAACAATGTGTAGATTTTTTCTAAAGTCTCGTTCTTTAACGTTAATAAATCACTCTTTTTGTCGAGAGCAAACATTGATTTAGCTTTAAAAGCGAATTGTCTACATAAAGAATTGATTAATTGTGTAGATTCACTCGTTGCACTGCTTTGGAAAGTTTCTTTCATGGCGTTTTTAGGAACAATGCCGTATTTTTTAATTAAGTTTACAAACATATCCCATTGTCCACCATCGCCGATTCCATTTGTCAAAACATGCATTAAAACTCTCTCATCAGGATCGTTTTCTATTAAATCAACAATTGAGCTTAGTAAATAATTGGCTTTCTCTAACTTGTCGAAAAAAGCAATATAGTTTTGTGAAATTTCAAAATTAGCTAAGTTAAGTTTCTTAGCAATTTTTTCACGTAGAAAATTACAAGCCGCAAAAATCCAGCATCTCCCACTATTCTTTTGATCACAAACTGGTAAGGTTTTTATATTGATTGAAAAATCATTTATGATATTAATTTCGTTCTTATTATCATATGCGATTTCAGAAATTGGATTTTTGCTTAATGCATGACGAACAATTGTATTTTTTAAATCGTTTTTGTACGTTTCTTCAAAATTTTTATAAAGTTTTGAGTTAATCTCGTAATCTTTAACATTAATATTTTTCATTTTTCGCCTTCCTTAAATACACCAATCTCCATTTTTAAAGATTTGTATTTCTTTCCCGTCTCTTGTCGTTCCAACTATGTTTAAATCCTCAGAGCCAATCATAAAATCAGTATGAATAATAGACTTATTTATTGGGAGTTTATCCATTTCTTCTTTACTCATACTTTCATATCCTTTAACTAAGTTTGGAAACGCTGCGCCAAGAGCTAAATGACATGCAGCGTTTTCATCATATAAAGTTGAGAAGAAAATTGTATTTAATTCATTTATTGGCGAATGATATGCGACTAAAGCACATTCTCCTAAATATGCAGCGTTTTCTTCTAAGCCAATCATTTGTTTAAGTGCTTCTTCGCCTTTTTTAGCATGAACTTCAACAGCTTTACCATTTTCAAAACGGATACTAAACTCATCAATCAAGATTCCGTTATAATTTAATGGTTTAGTCGAATAAACGATGCCTCTAGTTTTAAACTTATTTGGCGAAGTAAAGCATTCTTCAGTAGGAATATTTGGTTGGAATCTAACTTTTGAAGTTTTAGTAACTTCTCCACCTGCTTCCCAAACAACATTATCTAAAAGTTCAATATATAAATCAGTTCCGTTTTTAGAAGTATAATGAAGTTTTTCGAGTCCTAAATCATTTAAAAGAGTTGCGTGTCTTACTAAATTAGCATCGTGCCTTTCCCAGTTTAAGAAAGGATCGCCTTCAAAAGTTCTACTAACTCTTAAAATATATTCCCATAATTTTTCAACCGCTTCTTCTTCAGTTAAATTAGGAAAAACTGTTTTTGCCCATTTTTTAGATGGTACGCCTGCGATACACCATTGGCATTCTTCATCATATTGATCTCGATAAGCTCTAACTTCTTTTCCTCTAATTGCTAGCGCTTTGTTTCTTCTATCTAAATCAATGCCATCTAAAGAATGTGGGTCATCACTATCAATCCAAATTCTAGCAGGTTTAAATTTAATATTATGCTCGTGGCGAGCTTTTTCCATATCATTTAAATGCGAAATTTTATCGAACTCAGCGTTATTATTAGTGAGTATATCGACTTTATTGTCGCACCATTGCACATCAACATAACATGCCCCAGCTTTATAAAGCTCTTCTACAAGAATTCTTACAAATTCAAAAGTTTCAATATTTGCCACAATAGTAGCTTCTTGCTCTTTTTGAATGTTAACACCTACTGTTGCAATTAATTTTGCATAATTTCTAATTTTTAGTTCATCCATATAGTAATTCTCGCTTTCCAATCTATAATATAATAATACTCGAGAGGTAAATTTTATATGGCAAAAAAACTTGTTTCGGAAAAAGATGTAACTTCTTATAAATGGGTAAAAATAATTCAGTCTGGCCTTTTAATTGTTTTCGGCTTAGTTTTATGTATTTTTTCTGGTTCTCAAGATGTTCAAAACGCTCTTGGATATATTACCGCCAGCATTATACTTCTATATGGAGTGCTAACCATTGGGTTTGGCATGATATTTGTAAAAGGTATTTTAAGTATAGAAAACGTAACAGGAGCTGCTTTAATATCCTTTTCAGTGCTAATTTATGTAAATCCTGAAATCGTCCTAGAATATCTTGCAGTTTTTGCAGGCACAATGCTATTAGTTTTTGCTCTAATTTTTATAATCGAATTAATAATCGGCTTAGTTAGCAAAACAGCGCGTGTTCTATCAACTGTAATTTATGTTTTATCAATAATATTCTTCTTAGCGCTCGGGATTACGACTCTTTATTTTAACTACGCTACAGATAATTCAACTTTAAAAATGGTGCTTATCATCTTGATTGGTGTCATCTTAATTATTGCTGGTGCTCTTTTAATTTTCTATTATGCTGCTAACCCTAAATTTAAAATAGATCAAAAAGTTATTTATTCTGAAGATGGAACAAGTAAAGTAACAATAGTTAAAAGCGACGTTTATCCTACTAACAAAAAGTCAAAAACCAAAAAAATATCTAAGAATTGCGCAGAAAATACAGAGAAAAATGAGATTACTGAAGTCAAATAATTCTATTTTTTGTCTTCTTTTCTAAAAAAGAATAAAGATTTGAGAGAGCGATTTCTGCTCTCTTTTTCATAGCCTCATTTGTTCTATAACCGATATGAGGACTTAGTAAAACATTATTTAGTTTTAATAACTCATTATTATCATCAAGTGGAGGTTCAACGTTAAAAACATCAAGAGCTGCTCCCCTAATTGTGTTATTTTTTAATGCGTTAATCAAAGCGGTTTCATCAATTATTGGACCACGTGCAGTGTTAATAATGCAGGCAGTCTTTTTCATTAATTTTAGTTCTTTTTCTCCAATTAAATGAAAACTTGAATCATCTAAAGGCAAGGTTAAACATACATAATCGCTATTTTTCAAAAGGTCATTTAAATCTACATAAGTTACACCTTTTTGAACTATCGATTTTTTTATTGTTCTACTATAAGCTAAAATTCTTAAATTAAAAGCTCTTAAAAGTTCAATTAGTCGACCACCAATTTTTCCAGTCCCAATTATTCCAACGACTCTTTCAGAAAGTTCAGAACCTAAAAAATTAATATTCGCCTTGTCTTCCCTCATTTCACTATCCAAACGTTTTAAATCTCTTGCAAGCGTTAAAATACAGCATAAGATTAGTTCAGCGACTGCCTCTGTTGCATAACCACTACAATTTGAGACAACGATTTTCTTATCGTGGCAATACTTTAAAGGTATATGATCTACACCTGTAAAAGCTACATCAATATATTTTAGATTTTTTGCTTCTTTTAACACTTCAACGCTAAGTGGTGTATTATCATCTATTAAAATGTCACAATCTTTAATTCTTTCGATAATTTCTTCGTTGTTTTTAGGTTTATCTAAATAATATAAAAAATCGTGACCGAGTTTTTTTAAGTCCCTTTCAACATTTTTATAAAATTCTTTATTAACTAATAAATCATTTAATAGTACTATCTTCATCTTGAAACGCCTGTAAGTTCTAAAAAGTGAGGTAAGCTTTCGCACCAATCACAGAAAATATGCCATTCAGATAACTTATGGTATCTTCTTTGTAAATACATTGTCTTAAGTTGTTGATAATTTGTAACCATAGTTGCACCTAAGCAAAAACCACAAGGGGTAGAAGCTACAAGTTCTCTCCGTTTAGCCTTTTTCTCATCTTTGTTTTCATCACTAATTTGATTATATTCATCTTTTATTTTATTAACTAAGGCTAGGACTTCTTTATTTGTATCTTTTACACATTGTTTTTCAATATCAAATTTTAATAAGCAATGCATTGTTGATTGCGAAGACACATATTCAAAAAAATGGTATCTTTGAGCTTGTTTCCACCAATATAAAGGTGCGGTAACATCAAACTCAACAACGATTCCTTTTAAAAAATTATCATGTCCTTCTCCAGGATGACATTGTCCAAGTTTTGTCCCTCTTAAAAGGTCTTTTTCAGTCAATTCGCTTCTATCAAAAGCCGTTCTCATTGGATTTCCACTTGCTTTTAAGGCAAATTCTAATCCATATACGTTTGTTTGTCCGATGTTAAAGTCCATATTTTTCACAACCCTCCACTAAATTTATTAAAAGTGCCAATCTTGTTAAAAGTCCCACTCCACCAGGTACTGGCGATTGATATGAAACAGGCAAATCCTTTTCACAATCACCGACCAAATGATTGTCCTTATCTCTATTAATTCCTACATCAATAACAAAAGCAGTTTTCTTAAATGTAAACGTTTTATTTAAAAACTCAGGTTTACCAACAGCAACAATAATCAAATCGGCATTTTGTACAAATAATTTAAGATTATCTAACGGTGTTTTTGAATGTGCGACAGTAACTGTCATATCTTCATCTAGCAAATATTTTGCCATTGGCTTTCCGACAATATTACTTCTTCCAATAATTAAGCCGTTTTTCCCTTTAAAATCATAACCTTGATCTTTTAAGTAAGTTAAAATTCCTTTTGGTGTAGCACTTTTAAACTTTGTAAGTGGATTAAATCCATCTAAATCTTTTTTTGGATCAATAGCGCATTTAACTACATTTTCATCAATTTGTTTAGGAAGTGGGAGTTGAACAATAAAGCCATTTACGTTCTTATCTTTATTTGTTTCGTCAATTATTTTTAAAAGTTCTGCTTGCGAAGTAAATGGACTAAGTTTTTCTAAAATTGGATTGGCTCCGATTTCATTTAAATCCTTGATTTTACCTTTAATATAAGAATTTGAAGCATAGTCATCATTTACTTGGATTATTTTTAAGGTTGGTTTTTTTGGCAACAATAAAATTCTCTTCTTGAGTTCATCTTTTTTTAAAGCAACGTAATCTTTTATTTGTACCATAAAACTCCTTCAAAAAATTTTATAACTCATTTTGAAATATAAAAACAAAAAGGAAAAATCTTAATATTAAAATGATACTAAACTAATGCGAAGTATTGGAGAATCATTATTGCGGTTTGGGTTGCGGATTCAGTACCTTCTGTAGCAGCTTCGTCATCAACTGGAGCAGCCGTTAAAGATGTGGATAATAAAGCTAAAAATAAGAAAACAATACCAAAACCTAAAGTTAAATAAGAAACAATTTTTTCACTTCCTCTTTCTTTAGTTTTGACAAAAACGTTTAATCCGCCTCCAGTAATAGCACCAGATGCACCTTCACTTTTACCACCTTGCAATAATCCTAAGACAATTACAATAAAAGCGATAACCCAGAATATATAATCATACCATTGCATTAATAATCATCCTCCGAACAATGTATATATGTTAAAACATATATACCAAAAAGACAATAAATTGATTTTTGTTAAAAATTGACTAATTTCCTTAAATCAGCCACCATTTAATTCAGCTTTTAACTCGAACATAATGTCTCTCATTTTGATAGCTTTTTCAAAATCAAATTCTTTAGATGCTTTATACATCTCTTTTTCAACTTCTTTAATTTTCTTTTGAAGTTCTTTTTTGGTCATCTTAGCTTTTGAGTTAATAATTTCTTCCTCTTCACTTTCGGTATTATGAATTGGCGCTGTAATAGGCTTCACAATGGTTGTTGGTATAATTCCATTTTCTTCGTTATAAGTTGCTTGAATTTCTCTTCTTCTATTAGTTTCATCGATACATTCTTGCATCGATTGCGTAATGGAATCAGCATACATAATGGCTTTTCCATGTGAGTTTCTAGCTGCACGACCAACAACTTGAATCAAGCTTCTTGTGCTTCGTAAAAAGCCTTCTTTGTCAGCATCTAATATCGCAATTAAACTCACTTCAGGAATGTCTAATCCTTCTCTTAATAGGTTAATTCCAACCAAAACATCGTATTTTCCTTTTCTTAGTTGGTAAATAATTTCGCTTCTTTCTAAAGTTTTACATTCGCTATGTAAATATACAGTTTTTATTTCTCTATCTTTAAGAAAAGCGGTTAAATCTTCGGCTGTTTTTATAGTAAGAGTTACAATCATAACCCTTTCATTTTTCTTGATTCTCTCTTTGATTTCACTAATCAGGTCATCTATCTGACCTTGGGTTGGTCTAACTTCAATTTCAGGATCTAAAAGTCCTGTTGGTCTAATAATTTGCTCAACATATTCTCCGTTTGTTTTAGAAAGCTCATAGTCGCCTGGTGTTGCGCTGGTACAAATAACTTGGTTAATTTCACCCTCAAATTCCTCAAAATTTAAAGGTCTATTGTCAAGGGCACTAGGTAGTCTAAACCCATACTCTACAAGCGTAACTTTTCTTGAGTGGTCTCCATTATACATGCCACGAACTTGTGGAAAAGAAACATGGCTTTCATCGACAATAAGCAAATAATCTTTTGGAAAGTAATCCATCAAGCAAAATGGTTTTTGACCTGGAGCACGACCATCAATATGTCGTGAATAATTTTCAATTCCCGGGCAAATTCCAAACTCTTCAAGCGAAGCTACATCTTGCTTAGTACGCATTTCAATTCGCTCTTTTTCTAAAGGTTTTCCTTCAGAATCAAAGTATTTTACTCTTTCATCTAACTCTTCAAGGATTGATTTACACGCTCTTAAGATGTTTTCTCTTGTGGCGGCGTGATCATAAGCAGGAAATAAATCATAATAATGATATTTTTCAATAATTTCGCCTGTTAAAAAGTTGCATTTGGCAATCGTTTCAACTTCGTCACCAAAACAATCAATCCTTATATACCAATCATCACTGTTAGCAGGCATGATATCAATTAAATCCCCATGAACCCTGAATCTGCCTGGGGATAAATCTATATCGTTTCTTTTGTATTGAGAATTTAAAAGTTTGTTGAAAAAGTCTTTTCTATTTAGCTCTTCACCAACACGAACATCGAAAACAAGTTTTTTATATTCATCAGGATCAGTTAATCCATAAATTGAAGCGACTGAAGCTACAACTATTGTATCTCTTCGACTAACTATTGAATTAACTGCACTGACTCTCATCATCTCAATTTCTTCATTCATAAGCGCAGATTTATCTATATATGTGTCGGTAGAAGGAATATATGCTTCAGGTTGATAAAAATCAAAATTAGAAACAAAATATTCGACCCTGTTTTCAGGGAATAATTCTTTCATTTCTGAATATAATTGACCAGCAAGCGTTTTATTATGAACTAAAATTAAGGTTGGCTTTTGAACTTTTTCGATAACATTAGCCATTGTAAAAGTTTTGCCAGTTCCAGTAGCACCAAGTAAAACTTGATATTTTTTGCCTTCATTTAAACCTTCAACTAGTTTCTTTATTGCAGTAGGTTGATCGCCTGTTGGTTTAAATTCGCTATGTATAACAAATGGTTTAGATTCATTCATCTTTATTTTTATCGCTCTTCTTTATTTTAATTTTCTTTAAAAAACCTATGTATTTTTTTCCATTATCACTCGAGATAGAATCAAAGCCTTCTCCACCAGTAAATAATGTTTGATAGAAAGTGCAAAAAGCTTTTGGATCAATTTTAGCAATAGCGTTACGCACTTTATTATAGTCTCGTCTAGAAAATACGATTCTTACCATTGTTTTTTCGCTTTTAGAATAAGCTCCTTTTACAGTTAAAATCGTAGCGCTTCTATCAAGTTCATCGATTGAAAATTTGCAAACTTCTTCAACTTTGTCCGTTACAATGTCTACACAATATGCACTCGTTTGACCTGTATAAATAATTTCTACCATGAGAGAACAAATAAATGCCGATATTATTCCAACAAGGCCACCAATTAAGGCAATGCTATTACCAACTGTAGCATCAATAATAATACCAATTAAAACAATTGCGCCGTCTATCAAGAAAAATATAATAGATTCCTTTACGCCAGTAAATTTAGAAACAATAAAGGTTAAAATATCTACTCCGCCAGTAGAACCACCACCATGAAATGTTATAGAGCATCCTACACCTACAAGCATCCCGCCCAAAAATCCAATTACTAGCAAGAATCCAGCATTAACTATATCAATTTCTGAAAGATTGGTAATAATTCCATTATCTAAAATGAAATTATTCCCATTTAATAAGACCGTTAAAAATTCAGTCTGAATTGGAGTTCTTAAGAATATAGATAAGAAAATAGGATAAAAAATAGTCGAGATTAGCGAAGATAATGTAAATTTAAAGCCTAAAAAGATTAATCCTAAAACGAACAAAGTCCAGTTTAAAATATAACTCATTATATCAGGAGCAATAAAATCAGCAGTTAAAATGGTTATACCGCTGACCCCACCACTAATAATTGAAAAAGGTATTAAGAAAAATGCGTTTCCGATAGAAAGGATAAAAGTGCCTATTAAAACAAAGATTAAACTTCTGATATTTCGTATTAAATTTTCTTTTTTAAAAAATGTTTTAATTATTTCACGCATCCTTTTTCGCCTCCAACTTTAGATAAGAGAAAATAAACTGGTCTATGTTTCCATCCATTACTTTGCTAATTTGCGTATCTTCGTAATTTGTTCTATTGTCTTTTACTAATGTATATGGGCAAAAAACATAGCTTCTAATCTGCGAACCCCATTCAATATTTTTTTGTTCGCCTACTATGCCTTTTAATTTATTCTTTCTTTCTTCCTCTTGTCGAGCAAAAAGTTGGGATTTAAGCATGTTCATTGCTAACTCACGATTTTTAAGTTGCGTGCGTTCAATTTGACAAGAAACAACAATTCCGGTAGGAATATGAGTTATTCTTACAGCAGTTTCAACTTTATTTACGTTTTGACCACCTGCTCCACCTGATCTATAAGTGTCAATTTTTAGGTCGGCTGGATTAATATCAACCTTAACTGAATCATCAAATTGTGGAATACAATTTACGCTTGCAAAAGATGTATGGCGTCTTGCATTAGCGTCAAATGGTGAAATTCTTACCAATCTATGAACGCCTTTTTCACCCTTAAGCATGCCATAAGCATACTTTCCTTCTACTAATAAAGTTACACTTTTTACGCCTGCTTCTTCTCCAGGCAAGAAATCCAATATTTTGTAAGAGAAACCTTTGTTTTCACAAAAGCGCTCATACATTCTTAAAAGCATATTCGCCCAATCACAAGCTTCTGTTCCGCCAGCCCCAGGATGGATTTGAATAATGCAATCTAAGTTGTCATATTCTCCGCTAAATAAAACTAATGTGTTTAACTCGTCGAGTTCTTTTTTTAAGTCGTCAAAAGATGAAACGACAAGATTTGCCATTTCATCATCGCTAACATCAAGAGTTTCTGCAAGCTCATTTAAATCTTTTATATTGGTATTTAGTTTTTTAAATAAATCGACTTTGTAAATCAAATCGTTTTTTTCATCTATTATTTTGCTAGCTTCTCTTTGGTTATCCCAAAAATGGTCGTCTAAAGATCTTTCTTCTAATTCTTTAATTTTTCCCTCAATTTTTTCTAAGTCAAAGAGAACTACCGAGCTGTTTTATTCGCTCAGTAGCCTCATTTAATTTAGTTTTAAGTTCGTATAAATCAATCATTTCTAGTCCTAGTTAGTATGAATATCGTCGTATTCGTGATCGACAGCTGCTTTAGCATTTTTATCGATTTCAGTAATATTTAAATCTTTAGCCTTACCTTCTTGAGGGACAACTTTAAGTTCTACTTTCTTTTCTTGCTCATTTTCAGTTGGCTCATGAACAGTGTTTTGTGCTTGTGTATTTACTGCGTAAGTCTCTTTTTCATCAACTTTCTTTTGAACTTTTACATTTAATAAATTCAAAACGACTTCTAATGATATGGTTTCAAGCATTTCTCTAAATAAAGCCCAACCTTCATTAACATAATCTTGAAGTGGGTTGATTTGACCGTAACTTCTTAAAGAAACAGACTCTCTAAATCTAGACATATTATCGATTTGTTGTGTCCAGTTTCTGTCAATACATCTTAAGGTAATTTGTCTTTCAATTTGGTCAGCGGTTTTAGCATCCCATTCTCTTCTTTTTACTTGATAAGCAGCAATTAAAACATCGCCAATATCTTCACCAGCTTCTTCTGGTGTAGCTTCATCAAATAAATCAAAATTAATCGTATCTTCGGCTAAAAATCTTGGAACTGATAGTTCACGTAATTTTTTTGCGCTGACTGTTCTATTTGTTTGCTCATCAAAAACACTTCTCTTACATAACGCAACGCCACAATCTCTAAATGTTTCGGTGAGTAATTCATTAATGTTATCAGCAAAAAGGATTTGGTCACGCTTTGCATACATAATTTGTCTTTGTTTGCTCAAAACGTCATCGTAATCAAGTAAATTTTTACGAACATCAAAGTTTTGACCTTCAATACGTTTTTGTGCACTGGTGATTGCACTACTTAAAAGTCTTGATTCAATGGCTTCATCACCATAGTTAGCAAATGATTTTCTTAAATTATCGCTTGCGAATCTAACCATCAATTCATCATCAAGCGAAACATAGAAACGCGAAAATCCAGGATCACCTTGTCTTCCACTTCTTCCTCTTAATTGGTTATCGATACGTCTTGATTCATGTCTTTCTAAGCCGAAAACACAAAGTCCACCAAGAGCTCTAGTTTCATCGGTTAACTTAATGTCGGTGCCTCTACCAGCCATATTAGTAGCAAGAGTTATACGATTTTTTTCGCCAGCATGAGAAATTATCTCAGCTTCTCTTGCATGGTTTTTAGCGTTTAACATTTCGTAAGTTAAACCTGCATTAGTTAAATATTTTGCGACTTCTTCACTAGCTTCAACGCTTGGAGTACCAATAAGAATTGGTTGACCTTTAGCATGTCTTTCAGCTACTTCTTTAACTAAAGCTTGGATTTTTGCAGGCTTTGTAGCAAAAATATAGTCAATTTCATCTTTTCTAATTACTGGTTTATTTGGAGGAATACACACAACTTTCATATTGTAGATTTTTCTAAATTCCTCTTCTTCCGTTTTAGCTGTACCAGTCATACCAGAAATCTTCTTAAATAATCTAAAGAAGTTTTGATAAGTGATAGTTGCAAGTGTGACAGTTTCTTCTTTAATTTTAACGCCTTCTTTAGCTTGAATAGCTTGTTGAAGGCCATCGCTGTATTCTCTTCCTTTTAAAACACGTCCAGTAAATTGGTCAATAAGTTGAATAGTGTTGTCTTGGTCAACCAAATACTCAACATCACGAGTCATAATATAATTAGCTTTAAGTGCTTGATGAATTCTATGGACTAAATCTTGATATTGTGGAGCATAAAGATTTGGAATTCCAAACATTTTCTCAGCCTTATCGACGCCTTTATCGGTTAAAGAACATGATTTAGTTTTAACATCTACAACAAAATCGCCATCTGGAATATATTCAGGATGCTTTCTTTTATAATCTTCATCAACATCAGTTGAGCGTTTTAGCATTTTTACAAATCGATCTGCAATTTGATATTGCGACATCGAAGCTTTAGCGCCACCTGAAATAATAAGAGGTGTACGAGATTCATCGATAAGAACACTATCAGCTTCATCAACAATACAGAAATTAAGCCCTCTTAAGACACGTTGGCTTTTACTAGGAGCCATGTTATCTCTTAAATAATCAAATCCTAATTCAGAGTTAATGGTATATGTAACATCGCAAGCATGAGCTTGTTGTTTTTCAGAAGTTGTTAAGCGATGTAAATTAACGCCAACAGTTAAGCCTAACCAACGATAAATTTGACCCATTTCGTTAGCATCTCTTTGTGCGAGGTATTCATTAACTGTAACGACATAAACACCTTTTCCTTCAAGTGCGTTTAAATAAACTGGCATAGTCGCAGTAAGTGTTTTACCTTCACCAGTCTTCATTTCAGCTACATCGCCATCATTTAAAACCAAACCACCAATAACTTGGCATTCGAATGGATATAATCCTAATACTCTTCTTGCAGTTTCTCTAACTACAGCAAAAGCTTCAACTTTTATGTCGTTTAAGCTTTGACCATTTTTTAGCCTATCTTTAAACTCTTTTGTTTTATCTCTTAGTTGATCATCAGTAAGGGCCTTCATAGTGTCTGCTAAAGCCATTACTTTCTTCGCTTCTTTAACATATTTTTTTAAAATTCTTTGATCAACTCTAAAAATTTTTTCAATAACATTTCCCATAATTCTAAAACACCTTAAGCAATACAAGATTTTAACATTATATATAATGTTAGAAAAGAGATTATTTCACTCTCAAAATTGAAACTAAAGCGGATTTTCTCTAATTTTTAGGCAATCGAGTCGCTAACAAAATTAGATAAAGGCTTTCAGAAATTTTTGAACATTAAAATTATAGATTTTTAGTAAAACATTCTTAAAATCTTAATTTATTAGTGCAAAAAATGACTTTTTCTACAAAAATTTTCTTTCTACAACATTGTTATGTTGTAAAAACGCTATCTCTTCAGGCTGAAGTAATCTTTTTGCTACTACCAGTATCTTAATCCTTTTTGGATTTAACTGCTTTAATAATTTAAGGCAAGCTTTTAAACTTGAACCAGTTGTACAAATATCATCAACTAATAAAATCGATTTGTTAGTAAAATCCGGTAACTCATCTTTTAGCTTAATATAATTACCAATTTTTTGTCTTTCAAAATAATTTTGATCAGATTGTTTATGCTTTTCGGTTTTTATAAAAATTTCGTGCATCTTTAAACCTAAGCAAGAAAACATGTCTACAACGTGATCGCCTTTGTTCTCTTCTTTGTCTTTATATGAAGGAACTGGAACAAGTTCATAATTTCGATAAATCATTCTTAATTCGGTGGAAAATGGTCCTAAAAATACATTTTTAAGCTCGTAATCACCACAACCTTTAAACTCAAAAATCTTTGTTTTGACAAAATCAGCATATTCATAAATAGCTAACCCACTAACGCCATCTATTTCAAAATCAATAAACTCAGGATTCATTTCTCTTAAACAGTTATAACAAATTACGCCATTGTTTAAAAAATCATGATAAGCCCCATTTTTAATCTCTTTAAAACAAATTTTACAAACTTTTGTTGGCGTCGATAATTGTTTGTCTGGCTTCAGTAATATACTTAGTTTTTCTTTCCGCGATGAATATAACTTCCCCATCGGTAGCATCTTTTACTCGTCCAACTCTTCCAGAAATTTGAACCAAAGCTTCACTTGTATAAATAAAAGAAGAAGCATTGAAAATTATCACTTGTAAATTTCTTAGTGTAACTCCTCTTTCTAAAACAGCAGTTGTAACCAAGTATTTGTATTTGTTTTCTCTAAAATCTTCTATAATTTTTGATCTATCTTTGCATTTAGAATGAACAAAATATCCACCTTTTGCGAAGATATTCAGAAAAACATAGAGATTTTCACACTCTTCGATAGTTGGTGCAAAGACCAACAATGGAAGATTCTTTTTAATGATTTCCCTTACTTTATAAACAAGATAAAAATATGTAACAAATTTTGGCGCGATAAAAAATTTAGGTACTGGTATCGGTTTTCCATGGTGTCTTTTAAATAAGTTTACGATTGCTTTTCCCTTTCCTTTAAATTCTTCTATTCTTTCTTTGCTTGGTGTAGCTGACATCATCACATAATGTCCTCGAACACTCCTATGGAAAAAGGCTTCTAAAGCAAAATTACCGTTAAATGGAAAAGCATCAATCTCATCAATAATCAACAAATCAAAATATTTTTCAAATCTATATAATTGATGTGTTGTTAAACAAATGATGTCACCTTCTAATTCGCTAGTATGTCCTCCATATAGGCTTACAACTTTATAATTTTTAAAAGCCTGCTTTAATCTTTCACTTAATTCTATAACAACATCTCTTCTAGCGATTGCAAAACCAACATTCATCTCTTTTGCTAAGCAATATTCCATTACCTTATAAACTAGTTCAGTCTTACCAGCTCCACACACCGCATAAATTAGCGTATCTAAGTCATTTTTATAGTTTTCCAAGACTTGATTAGAAACTCTATTTTGTTCATCAGTCAATTTATATGGTACGTATAAAAATCCATTAGTTGATTTTGAATAAATGTCTAAGGCTTCTTCACCTCTAAAAGATATACACCTTCTACAATAAGGAACACCATTTCTATATCCGATAAATTTCTCGTCCTCATTACCGCATAGCGGACATTTAAAAATAAAAATACCTCCTTTCACTATATTAGAAGGTGATTACTATTTAAATTTTTAAAAATTTTGTAAAAAAGTTTTTAATTTTTTTTATTTTCGTAGTTTTCAATGGTTTGAACACGTTTTTCGTGTCTTCCACCTTCAAATGATGAGCTTAAAAAGATATCAGTTCTTTTAACAATTTCTTCGCTGGTCATAAACTTTGCACCAAAAGCAATCATATTTGCATTATTGTGTTCTCTTAAAAGATGAGCAACATCATCGTTATATCCGATTCCGCATCTTATCCCTTTTACTTTATTAGCCGCGATACTTATTCCTTCACCACTACTACAAATTACAACTCCAAAATCTGCTTTCCCTTTGGCAACATCTTCAGCAGCTCTTAATCCATACTCTGCGTAGTTGCAACTTTCTAAAGAAAAAGTTCCATCATCTAAAATACTATATCCTTTTTCTAATAAGTGTTTTTTTAATTCGTTTTTGGCTTCAAATCCTCCATGATCACTAGCTAATACAATCGTCATTTTTTACACACCTCCAAAACTTCTGCTAAAGAAATTGGTCCTTTTCTAAGCTCTATTATATTACTATTTTCGATTTTAAAGATTGAGGAAGCAACCCCATTAGAGCACTCTCCTTTAACAACTCCACTAATCTCATCCCCAAAATATGCGATTACTTCTTTTTCATTTTTTGCTGGCGGAAAGGATGAAATATTTGCACTTGGTACAAGTAAAGGAGATCCCGCTTCCGAAATCATTTTTAAAATAAATTTATCATCTGGTATTCTTACTCCAACATAGCCACTGCCTAAATCAAGAAAATGTGGTACATCTTTTTTGGTTTTTAATATGAGAGTTATTGGTCCAGGCATAAATTTTTGAATAATTTTTTGCGTAAGTTCATTAATTTCACAAATTTTATCAAAATCCTCTACTTTTGAGCACATAAGCGTAAAAGGTTTGTCGCTTGGTCTTTTCTTAGCCTTAACAAGCTTTAGATAATTTTCTTCTGAAGTCGCTTTAATTCCAAGACCAAAAACGGTTTCAGTAGGAAAAGCCAAAAGCTCATTTGCATTTAATATATCAACGCATTTTTTTAAATCGTTTTTCTCTAAAATTTGCATTTTTTGTCGCCTCGATAAATAAAAAGGAATCTAGTTAACCCGTATAAATCCTTTTCAAAAGAAAATTCTATATCTTTTTTAAAATATTTATAAATTAAATTAGTAAGTTTTTCTTCTTGATCGTAATTAATCTCAAAAGCCATTAAAAATTCATCATTCATAATCTTTTGATAATTTAGAAACACATTTTCATAAAATGCTGTTCCGTCTTTTGAATAAATAGAATTTAATGGTTCGTATTTTCTTACTTTTTCTTCTATATTTTCTAACTTTTCTACATAAGGCGGATTAGAAACAAGTAAGTCAAATTTTAAATTCTCTTTAATAATAAAATCTGTTTTGTCACTTTTAATAAAATTAATTGCAAGTTTATTATTTTTAGCGTTTTTTATAGCGACATCTAAAGCATCTTCTGAAATATCGCTTGCATAAACATTAACATCTTTTAAATTCTTTTTTATAAATAAAGCTATGCAGCCTGAACCAGTACACATATCTAGGGCGGTATTAACTTTTAGATTAAAAATCTTTAATTTTTCTAATACTTTTAAACAAAGTTGTTCGGTCTCTACTCTTGGTATTAAAACTCTTTTATCAACATATAAATTAAAATCGTGAAATGGAGCTGATTTTAAAACGTATTGTAAAGGCTCTCCGTTGATTATTTTATTAAATAAATCGTAAAAATATTGGGGATTTGCGCAGTTTTTATCAAAATTTAATGAAAATTCAGTATAATTTTTGAAATTATTTACATGTTCTAAAAGACTAACAATTTCGCTGTCGCTAAGTTCCAAATCTCGTTTTTTAATCTCTTCTTTGGCTAAGAAAAATATCTCTCGATTAGTTAATTCCATCTTTATTTCCAGCAATTTTTTGCTCTTGATCGTAGTTAATTAAAGCATCAATAATTGGATCTAAATCACCATTTATTACTCTATCAAGTTGCTGAATTGTAAAGCCGATTCGATGGTCGGTAACACGATTTTGAGGATAGTTATATGTTCTAATTTTTTCGTTACGGTCTCCACTTCCTATTTTGCTACGGTATTGTGCTTCAGTTTTCTCTTTCTTTTCTTCTTCTAATTGAGCAAGTTTTGAAGCTAACATTTGCATACAGATTTCATGGTTTTGAATTTGTGACTTTTCCGTTTGACAAGATACAACAATACCAGTAGGAATGTGGGTTATACGAACAGCAGATTCTGTTTTATTAACGTTTTGACCACCTGCTCCTTGAGATCTATATCTATCAACCTTTAAATCAGCAGGATTAATGTTGATTTCGTTTGTTTCAACTTGTGGCATAACTACAACTGTGGCGGTTGAAGTATGAATTCTTCCATTCGCTTCTGTCTTTGGAACTCTTTGAACTCTATGGACACCACTTTCAAATTTAAGTCGAGAATAAGCGTCATCTCCACTTACCACAAAAGATACATATGAATATCCGCCAACACCGGTTGGAGATTCATCAAGGATTTTTGTGTGCCACCCCTTAGTTTCGCAATATCTTATATACATTCTAAATAAATCGCCTGCAAAGATATTGGCTTCATCACCACCAACAGCACCTTTGATTTCAAAAATAATGTCCTTCCCATCGTTTGGATCTTTTGGAAGTAATAAAATCTTTAATTCTTCTTCAATTTGTTCAAGTAGAGTTTCGTTTTTCTTGAGTTCTTCTTTCCCCATCATTGCAATTTCAGGGTCTTTGTCATTGCACATCAACAAAGCATCGTTTTTATTTTGTTCAGCATATAAAAAGTCATGAAATTTATTAACAATTGGTTCAAGTTGACTTCTCTCTTTATTAAGTTTTTTAAAAGCGTTCATATCGCTCGTGGTTTCAGGTTCAAGCAAAAGATTATCAATTTCATTGATTCTTTTTTCACTTGTAATTAATCTATCGCGCATACTTTTATCCATAAATAAACCTCCGAGCCCATGAATTATACAAAATCATGACTAAATTTTAAATCTTTGTCTTAAAACTGCCGTTCCCAATACAAGAATAATCTTTTTTAAGACCTTTATAAACGTGTATAATTATTAAAGGTATTTCAGATGTCGTATTTAGCATTATATCGTAAATATAGAAGTAAAAATTTCGATGAACTTGTTGGCCAAAACGCAGTAAAACAAACTTTGGTCAACTCTTTAAAAATGCAAAAGATTTCACATGCATATCTTTTTAGCGGACCTCGTGGCACAGGAAAAACCAGCGTTGCTCGACTTTTTGCTAAAGCCTTAAACTGTGAAGAAGGATTAGGACATATTTGTAATAATTGTTCGAGTTGTTATGCGATTAGCGAAGGATCGCATCCTGATGTTATTGAAATTGACGCCGCCAGTAATAGCGGAGTTGATGAAGTAAGAGAATTAATTGAAAAAGTTAAATACGCTCCTATAAAAGGAAAATATAAAGTCTATATCATCGATGAAGTCCATATGATGACAAATAGTGCCTTTAATGCTTTGCTAAAGACTCTTGAAGAACCACCAAGTTATGTCGTATTCATCTTGTGTACTACTGAGCCTTATAAACTTTTACCAACTATCTTAAGTAGATGTCAAAGATATGAGTTTAAGAAAATTGGAGATGCTGATTTAAAAGAGTTAATCGTTCGCGTGCTTAAAGAAGAAAACCTAATGGCTAGTAACGATGCGATTAATTTGATTGTTGAGTTAGCAAATGGCGGAGCAAGAGATGCTCTATCTATTCTTGATCAAGTTATTTCTTATTCAGGTAACGACATCCAAGAAGATGATGTAATCAATATGTTTGGCTTGGTATCAAGCGAAGAAAAAATTCGCCTACTTGAAGATATTAGAAACAAAAACACATTACGTGTTTTAAAAACTTTTGAAGATTTTGTTTCTAGAAGCGTCGATCTTTCACGCTTAGTGAATGAGCTTCTTTCTCTTTTAAAAGATTCTTTGGTTTATTTAAAAACAAGAGATAAAAGTTTAATCATTTCTTCTAAAGAAGAAGATGCTAGAGAAATTATGCTTAAATTCTCTGAGCCTCAACTACTGTCATTTATCGATATTTTGCTTAAGTGTCAAAGCGAATTCAAAACTACATCAGATCCTAATTTCTTATTTGAAATTTACTTATTAAAACTTTTAGAAAGTGATATTAAAGGCGAAAATGTCCAACCAAGTGTTGTTACTGGCTCTGTGCAACAAAGTAACCAAGTTTCTCAGATTTCTAAAGAAAATCCCGCAAAACCTCAATATATTTCACAAAGTACGCCTAAAGTTGAACCTGTTCCAGTCACAAAACAAGAGGTTGAAATTAAGTTAAAACCATCATCTACTGAATTCAGTGTTTTAGCTACAGATGGAGAATATAACGAAGTTTCCCTTGATGATTTAATTAAGTTAACAATTATTTCAGATAAAGATGAGAGAAAATTAATTACTCAAAGATGGTCGGCTTTTAATCAATTAGTTAATGACCCTAACGAAGGGACTTACGCTTCACTTCTATTAGATGCTAGACCATACATTCTCACTAATTCCAATTTAATTTTAATTTGTGATTATCCTTCAACTGCTAAAAAAATTAATATTAAGTCAAATCAAGAAGGTTTGGGTAAATTAGTAAAAAAAGTTTTGGGCAGAAAAGTATGTGTTTACGCATTAAATCGTGATGTTTCTACTGAACTAATTAAAAAATATAGAAATTTACAAGAGCTTAATCACTTACCTAAAAAAGCTGAAATTGAAGATAAAAAACTATTTTAAAGGAGATTTAATTTATGAACATGCAACAAATGGTCCAAGCAATGCAAAAATTGCAAAGACAATATGAAAAAGAACATAAACTTCTAGAAGAAAAAGAATTCACTAATACTGCTAACGGTGCAATTAGCGTTACTTTAAAAGGCAACCTCGAAATGGTTAATATTGAAATTCTTGACGATGAATTACTTAAAGAAAAAGAAGATTTAATCGAAATGATAAAAATCGCTTATAACGGCTGTAAAGATCAAATTAGTGAAGCTGAAGATGAATTAGCTAACAAATTCCAACAAGCAAATCGTACTGGAGGATTTCCTTTCTAGATGAAGGATTTAAAACCAGTTGAAAATCTAGCAGATTCCTTTTCGCTTTTCCCTTCTATTGGAAGCAAAACCGCTGAGCGTATGGCATACGCTCTTTTAGATATGGATGAAAATGATGTTAAACTTTTAATTAAAAACATTGAAGATGTCAAAGAAAAGATTCATCCTTGTCCAATATGTGGTGTTTTAACTGATGAGTCAGTTTGTTCTATTTGTCAAGATTCATCAAGAAATCACGAAACTTGTATAGTCGTTGCTCAATCTAAAGATATTTTGCCTTTTGAAAAAATAGGAAATTTTAATGGTGTATTTCATGTTTTAGGCGGTTTAATTAATCCTAGTAAAAACATTACTCCAGAGACTCTCAAAATTAATGAATTGGCAGATAGAATTAAAAAAGAAGGCATTAAAGAGTTGATAATTGCGACAAATGCGACACCAGAAGGCGAAATTACCGCTTTATATTTAAGCAAAATTTTTGCCGATGAAAACATTAATATTACAAGGCTTGCTTATGGTATGCCAATTGGCGCTTCTTTTGAATATATCGATTCGTTAACGCTAGAAAAAGCTTTAAATGGTCGAACAAAACTTAAATAGGGGGATAAATTTATGTTTATAACTTTTGAAGGTCCTGATGGAAGCGGAAAAAGCACAGTTATCAAATCAGTTTACGAAAAACTTTTAAAAGATAATTTTGATGTGCTCTTAACCAGAGAACCTGGTGGCACTCCTATTGCTGAAAAAATTCGCGATATTATCTTAGATAATTCCAACACTGCACTTGATCCTCGAACTGAAGCTCTTTTATATGCTGCTAGTAGACGTCAACATCTTGTCGAGAAAATCTGGCCTGCATTAAAGGAAGGAAAAATTGTGCTTTGCGATAGATTTATTGATTCAAGTTTAGCCTATCAAGGTGGCGGTCGTAATCTTGGCGTTGAAAATGTTTTAAATATTAATCTTTTTGCGACCGAAAACACCTATCCTGATATTTCACTGTTTTTTGATGTCTCACCTGAAATAGGTTTATCTAGAGTTAATAGTGATAAAAAAAGGGTTGCCGATCGTTTAGACAACGAAAACGAGAATTTTCACGATAAAGTATACGAAACATTTAAAAAGATAGTGGCAAACAACAAAAACCGCTTTATAGTTATCGATGCTTCAAAACCATTAAACGAAGTAATCGAAAACACATATCAAATCTTAAAAAAGAAATTAAATGAATTACGTTGAATATCTAAAAATATATCAGAAAATACCTTATAAAATTTTTGAGAACGCTCTTTATCAAAAGAAAATTTTTCATGCTTATCTTCTTGTTGGAGAAAAAGGCACTCCACTTTTAAATATTTCTAAATTTTTAGCAGCCAGTATTATAGACCCTGATAGTTCTCCTTTTGCTCCTGAAGATTCATTAATTTTAAAAAGAGTTTTTGAAGAAAATTATGTTGATTTGCGTGTTTTCGATACCAAAAAAGGACCAATTAAAATTAACGAGATTCGTAATTTAGAAGAAGAATTTTCTAAAACAGCTAGTGAAAAAACTAACAAAAAAGTTTATATCATTAATTTGATAGAAAACTTAAGTTTAGATGCAACTAATGCTTTGTTGAAATTTTTAGAAGAACCCCTTGAAGATTGCTACGCGCTTTTAACGACCGAAAATGATAAAAGATTATTACCAACAATTCTAAGTCGTGTTCAAACCGTTCATTTCACTTTACTTCCTCAAGATGCTCTAATTTTTGATGCAATTTCTTTAGGAGTTGATGAAGAGAAAGCGGAAATTTTATCATTTTTATTTAATGATGCAGAACTAATTAAAGAAAATTCAACAAACAGTAAGCTATTAAAAATAGTCGACCTTGCAACACATACTTTAGACCTTTCAAATAACTATCCGGAACTGCTTTCCTACGAACTGAACGTTGTTAATAAAACCATAAAAGAGAAAACAGAATATCGTGAGTTTTTTGATATTTTAATTCTTTTCTTTAAAGAAGCCTTAAAGGTCAAATATAAAGAGCAAACTGTCTTAGAGAAATATGATAAAATATTAAGCAAGTTGATAAATTTAAGTTCAATTGAAGACAAAGTATTAATTTTAATGAATGCACGCAATGAAATTAATTACAACCTTAATTTAAATTTGTTAACTTTTGATACATTTAATAAGATTTTTGGTAAGTAATATGAGTTATTGTATAAGTGTTAAATTTATAGACTCCAAGAAGAGTTACTATTTTCAAACAGATGATGAAACTATTGAAGAAGGAAGTTTCGTTGTCGTTGATACAGTTGTTGGTCAAGAACTTGGTAAGGTGATTTCGCCAAAAATGGACATGAGCCAAGTGAATTTTAACAAAGAAATTAAACCAATTTTAAGAAAAGCTACTAAAAACGATTTATCAGTGTTTAAACAAAACCAAGAAGAAATTCAATCTGCTAAAAAAATCTTTGAAAAATATGTTAAAGAATTAAATCTCAATATGAGAATAGTCAAAATTCAATATACGCTTGATAGAGAAAAGATACTTTTTACTTACTTCAGTGAAGAGCGTGTTGATTTTAGAGAACTTCTTAAAAAATTAGCCAGCAATCTTAAGTGTCGAATTGAATTAAGACAAATCACTGCTAGAGAAAGAGCAATGCTAGTTGGTGGGTATGGCGTTTGTGGACTTCCTTTATGTTGCACTTATATGTATTCAAACCAAGAAGGCGTTTCTTTAAATAAAGCTAAAAATCAAATGTTAACTATCAATATCCCTAAATTAAGTGGCGTTTGTGGAAAATTAATGTGCTGCTTAAAATTTGAAGATGACTTCTACACCGAAGCGAAAAAAGAATTTCCAGCGATAAATACTCAATTTAAATATAACGGCGAAGATTATAAGGTTAATAGTTATAACGTATTAACAAAAATCGTGAAGATTAGCTCGGTTGATAATGTTGAATTTTTGCCTTTAGATGAAGTTAAAAAATATATTAAACAAAGTGGTACCAATAATTTTAAAAAGCCACAGCAAATGAATAAAGAAAAGAAAAATGGCTAATACTTTATATTTAGTCCCTTCTCCTATTGGCAATTTAAACGAAATTTCACCTCGCATCAAAGAGACTCTTTTAGGTGTTGATTTTAT